>JAZIHR010000034.1:0-22964 GCA_036678445.1 Alphaproteobacteria bacterium
CCACGGCCCCGGCCACCGCCCCCATCCGCGCGCACCGCGGCGACCGGGACGTCAAGCTCCTGTCGTAACAGACCGCTTTTCTTTCAAAACACCCCGTCCTACTGTCTCTACAGGGACGAATGTCCGATAGGGAGAGCAATCATGAAAAAACTGCTTCTGGCCACGGCAACGCTGGCGCTGAGCGCGGGGCTCGCATCGGCCGAAGAGGTCAAGATCGGCCTGTCGCTGGGCTTTACCGGCCCGCTCGAATCGTTGTCGCCGGCGATGGCCAGCGGCGCCGAACTGGCGATCAAGGAAGTCAGCGACTCGGGCAAGCTGCTGGACGGCTCGACCGTGGTGGCGGTGCGCGCTGACAACACCTGCACCGATGCCGCCGCCTCGGTCGCGGCGGTCGAGCGGCTGGTGACCTCGGACAAGGTCAACGGGATCATGGGCGGCATGTGCTCGGGCGAAACCATCGCCAGCCTGGAACGGGTCGGCGTGCCGAACGGGGTGGTGATGATCTCGCCCTCGGCCACCTCGCCGGCGCTGACCGACATCGAGGACCAGGGGTTCTTCTTCCGCACCTCGCCGTCCGATTCCCGGCAGGGCGAGGTGATGGCCGACATCACGCTGGAACACGGCATCAAGTCGGTGGCGATCACCTATACCAACAACGACTACGGCAAGGGGCTGGCGGAATCGTTCAAGACCGCGTTCGAGGCCAAGGGCGGCACCGTCACGATGATTTCCGCCCATGACGACGGCAAGGCCGATTATTCGGCCGAGGTCGGCGCCCTGGCCGCCGCGGGCGGGGACGCGCTGGCGGTGGTGGGCTATGTCGACCAGGGCGGTTCCGGCGTGATGCGCGGCGTGCTGGACGCCGGCGCCTTTGACACCTTCGTCCTGCCCGACGGCATGGTCGGCCAGCCGGTCGTGGACAAGTTCGGCACCGAGCTGGAAAAATCCTTCGGCCAGAACCCGGCCGCCGAGGGCGAGGGCCGCGACAAGTTCGTGGAGCTGGCCAAGGCCGCCGGTTTCGACGGCACCTCGGCGTTTTCGGCGGAATCCTATGACGCGGCGGCGCTGATGCTGCTGGCGATGCAGGCGGCCGGGTCCAGCGACCCGCGCGTCTACAAGGACAAGGTGATGGATGTCGCCAACGCCCCCGGCGAAAAGATCGGCCCCGGCGAACTGGCCCGCGGGCTGGAGCTGCTCGCCGCCGGGCAGGACATCGACTATGACGGCGCCTCGGCCGTCGAGTTCGTCGAGCCGGGCGAAAGCGCCGGCACCTACCGCGAGGTCGATTTCAAGGGCGGCACGCTGAACGCGGTCCGCACCCGCTGATCCCCCGCATCAAACCCCGGCCGGATCGCTTCGGCCGGGGTTTTTTCGCCCCCGGCACCGCCATGGGGCGACAGGCCCGCAGCCCGGCACCGAACGACCGGGCAATGGCCACAGCCAACAGGAGGACTGCATGAACCGATTACCGATCGCGCACCCGGCGATTCCGGCGGCGCTGGCCGCTGCCGAGGACAAGGGCCTTGCAAGCCCGCGCGACGCAGGGTCCGCGGTGGTTTTGCTTGGCGGATCGACAATCTCCGGCTAGGCAGCCCCGCGGGAGAATCGGAGCAAGCATGATCGAGGTCCATGACCTTCACCGGCACTTTGGCGGCTTTCGAGCCGTGGACGGTGCCAGCCTGACCATCCGCAAAGGGTCGATTACCGGGCTGATCGGCCCGAATGGCGCCGGGAAATCGACGCTGTTCAACGTGATCGCGGGGGTGTTGCCGCCGACATCGGGCCGGGTGCTGATGGGCGGCCAGGACATCACCGGCCTGGCCCCGCACCAGCTGTTCCACAAGGGGCTGCTGCGCACCTTTCAGATGGCGCATGAATTCGGGTCCATGTCGGTGCGCGAGAACCTGATGATGGTGCCGCCCGGCCAGTCCGGGGAAACCCTGTGGAACACCTGGTTCGGCCGCCGGCGCATCGCCGACGAGGAACGCGCCCTGCGCGCCCGCGCCGACGAGGTGCTGGATTTCCTGACCATTTCCCACGTGGCCGAGGAAAAGGCCGGCAACCTGTCCGGCGGGCAGAAAAAGCTGCTGGAACTGGGCCGCTGCATGATGGTCGATGCGCGGATCGTGTTCCTGGACGAGGTCGGCGCCGGCGTGAACCGCACGCTGCTGATGACCATCGCCGACGCGATCATCCGGCTGAACCGGGAACGCGGCTACACCTTCTGCGTGATCGAGCACGACATGGATTTCATCGGCAAGCTCTGCGACCCGGTGATCGTGATGGCCGAGGGCAAGGTGCTGGCCGAGGGTCCGGCCGACAGCATCATGGCCAACGAGGCCGTGATCGAGGCCTATCTGGGCCGCGGGCTGAAAAACAAGGTCAAGGCCGAGGCCGAGGAAGAAACCATGTTCGGCGAAAGCCACGGTTTCCAGCCGGGCCTGGGCGACGAGGCCGGACAGGGCGGCGACGGCCTGCCCGCGCGGCCTCTGGCCACCATCCCGCCCCGCACCGCTGCCGAAGGGGACCCCGCATGAACGACGCCTATCTTTCCGCTACCGGGATGCGCGGCGGCTATGGCAAGGCCGACATCCTGAATGGCTGCGACATCTCGGTCGGGCGCGGCCAGATCGCGGTGATCGTCGGCCCCAACGGCGCCGGCAAGTCCACCGCGATGAAGGCGGTGTTCGGGATGCTGACCCTGCGCGAAGGCACGGTGCTGCTGGACGGGCAGGACATCGGGCATCTGTCGCCGCAGGACCGGGTCCGCCGCGGCATGGGCTTTGTGCCGCAGGTCGCCAACGTCTTTCCGACCATGACGGTCGAGGAAAACCTGGAAATGGGCGCCTATATCCGCGGCGACGATTTCCGCGACACGATGGAACAGGTCTACCAGCTGTTCCCCGCCGTCGCCGACAAGCGCCGCCAGCACGCGGGCGAGCTGTCGGGCGGCCAGCGCCAGCAGGTCGCCGTCGGCCGGGCGCTGATGACCCGGCCCAGCCTGCTGATGCTGGACGAACCCACCGCCGGGGTCAGCCCCATCGTCATGGACGAGCTGTTCGACCGCATTATCGAGATCGCCCGCACCGGCATTTCCATCCTGATGGTCGAACAGAACGCCCGGCAGGCGCTGGAAATCGCCGACATCGGCTATGTGCTGGTGCAAGGCGCCAACCGCTATACCGGCACCGGCGCGGAACTGATGGCCGACCCCGAGGTGCGCCGCACCTTCCTGGGGGGCTGACATGGCTGCCATGACTGCGACAGCCGCAACGAGAGGCCACCGATGGACCTGCTGAATGCGCTCGTTACCTTTCTGAACTTCGTCTTCATCCCCGCCTCGGCTTACGGGGCGCAACTGGCGCTGGGGGCGCTGGGGGTGACGCTGATCTACGGGATCCTGCGGTTTTCCAACTTTGCCCATGGCGACACCATGGCATTCGGCACCGCGATGGTGATCCTGCTGACCTGGGGGTTGCAGGCGCTGGGAATCAGCCTGGGGCCGCTGCCTACCGCGCTGCTGGCGCTGCCGCTGGCCATCGCGCTGACCGCGGCGCTGGCGCTGCTGACCGACCGCTGGGTCTATCGCCATTACCGCCGCATCAAGGCGGCGCCGATCGTGGTGGTGATGGCCTCGGTCGGGGTGATGTTCGTGATGAACGGGCTGACCCGCATCGTCATCGGGGTCGGAGAGATCAATTTCACCGACGGCGCCCGCTTTGTCGTCACCGTGCCGCAGTTCAAGGCGATGACCGGCCTGTCCGAGGGGCTGGCTCTGCGCACCACCCAGGCGATCACTCTGGTGATCGCGGCGCTGTCGGTCTGGGCGCTGTTCGTGTTCCTCAACCGCACCCGCGCCGGCAAGGCCATGCGCGCCTATGCCGACAACGAGGATCTGGCGCTGCTGTCGGGGATCGACCCCGACCGAGTGGTGCGGCTGACCTGGGTCATCGCCATCGCGCTGGCGGTGATGGCCGGCACGCTGTATGGGCTGGACAAGTCCTTCAAGGCCTTCAACTATTTCCAGATCCTGCTGCCGATCTTTGCCGCCGCCATCGTGGGCGGGCTCGGCAACCCGGTGGGCGCCATCGCCGGCGGCTTCCTGATCGCCTTTTCCGAGGTCGCGCTGACTTATCCATGGAAGAAAGTGGCCGAATATCTGGGGTTCGAGCCCTCCGGGCTGCTGCAAATACTGGGCACCGAATACAAGCTGGCGATCAGCTTTGTCATCCTGATCGTCGTGCTGCTGGTTCGCCCCACCGGGCTGTTCCGCGGCAAGGCTTATTGAGAGGAAGGGGGAACCATGTCCAGCAATCGACAGGCCGACGCAAGGCCAAGCCCCCTGCGCGCGCCGCTGCTGTTCCTGGCGGTGGGGGCGCTGCTGCTGCTTGAGGGCAGCGTCTCGAACGCCATGTTTTCCGGGTCGTGGAACAGCGCGCTGTCGCTGCTGAACATGGGGCTGATCTCGGCGGTGGCGGCGCTGGGGGTCAACATGATCTGGGGCTATGGCGGGCTGTTCAACGCCGGGGTCGTCGGCTTCATCGGGTTGGGCGGGTTGGCGCCGGTGCTGATCTCGACCCCACCTGTCGCGGGGGCGTGGGATGCGGGCGGGCCGCGGATGATGCTGGCACTGGCGGTCGGGCTTGCGACGATGGTGCTGATCTGGGCCGCGGCGCAGCGGCTGCGAGGCGTGTCGCGCGGCGTTGTGATCACGCTGGTGATCGTCGCGGGCTATGTCGCGACGCGGATGCTGTTCGACCCCGCCGTCGCCGCGATCGAGGCCAACAACCCCGCCAAAGCCGGCAATATCGGCGGCCTTGGCCTGCCGGTGGTGCTAAGCTGGCCGGTCGGCATGGTGCTGGCCGCGGCCGCCGCCTGGGGGATCGGCAAGGTGGCGCTGGGGCTGCGATCAGACTACCTGGCCATCGCCACGCTGGGCATCGGGGAAATCATCGTCGCCATCCTCAAGAACGAGGGCTGGCTGGCGCGGGGCGTGCTGAACGTCACCGGCATCCCCCGCCCCGTCCCCTACGAACTGGCGCTGCAATCCAACCCCGAATTCGTCGCCGCCGCCGCGCGCTGGGGGATGGATACGGCGACGGCCTCGGGGGTGTATGTCAAGCTGTGCTACGCCGCGATCTTCATCGCGGTGGTGCTGACGCTGATCCTGCTGACCGAACTGGCGCTGTATTCGCCCTGGGGCCGGATGATGCGCGCGATCCGCGACAACGAGGTAGCGGCGGCCGCGATGGGCAAGAACGTCACCCGCCGGCATCTGCAACTGTTCGTGCTGGGCTGCGCGGTGATCGGCCTGTCGGGGGCGATGATGGTGACGCTGGACGGGCTGATGGCGCCGGGCGGCTACAACCCGCTGCGCTATACCTTCCTGGTCTGGGTGATGGTGATCGTCGGCGGATCCGGGAACAACTGGGGCGCGGTTCTGGGCGCGATCCTGATCTGGTTTTTGTGGATCAAGGCCGAGGTCTGGGGCCCGGCCGCGATGGCGGTGCTGACCTCGCCCTTGGCCGAGGGCGGGCTGCGCGCGCATCTGATCGAAAGCGCGCCGCAGATGCGGTATCTGGCGATGGGGGTGGTGCTGCTGCTGGTGCTGCGCTTTGCACCGCGCGGGCTGCTGCCGGAACGCTAGGGTCCGGCGAAAGGGGGCTTTGCGCCCCCCCACCTGCCCTTCGCTTGCGGGGTATTCCACAAGCAAGAAGCGGTCAGAGGTCGATGCGTTCGGTCTCGCCTTGGGCAAAGCGGCGCAGGACCGCCGGGTAAAGCCGGTGTTCCGCGGTAAGCACCCGGCCGGCAAGGCTGTCCGGGGTATCGCCGGGCTGGACCGGAACGCTTGCCTGTCCAAGGATCGGGCCACAGTCGAGTTCCGGCGTGACCAGATGCACCGTAGCCCCGGCTTGCGTGTCGCCGGCGGCAAGCGCGCGGGCGTGGGTGTTCAGCCCCGGGTATTTCGGCAGCAGCGAGGGATGGATGTTCAGCATCCGGCCGCTGAACCGCGCGACGAAATCCGGGGTCAGGATGCGCATGAACCCCGCCAGGCAGACGATATCGGGTTTCGCCGCCAGCAGCGGCTCCAGCAGCGCCGTTTCAAAGGCGGCGCGGTCGCGGCCAAAGGGGCGGTGATCGACCGCGGCGGTGGGAACGCCCATCTCTGCGGCGCGGACCAGCCCGGCGGCGGCCGGGTCGTTCGAGGCGACCAGCACCGCGCGCGCCGGATGGTCCCCGGTCATCGAGCGGACCAGCTGCACCATGTTCGAGCCGCCGCCGGAAATCAGGATCGCGACACGCCTGGGCGCGCCTTGCAGGGCTGAGGCCATGTCAGCAGAGCGCGCCGGAATAGCGCACGCCCGGCCCAGCCTCGACCTTGCCCAGCACCACCACGGTTTCCCCGGCCTCGCCCAGCAGATCGGCCAGCGCGGCAGCACGGTCGGGGGCGACAACGACGATCATCCCGATGCCGCAGTTGAAGGTCTTGAGCATTTCCTCGGGGGGCGTGCCGCCGGTTTCGGCCAGCCAGCGGAACACCGGGGGCAGTTGCCAACTGTCCAGATCGACGCTGGCGCCGAAGCCCTCGGGCAGCACCCGCGGCAGGTTTTCAGTAATGCCGCCGCCGGTGATATGGGCAGCCGCGCGGACCCCGCCCGCGCGCAGCGCCGCCAGCAGCGGGCGGACATAAAGCCGCGTCGGCGTCAGCAGCGCGCGCCCCAGCGGGCCGTCGGCAAAGGGCGCGGCTGCGTCCCAGCCCAGCCCGCTGCGTTCCACCACCTTGCGGACCAGCGAATAGCCGTTGGAATGCACCCCGTCCGAGCCAAGCCCCAGCAGCACGTCGCCCGCCGCCACCCCCTGCGGCAGATGCGCGCCACGCTCCATCGCGCCCACGGCGAAACCGGCCAGGTCGAAGTCGCCGCCGTGATACATCCCCGGCATCTCGGCCGTCTCTCCACCGATCAGGGCGCAGCCAGAGCGGCGGCAGCCCTCGGCGATGCCCTCGATCACCTGCGCGGCCTGTTCGGTGACAAGCTTGCCGGTGGCGAAATAATCCAGGAAGAACAGCGGCTCGGCGCCCTGGCAGACCAGGTCGTTCACGCACATGGCGACAAGGTCTATGCCGACGCCGCCAACCTCTCCGGTGTCGATGGCGATGCGCAGCTTGGTGCCGACGCCATCGGTCGCGGCGACCAGCACCGGGTCGGAATAACCCGCCGCGCGCGGATCGAACAGCGCGCCGAAGCCGCCAAGGCCCGACATCACCCCCGGCCGCGCGGTGGCGGCGGCGGCGGGCTTGATCCGCTCGACCAGCGCGTTGCCCGCGTCGATGTCCACCCCCGCCGCGGCATAGGTCAGCCCGGTTGCCTTGGTTTCGCCCGTCATGTCGCCCGCCTTAAGATGATCGCCGGGCGTGGATACCCCAGCCGCCGGGCGCAGACAATCACGCCGGCGCACGGCCTGCGGGTTTATCTTGACCCGCGAGGCGGCATTTGCGACAGCCGTCGAACGGCCGGGCCCGTAGCTCAACGGTCAGAGCAGGGCGCTCATAACGCCTTGGTTGGGGGTTCGAATCCCTCCGGGCCTACCATGACCTGCGTTGCATCAGGTAATGGCGCACCGCGCCGATCACGTGGCGGAAGCGGTCGCCGCCCAGATGTTTGCCGCCATACCAGCGCGTGACCACGATCAGGTGGTTGTCCAGCCCCTCGGTTTCCAGCATCCGCAGGATGATCGCGCCGGCGCCGGATTCGCCGTCGTCGGACTTCACGCCCTCGCCCGCCAGAAGCGCAGCCCAGCTGTTGTGGGTGGCCTTGGCGAAGCGGCGCGTGGATTTCAGCTGCGCCAGCGCCGCGTCGATGGCGGCGCGGTCGGCCACCTCTCCTCCCGAGACCGCATAGACCGAGCCGCGGTCCGAAATGATGCGGTCGAAGCTCGTCAGCATCGGCCTAGAACAGCCCCTCGACATGGCCCTGCGCGTCCAGGCGGATGCGGTTGGCGGCGGGGTCGCGCGGCAGGCCGGGCATGGTCATGATGTCGCCGCAGATCGCCACGACGAAGCCGGCACCGGCGGCCAGCCGCACCTCGCGCACGGGGATGGTGAAGCCCTCGGGGGCGCCAAGCCAGTCGGGGTTGGCGGAAAAACTGTATTGGGTCTTGGCCATGCAGACCGGCAGGTGGCCGTATTCCGCCTGCCAGGCGTCGAGCCGCGCCAGCACGACGGGCGGGAATTGCGCGCCCTCGGCGCCATAGATGCGGGTGCAGATGGTCTCGATCTTGTCGCGCAGGGGCATGTCGTCGGGGTAGGTCAGGCGGAACTCATGCGGCTGGGCGGCGAGCCGCATCACCTCGCGCGCCAGATCCTCGGCCCCTGCCCCGCCCATCGCCCAATGGCGACAGGTGATCGCCTGCACCCCCAAAGCGCGGGCGGCGGCCTCGATGGCGGCGATCTCGGCCCGCGTGTCGGTGGCGAAATGGTTGATCGCCACGACCAGCGGCAGCCCGTGCTTGCGCAGGTTGCGGATATGGCGGCTGAGGTTCGCCGCCCCCGCCTGCACCGCGGCCACGTTTTCCACCGCCAGATCCGACCGCGCCACGCCTCCGTTCATCTTGAGCGCGCGAACCGTCGCCACCAGCACCACCGCGGCAGGTTCCAGCCCGGCCTTGCGGCACTTGATGTTGAGGAATTTTTCCGCCCCCAGATCGGCGCCGAAGCCGGCCTCGGTCACCACGTAATCGGACAGATGCAGCGCGGTGGTGGTGGCGATGACGGAATTGCAGCCATGGGCGATGTTGGCAAAGGGGCCGCCATGGACCAGCGCCGGGTTGTTTTCCAGCGTCTGCACCAGGTTCGGCTGCATCGCGTCGCGCAGCAGAACGGTCATCGCGCCGTCCGCTTGCAGGTCGCGGGCGATGACCGGGCGGCCGTCGCGGGTCTGCGCCACCACGATGCGGCCCAGCCGGGCCTGAAGATCGCCCAGATCGCGGGCCAGACACAGGATCGCCATCACCTCGGATGCCACGGTGATGTCGAAGCCCGATTCCCGCGGCACCCCGTTGCCCGCGCCCAGCCCCAGCACCACGTCGCGCAGCACCCGGTCGTTCATGTCCATCACCCGCCGCCAGGTGATCCGGCGCGGGTCGATGTCCAGCGCGTTGCCCCAGTGCAGGTGATTGTCCAGCATCGCAGCCAGCAGGTTATGGGCGCTGGTGATGGCGTGGAAGTCGCCGGTGAAATGCAGGTTCATGTCCTCCATCGGGATCACCTGCGCACGACCGCCGCCCGCCGCGCCGCCCTTCATCCCGAAGTTCGGGCCAAGGCTGGCCTCGCGGATGCAGACAGTCGCCTTTGCCCCCAGCCGGTTCAGCGCGTCCCCCAGGCCGACGGTGGTGGTGGTCTTGCCCTCGCCCGCAGGCGTCGGGTTGATCGCGGTGACAAGGATCAGCCTGCCCTGCGGACGACCGGCCAGCCCGGCGATGAAGTCCCGGGAAATCTTGGCCTTGTCGTGACCGTAAGGCAGGATGTCCTGCGCGCCGATCCCCAGCCGTGCGGCAATCTCTGCGATCGGGCGCTTGTGCGCGGCGCGGGCGATCTCGATATCGGTGTTCATTCACGTCCCCCGGGCCGGTTTTCCGGCCCTGTTCCTGTCCCGGTTCCGCCGATCCTAGCCGCAGCAGCGGGCACGCAAAAGCCGTCGCCGCCCGGAAAACCGGACGGCGACCTCTCTCCTCCCACGGTTCCACCGCGCGTTGTCATCTGCTTCGACAGGCTCCCCGCCACTCCGGGGCAGAGACGACAAGGCCGGGCGCGGGGCCCGGCCTGTTTTTCCGTATCAGCTACAGCCGCTGGTGCCGCCGCAGGTGTTGCATTTCATGCAGGTGCCGTTGCGCACCAGCGTGTAATTGCCACATTCGCCGCAGGGGTCGCCCTCATACCCCTGCATCCTGGCCTTGGCGCGGGCGTCCAGCTGCACGGTGGCGACGCCGATTTCAAAGCTGGCCTGCGTTTCGGCCATCCCCGAGGCCACTGCCACGGTCGAGGCCCCCCCCTGCAGCACCATCAGTTCCTGCGGCAGGCGCTTGCGCAGATAGCCGGTCGAGCTGATCTGGCGCAGCAGTTCCACCGATTTCGAGGCCACGCCCTCGGGGGCCGGCGACAGTTCCGGCCGCCCTTCCTGAACCCCGCCGCCCAGCGTGTCGAAGCTGGCGCCGTTCGGCTTTACATGCGCAAGGTCGGTGCGATCCAGATAGGACACCGCCAGTTCCCGGAAGATGTAATCGAGGATCGAGGTGGCGTTCTTGATCGAGTCGTTGCCCTGCACCATCCCCGCGGGCTCAAAGCGGGTAAAGGTAAAGGCGTCCACGAATTCTTCCAGCGGCACGCCGTATTGCAGGCCGACCGACACCGCGATGGCAAAGTTGTTCATCATCGCCCGGAAGCCCGCGCCTTCCTTGTGCATGTCGATGAAAATTTCGCCCAAAGACCCGTCGTCGTATTCGCCGGTGCGCAGATAGACCTTGTGGCCGCCGATCAGCGCCTTTTGCGTATAGCCCTTGCGGCGCGAGGGCAGTTTTTCGCGATGCGAGCGCACGGCTTCCTTGACGATGATCCGCTCGACGATCTTTTCGGCCAGAACCGCGGCCTTTTCATGGGTGTTGCCGGTTTCCAGAACCTCGGCGGCCTCGTCGTCGTCCTCGACCAGCGCCGCGGCCAGCGGCTGGCTCAGCTTCGAGCCGTCGCGATACAGCGCGTTGGCCTTGATCCCCAGCGACCAGGACAGTTCATAAGCGGCCAGCGTTTCCGCGATGGTGGCCGAGTTCGGCATGTTGATGGTCTTGGAGATCGCCCCCGAGATGAAGCTTTGCGCCGCCGCCATCATGCGGATGTGGCTTTCCACCGACAGGTAGCGGGTGCCCTTTTTCCCGCAGGCATTGGCGCAGTCGAACACCGGGTAGTGTTCGGCCCGCAGGAAGGGCGCGCCTTCAAGCGTCATGGTGCCGCAGACATGGTCGTTGGCCGCGTCGATCTGGGCGCGGGTAAAGCCCAGGTGGCGCAGCAGGTCGAAACTGGGATCGGCCAGTTTCTCGACCGGGATGCCCAGCGTGCCCTTGCAGAAATCCTCGCCCAGCGTCCACTGGTTAAAGACAAAGCGGATGTCAAAGGCGCTAGCCAGCGCCGCATCCACTTTTTCCAGCTCGCGCGGGCCGAAGCCGTGGCCGACCAGCGCCGCATGGTTGATGCCGGGGCAGTTGCCAAGGCTGGCGTGGCCGACGGCGTAGGCGACGATTTCCTCGATCTGGCTGCTGGAATAGCCCAGCGTGTCCAGCGCCGCGGGCACCGACTGGTTGATGATCTTGAAATAGCCGCCGCCCGCCAGTTTCTTGAACTTGACCAGCGCGAAATCCGGCTCGATCCCGGTGGTGTCGCAGTCCATCACCAGCCCGATGGTGCCGGTGGGCGCGATCACCGACACCTGCGCGTTGCGGAACCCGTGAGCCTCGCCCAGCGCCAGCGCCTCGTCCCAGGCGGCCTGCGCCATCTGCGCCAGCTGGAGGTCGGGGCAGTTCGCCACGTCCAGCACCACCGGATCGACGTTCACCGCCTCATATTCGCCAGAGCCATGGGCGGCGGCGCGGTGGTTGCGGATCACCCGCAACATGGCGTCGGCGTTGCGGGCATAGCCGGGGAACGGCCCCAGCTCTCCGGCCATTTCGGCCGAGGTCGCATAGGAAACCCCGGTCATCAGCGCGGTCAGCGCGCCGCACAGCGCCCGGCCCGCGTCGCTGTCATAGGGCAGGCCCAGGTTCATCAGCAGCCCGCCGATATTGGCGTAGCCCAGCCCCAGCGTGCGGAAATCATAGGACCGCTGCGCGATCTCGCGCGAGGGGAACTGCGCCATCAGCACGCTGATTTCCAGCGTCACGGTCCACAGCCGCGTGGCATGGACATAGGATTCCGCATCGAAGCGGTTCCCCGACAGGAAGGTCAGCAGGTTCATCGACGCCAGGTTGCAGGCGGTGTCGTCAAGGAACATGTATTCCGAGCACGGGTTCGAGCCGCGGATCGGCCCGTCCGCCGGGCAGGTGTGCCATGCGTTCACCGTGTCGTGGAACTGGATGCCGGGGTCGGCACAGGCCCAGGCGGCGTGGCCGATCTGGTCCCACAGCTCGCGCGCCTTGATGGTTTTGGCGACCTTGCCGTCGGTGCGGCGGATCAGTTCCCAATCCGCATCCTCGCGCACCGCGCGCAGGAAGGCGTCGGTGACCCGGACCGAGTTATTCGAGTTCTGCCCCGAGACGCTGGCGTAGGCTTCCGAATCCCAGTCGGTGTCGTAAGTCGGAAACTCGATGGAATCAAAGCCTTGCCGGGCATATTGCAGAACCCGGTTGATGTAGGTTTCCGGGATCATCGCGCGCTTGGCCGAACGGATCGCGGTCTTGAGCGCGGCGTTCTGCGCCGGGTCGGTCGCGGCCTCGGCGTTCGCAGGCTCGTTCGGGCCTGCGGCCTTCGCCTGCTCACCGTCCCACTGCCGGATCGCGGCAAAGATTTCGTTCAGCTTGGCTTCATGCTGCTTGGAACCGGCGACGAGGCTGGCGACCTTCTGTTCCTCGATCACCTTCCAGTTGATGAACTGCTCGATGTCGGGGTGATCCATGTCGCAGATCACCATCTTGGCCGCGCGGCGCGTGGTGCCGCCCGACTTGATCGACCCCGCGGCGCGGTCGCCGATTTTCAGGAACCCCATCAGGCCGCTGGACTTGCCGCCGCCCGACAGTTTCTCGCCCTCGCCCCGCAGCGAGGAAAAGTTGGTGCCGGTGCCCGAGCCGTATTTGAACAACCGCGCCTCGCGCACCCACAGGTCCATGATGCCGCCTTCGTTCACCAGATCGTCGGCGACGGACTGGATGAAGCAGGCGTGCGGCTGGGGGTGCTCATAGGCGCTGTCGGACTTGACCAGCTCTCCGGTGCGGTAATCGACGTAGAAATGCCCCTGCGACGGGCCGTCGATGCCGTAAGCCCAGTGCAGCCCGGTGTTGAACCACTGCGGGCTGTTCGGCGCGCCCATCTGCCGGGCCAGCATGTGGCGCATTTCGTCGTAATAGGCGCTTGCGTCGGATTCAGCGGTGAAATAGCCGCCCTTCCAGCCCCAATAGGCCCAGGCGCCGGCCAGCCGGTCGAACACCTGCCGGGCCGAGGTCTCGCCCACATAGCGTTCGGCCTCGGGCAGTTTCGCCAGCGCGGCCTCATCGGGGACCGAGCGCCACAGGAATTCGGGGACGCCCTTTTCCTTGACCCGCTTGAGCCGCGCCGGCACCCCGGCCTTGCGGAAGTATTTCTGCGCGATCACGTCGGAGGCGACCTGGCTCCACCCGGCGGGAACCTCGACGTTGTCGTTGTGAAAGACCACGGTGCCGTCGGGATTGCGAATTTCCGAGGTGGTGGTGGCAAAGGAAATCCCGCCGTAGGCCCCGTCTTCCACCGTGGTGAAGCGCCGTTCGATCTTCATGGTCCTGCCCCGCTATCCTGTCGCGGCCGACCCGCCGCGTGACCCTTGCCCGCGCGCCTTGACCCCGGGGAACACCCGAGGGGCGGGCAGAATGTTATGCCCGGCGCGATATTCTTGCTTGTCGTTTCGGCTGACCCACCACATCTAGTGGTAATCTGTCTGCACTCACACTAATTGCGGCGTGTTTCCGTCGGTTTCAAGAACTTTATTTTGCCCGGTCCCCGCACGTTCCGGTTGACATCGGCCCGATCGCGGCTTCGCCCCAGAGCGCAGGGTCGGGGGACGAAATGGTTAACGAAACCAGCCGGGGACAGGATTTCCGCAATGGAGGCCAAGGGTTGCGGCGCCCTGCTCACGGGTTTTCCACAGCCTGTCCCCAGAGTCGCGCGCGGGGCTTTCCCGCCCCCCGCCGATCACCCCTCGGCCCGCCAGAGAGGCAAGCTGTCGCGCCCCGGTCACACCTCGGCGCGCAGGATGCCCCGGTCAGTGACCAGCAGGTCCAGCGACTGGTCGAACGGCCCCACCGGCAGGGAATCGACGCGCTGCACCTGCCAGGCCAGCCCAATGGCGGTCACCGGGCCGATCGCGCGCAGCATTTCAAGGGTGCGGTCGTAATAGCCGCCGCCGTATCCCAGCCGGTGCAGGCGCGAATCAAAGGCCAGCATCGGCACGATCAGCACCTCGGGCAGGATTTCAGGCAGCGAATCAGAGGGCTGGCTGGTGCCCAGCGGGCCGGGCACCAGCGGTTCGCCCTGCCAGTGGCGAAAGATCAGCGGCACGCCGCGTCCCGGCACCACCGGCAGGCACAGCGGCCCGTCGTGGATCTCCATCGCCGGGCGGGGGTCGGGCTCTCCCTTCATTGGCCAGTAGCCTGACAGCACCTGCCCGGCATGGGGGGCCAGCGCCGCGCGCAGGTTGCGGTCCAGCGCCGCCTGGTCGCCGCCCGCGGCCCGGGCGGTCAGCGCCGCACGGCGCAGCGCCGCCTTGGCGGCCGCGCGCCCGGTGTCGGGTCCGGTGTCGGGTCCGTTTACATCAGCACCCATGAGGCCAGTCCCAGGAACACGAAAAAGCCCATCACGTCGGTCAGCGTGGTCACGAAGGTGCCCGAGGCCAGCGCCGGGTCCAGCCCCAGCCGACGCAGCAGCAGCGGGATCAGCACCCCGGCCAGCGCCGCGACGATCTGGTTCACGATCATTGCCCCCGCCAGCACCATCCCCAGCAGCGGGTCTCCGAACAGCACGAAGCCTCCGGCGAACAGCAGCAGCGCCAGCCCCAGCCCGTTCAGCATCCCCGCGAACAGCTCGCGGATCACCACGCGGCGGGCGTTGCCCTTGTTCAGGTCGCGCGTCGCCAGCCCGCGCACCGCCACCGCCAGCGACTGCGTGCCGGCGATGCCGCCGGTCGAGGCGACGATCGGCATCAGCGCCGCCAGCGTCACCAGCGCCGCGATGGTGTTTTCGAACATCGAGATCACCATGGCCGACAGCGAGGCGGTGAACAGGTTGGCCACCAGCCACGGCAGGCGCTGGCGCGCGGTCTGCATGGCGGTGTCGCTGACGTGGCTGTCCTCGCCGACGCCGGCCAGACGCAGCACGTCCTCTTCGTGTTCCTCGTCCAGCACGTTCATTGCGTCGTCGATGGTGATGACGCCGACCAGCCGGCCGTCGGCATCGACCACCGGGGCCGAGATCAGGTGATACTGGTTAAAGACATAGGCCACGTCGCCTTCGTCCTCGAACGCGCCGACGGTGCGAAAACTGTCCTCGGTGATGTCGGACAGCCGCGTGCCGCGCTGCGCCGACAGCAGCCGGCCCAGCGTGACATGGCCGACCGGGTGGCGCCGGGGATCGACCAGCACCACGTGATAGAACTGGTCCGGCAGCCAGTCCTCAGAGCGCAGGAAGTCGATGGTCTCGCCCACGGTCCAGTGCTCCGGGGCGGTCACCACCTCGGACTGCATCAGCCGGCCGGCCGAGTGTTCGGGATAGTTCAGCGACTGTTCGACCGCGATCCGGTCCGTTTCGTCCAGCGCCGCCAGCACCACCTCGCGTTCGGGGCCGTCGAGGTCCTCGACCAGGTCCACGACGTCGTCGCTGTCCATGTCGCGGACGGCCTCGGCCAGCACCTCGGCGGGCAGTTGCTCGATCACCTGCTCGCGGATCGATTCGTCGATCTCGGCCAGGATCTCGGCGTCGAACTCGCCGGAATACAGCCGCACGAAGCGGGCGCGGCGCTGCGGGGTCAGCTGTTCGATCAGGTCGGCGATGTCGGCGCCGTGGACGGGTTCCAGCAGCGCATTCAGCCGGGCCGCGTCATCCGCATCGACGGCTTCCGCGATTTCCGCCACCAGACCATGGCCGGAAACCGGATCGTCAGCGGTTCCGTCGGGGTCGGTGCGGATTTCGGACATGGATCACCTGCCTTGTTGCTGGCCGTGTTGCGTTGCTGGCCTTGTTGCTGCGCCGCGACATTATGCCCGCCGCTTCCCCGCGGCAACCGCCCGCGCGCCTGCCTGCGGCACAACGGGCGCCCCGCGCCACAGGGCGTCGCGCCTACCCCGCCAGCAGCGCCAGCGCCGCGGCGTGCAGCGCGGGCGTGGCGGCGGCGATCACCTGCCCGCCGTGATGGGCGGGGCCGCCCTGCCAGTCGGTGACGATACCGCCCGCAGCCTCGATCACCGCGATGGGGGCCACGATGTCATGGGGCTGCAACCCGGCCTCGACCACCAGGTCCACCTGCCCCAGCGCCAGCAGCGCATAGGCGTAGCAGTCCAGCCCATAGCGGGTCAGCCGCACCTGTGCCGACAGGCGGCGGAAGGCCGCGGTTTCCGCCGCAGAGCCAAGGTCGGGATAGGTGGTCAGCAACGTGGCCCGTGCCAGCGGCACGTCCCGGCGCGTGGCCAGAACGCTGTCGCCCTGCGGCGCGGTCAGCCGGGCGATGCCGGGGCCGCCCTCGAACCGCTCGCCGGTCCAGGGCTGGTCGATCAGCCCGTAAAGCGGGCCGTGCGCATCGGTCACCCCGATCAGCACCCCCCAGGTCGGCGCCCCGCACATGAACGAGCGTGTGCCGTCCACCGGGTCAACCACCCAGGTCAGCCCGCTGCGCCCCGGCTGATGGCCGTATTCTTCGCCCAGGATGGCGTCGTCCGGGCGCTGCCGGGCAAGGATGTCGCGCATGATGCGTTCGGCGCCGCGGTCGGCCTCGGTCACCGGGTCGAAGCTGCCGCCGACCCTGTCGTCCCCCGCGGCATCCCCCGCCTTGTTGTCGGCGGGCAGGTCGCGGCGGCGGAAATGGCGCAGTGTCTCGGCCCTTGCGGCATCGGCCAGCGCCGCAGCCGTGGCGCGGATTGCGGTCAGCGCGGCAGGGTCAAGCCCCCCCGCGCGCCCGCCCCCCCCCGCCCCATCGGTGCCTCCATGCGGGGGCGGCGGTTAAATCTGCATGGTGAGAGAACCCTGGCTGCCAAGTGTCAGACGCCAGACTAGCGCCGAGGCAGCCGGGGAACCAGCCAGTCGCGTTCAGGCCGCTTCGGACAGGACGCGCGCCAGTTCGAACAACTGGCGTCGCTGTGCCTCGGGGATGGCATAATAGGCGCGGACCAGTTGCAGCGCCTCTTTCGCGGCCAGCGGATCCAGTTCGTCCGACCTGGGCTGTTCGCCCAGCCCCTCGAAGAAATACGAGACCGGCACCTGCATCGCGACCGAGATATCCCACAAACGCGAGGCCGAGACCCGGTTCATCCCGGTTTCGTATTTCTGAATCTGCTGGAACTTGATGCCGACAGCATCGGCCAGTTGTTGCTGGGTCATGCCAATCGCCCAACGTCGCTGGCGAATTCTCTGCCCGACGTGCACATCAACATGATGTTTCATCGTTAAACCTCTTACTCAACCTGACGGCGCATTAACGCGCCGCGTTACTATCGGCGAGGGGAAACACGGTAAAAGCAGGTTTCCATGACCAAAAAGACAGGTCCATTTGACGGTTACGGAACAGTTGACGCAGAACAGGGCGCACACAGGCGAACAACAGGGACGACAATGGACCGAATCATCTCGATCGACGCGGCGGGCGGCACGCCGCGGCTGGCCCCTGCCGCGCAGCCGCAGCCGCAACCGGGCGAGGGGCAGCTGCGCGTCCGCCTGCACGCTGCGGCGCTGAACTTTGCCGATCTGCTGATGGCGCAGGGGCGCTATCAGGAAACTCCGCCCTTTCCCTTTGTCGCGGGACTCGAAGGCGCGGGCGTGGTCGAGGCCGTCGGAGCCGGGGTGAGTATCCTGCCCGGCACCAGGGTCGCGGTGTTCGCGCAGGGCACTCTGGCCGACCGGGGCGTGTTCGCGGCCGACAGCTGCACCCCCATCCCCGACCGGATGTCGTGGCGCGATGCCGCCGGGTTCCAGATCGCCTATGGCACCAGCCACCTGGCCCTGACCGGTCCGGCGCGGCTGGCGGCGGGCGACACGCTTGTCGTGCTGGGCGCGGGCGGCGGCGTCGGGCTGACCGCGGTCGAGATCGGCGCCGCGCTGGGCGCGCGGGTGATCGCCGTCGCCCGCGGCGCCGACAAGCTGGCGGCCGCGCGCGCCGCCGGCGCGGCCGAAACCGTCGACAACGCCGACTCGGACGACCTGCGCGGGGCCTTGCGCGCCCTGGGCGGGGCCGACGTGGTTTACGACGCGGTGGGCGACGCGCCCGGCGTCGCGGCCTTTGGGGCGCTGAAACCGGGCGGGCGATATCTGCTGATCGGCTTTGCCGCCGGGCGGCCCCCGGCGCTGCCGCTGAACCATGCGCTGGTCAAGAACATCTCGATCCACGGGTTTTACTGGGGCGGCTATCGCCAGTTGGACCCCGCGGCGCTGCAAGGCAGCATGGCGGCCCTGTTGCGGATGTATGACGAGGGACGGCTGCACCCCGCCGCCGCCACGGTCCTGCCGCTCGACCGCGCGCCCGAGGCCTATGATCTGCTGCGCAGCCGCAAGGCGGTCGGCAAGATCGTCCTGACCATGACCGACGAGGCCGCGCAGGGGGGCTGAGCCCTGCCCGCCGGCCCCGGCCCGGATGTGGCTGACACGCCCGGCAAACCCGTGCCCGGGGCAAAAGCGCCCCGGCGCGGCGGAAGCGGTTGAAACTCTGAGGCGCAGCCCCGATATTTCCCGGGCACGAAAGCCCGCCCCTGGCGGCGGGCCGGTTCAAAAGGAAATGCGATGACCGATTTCAACACGGCCCGCCGCCCGGCCACGACGGCCCAGCGTGCTGCGGTCTATGACGAGGGCCTGCGGGCCTACATGAACAAGGTCTACGGGCTGATGACCGTGGGGATGCTGGTCACCGCCGTCGTGGCGTGGGGCTTTGCGCAGATGGCCGGCGGCCCCGGCGCCTGGACCGAGTTCGGGCGCGTGGTCTATACCACGCCGGTGCGCTGGGTGATCCTGTTCCTGCCGCTGGCGATGGTCTTTGCCTTCGGCGCCGCGATCCAGCGGCTGTCGACGCAGGCGGTGACCATGCTGTTCTATGCGTTCTCGGCGGCGATGGGGGCCTCGATCAGCTCGATCTTCCTGCGCTATACCGGCAGTTCGATCGCGGCGACCTTTGTCGCCACCGCCGCGGGTTTTGCGGCGCTGTCGCTGTATGGCTACACCACCGGGCGCGACCTGTCGGCCATGGGCCGGTTCATGATGATCGGACTGGTCGGGCTGATCGTGGCGATGATCGTCAACATGTTCGTCGGCTCGGGGCTGGTGCAGCTGGCGATCTCGGCGATCGGGGTGCTGATCTTTGCCGGGCTGACCGCCTATGACACGCAGAACATCAAGAACACCTATCTGGAGCTGGCCAGTTCTGACGCCGATTTCCTGGGAAAATCCGCCGTCATGGGCGCGCTGACGCTGTATCTGGATTTCCTGAACCTGTTCCAGTTCCTGCTCAGCTTCATGGGGCAGCAGGAATAACCTGCCCATCCCGGAACGACGAAAGCCCGGCGCTTGCGCCGGGCTTTTTCGTGGCTGCGGAACTGGCGACCCCGGGAGGAATCGAACCCCCAACCTTGGACTTAGAAGGTCCCTGCTCTATCCGGTTGAGCTACGGGGCCGTCGCCGTGGCGTGACGCGCGCACTCATGCGGCAAAGCCGGGTCCGAGGCAAGACGCAAGCCTACAGCGCCAGCGTCATGAACAGGCTGTTGGGGTCGGGGCCGTAGCCCTTGAACGGACCGCACTCCGTGAACCCCCAGCCCGCGTAAAGCGCCCGCGCGGCGCGAAAGCTGGGCTGCACCCCGGTTTCCAGCGACAGCCGCGCAAAGCCGCGCGCCCGTGCCTGCGCGACCAGCGCCGACAACATCGCGCGCGACAGCCCCTCGCCCCGGCGCTCGGCCAGCACATGCATGGATTTCAGCTCGCCATGGCTGGCGTCGATGCGCTTGATCGCACCCATCGCGACCGCCACCCTCTGCCCGTCGCGCAGCACCAGAAAGTCGATGCCCGGCGCGGCCAGATCCTCGCGCGGCAGCATGTGGATCGATTCCGGCGGCGTGTCGGAATGCATCGCCTCGACATGGCGCGTAAACAGCAGGTCCAGATCGGGGGCAAGCGGGCTTTCGATGGCGACGGTCAGGGTCATGCGAGGCTTTCGTCCGGGATGGAGGGGCGGCCCGTTTCATCGCGCCCCGCGGCCGGGGTCAAGCACGAAACCCTGCCCCGCCGGCCTTCCCCCTCATCGGCCGTGGCGTTTTGCGCCGGGCTTTCCCGGCCACAGCCGCTAAGATCGCCGCAGGTGCCGATTCGGAGGTTTCATGAACATCACCCGATCCTGGTGGGGCGTGGCTGCGGCGCTGGTCATGCTTGGCATCGTGGGGTTCCTTGCGCTTGGCCGCCTGTCGGGCAACGGGCTGCCGGCCGGGATCGCCTCGGGCAACGGGCGGATCGAGGCGACCGAGGTCGACATCTCGGCCCTGTCGGCCGGGCGCATCGCCAGCATCCGCGTGGACGAGGGCGAATTCGTGACCCGGGGCCAGCCGCTGGTGCAGATGGACCTGCGCCAGCTCGACGCGCAGAAACAGCAGGCCCAGGCGCAGCTGCGCCGGGCGCAGATCGGGGTCAGGACCGCCGAAAGCCTGGTCGTGCAGGCCGAGGCCCAGCACAAGGCCGCCGCCGCCATGGTCGAACAGGCCCGTGCCGGCGCGGATGCGGCCAAATCGCGGCTGGCGCGCACCGAAACCCTGGCGCGCAGCAACGTCGCCTCGCAGCAGGTGCTGGACGATGTGCGCGCCGCCGCGCGCGAGGCGCAGGCGGCGCTGGCCTCGGCCGAGGCCGGGCTGGCAGCGGCCGAGGCCGCGATCGGCACCGCCCGCGCGCAGGTGGTCGATGCCGGGGCCGCGGTGGATGCCGCCGCCGCCGCCATCGACGCGATCGAGGTGCTGATCGCCGACGCCACGCTGACCTCGCCTCGTGACGGGCGGGTGCAATACCGCATCGCGCAAGAGGGCGAGATCGTGGCCCCCGGCGGGCGCATCCTCAATCTGGTCGATCTGGGCGATGTCTACATGACGTTCTTTCTGCCCACCTCGCAGGCCGGGCTGGTCGAGGTCGGGACCGAGGTGCGGCTGGTGATGGATGCCGCACCCGGCTATGTGATCCCGGCGCAGGTGTCCTATGTCGCCGACGTGGCGCAATTCACCCCGCGCACGGTCGAGACCGCCGAGGAGCGCGAAAAGCTGATGTTCCGGGTGCGCGCCCGCGTCGACCCCGGGCTGCTGCGGAAATATTCGAATTACGTCAAGACCGGGCTGCCGGGCGTGGCCTATGTCCGCATCGACCCCGCGGTCGACTGGCCGGAATCGCTGTCGAACCTGGTGCAATGACCGGGGCGACGCAGGACTTTTCCGGCCCCGAACCCGATCCGGACATGGTCGCGCGGATCGACGGGGTCTCGCACCGCTATGGCCGGGCCGAGGCGCTGCGGGATGTCTCGCTTGACCTGCCGGCGGGGCGGATGGTGGGGCTGATCGGCCCGGACGGGGTGGGCAAATCCACGCTGCTGTCGCTGATCGCGGGCGCGCGGCAGTTGCAGACCGGGCGGGTCGCGGTGCTGGGCGGCGACATGGCGGCGGTGGCGCACCGGGCAAGGGTCTGCCCGCAGATCGCCTATATGCCGCAGGGGCTGGGGCGGAACCTGTATCCCACGCTGTCGGTGGCGGAAAACCTGCATTTCTTCGGCCGGTTGTTCGGGCATGACCGGGCCGAGCGCGACCGCCGCATCGCCCTGCTGCTGGCGGCGACGGGCATGTCGCCGTTCCGCGACCGCCCGGCCGCGAAGCTGTCGGGCGGGATGAAGCAGAAGCTGGGGCTGTGCTGCGCGCTGATCCACGACCCCGAGCTGCTGATCCTGGACGAACCCACCACCGGCGTCGATCCGCTGTCGCGCCGCCAGTTCTGGGAACTGATCGACCATATCCGCCGCGACCGCCCGGGGATGAGCGTGATCACCGCCACCGCCTATATGGAGGAAGCCGCCGGCTTCGACTGGCTGGTGGCGATGGACGCGGGCCGGGTGCTGGCGACCGGCACTCCGGCCGGGCTGCTGTCGCGCACCGGGGCGGCCGACCTTGACGCGGCCTTTGTCGCGCTGCTGCCGGAAAGCGCCCGGCGCGGCCACCAGCCGGTGGCGATCCCCCCGCGCCCCGCCAGCGCCGAAATCGCCATCGAGGCACAGCACCTGACCAGGCGCTTCGGTGATTTCACCGCCGTCCACGATGTCAGCTTCCGCATCGGCAAGGGCGAGATCTTCGGCTTTCTGGGCTCGAACGGCTGCGGCAAGACCACGGTGATGAAGATGCTGACCGGGCTGCTGGAGCCCAGCGAGGGCACGGCGCGGCTGTTCGGGCGGGAACCCGACCCTTCGGACATGGGGCTGCGCCGCCGCGTGGGCTTCATGACCCAGTCGTTTTCGCTGTATTCGGAACTGACGGTGCGGCAGAATCTGGACCTGCACGCGCGGCTGTTCGGGATGGCGCCGGCCGCGATACCAGGGCGCGTGGCACAGATGCTCGACCGTTTCGGGCTGGAGGGCTGCGCGGGCGACCTGCCCGACGCGCTGCCGCTGGGGGTGCGCCAGCGGCTGTCGCTGGCGGTGGCGATGATCCACGGCCCCGAGATCCTGATCCTGGACGAGCCGACCTCGGGCGTCGATCCGGTGGCGCGGGACGGGTTCTGGCGGATGCTGGGCGAGCTGTCGCGCAAGGACGGGGTGACGATCTTCGTCTCGACCCATTTCATGAACGAGGCCGAGTGGTGCGACCGCATCTCGCTGATGCACGCGGGGCGGGTGCTGGTCAGCGACACCGCCGCGGCGATCCGCGAAAGCAAGGGCGCGGCCACGCTGGACGACGCCTTCGTCGCCTATCTGCAAGAGGCGATCGAGGCGGACGCGCCCCCGGAAACCGCGCCCCCCGTCATGCAGCCCGCCGCCC
>JAZIHR010000035.1:0-22912 GCA_036678445.1 Alphaproteobacteria bacterium
ATGCCAGTCCGACGACCATGGCGAAGAGTGTAGGGGTGAGCATCCGGGACAAGAGGACAATGGCCCGGGTCTTGCTTGGGTACACAAAAAAGGACACAATCCGTCAGTGATTCTTGGAATGTTCTGGGTAAGAGCAGCAGCCTTCCAAGCTGAATACGTGGGTTCGATTCCCATCACCCGCTCCATGAACCATGTGAAAACAGTTGTCCGGGCCTTTAAGCGGCCCCGATGGTCCGCAAGCGCGGCTGCAAGCGGATCAGGCATGGCAAAACCGACAGCCGGTCAGGGCCCATCACACCCTGATGTCGAATGGGACTATCAGGCGGACTCAGCCTTGGTTCGGGCCGGGGGCGCCGTGACCAGGGCGCAAGAACA
Organism: Alphaproteobacteria bacterium; assembly: GCA_036678445.1. Classification (GTDB taxonomy): domain Bacteria; phylum Pseudomonadota; class Alphaproteobacteria; order Rhodobacterales; family Rhodobacteraceae; genus Paracoccus. The sequence continues at coordinate 376 of JAZIHR010000035.1, forward strand.
TGCCCGGGCCTTGGCCTGAGGTGGGGCGGCTTTTCTGCTAAAGCCTTTCAAGCGATACCGGCGCGGCTGCTTCTGGCATGACGGACAGGAATTGGATTGACGTAATAAGCCGAAGGATGCCGGAGCCGGAAAAGACTGAATCTCATCAGGTATCGGAATGAATTCTGGCCTTTAATGTTCTGATATCGAGGATTTCTATTGTCTTTGGGGCAGTATGTTTTGATCGGAATGTTTTTTTATATGCCGGCGCAGCGTCCTGCAAGACACTCCGTATCTTTCAGCGATGTTTTCCATGGTTTCGCTTTCAAGACTGGTAAAGGCCTCTTCAAGTTGTTTGGCGGATAGCAGCGGGGGGCGCCCGATGCGGCGTCCTCTTCGTCGTGCCTCAAGCATGCCGGCTTTCGTCCGCTCGCTGATAAGGGAACGCTCAAATTCCGCCATGGCGGCCATGATGTGGAAAATCAGCTTGCCACCCGGGGACGTCGTGTCTACCTGTTCAGTAAGGGATTTGAAATCGACGCCGCGCCTGCCCAACTCATCAACCAGATGGATAAGACCCGTAAGAGACCGGCCCAGACGGTCGAGGCGCCACACGACAAGCGTATGCCCGGGCCGGAGCGAGCGCAGCAGGTTCTCCAGACCCGGCCGGGCCATCACAGAGCCTGAAAACCCCCGATCCTCGAAGATCCTGCGGCACCCAGCATCGCGCAGCGCGGTCAACTGCATGTCCAGTTTCTGATCCTCTGTGGACACCCGGGCGTAACCAATTTTCATGCTTGCTTCCTTCGTCTGCTCCTGAGTGCTCTGGCTTGGGGAGCAGTGGTGCACGGCCGTGCCGCGTGATTTGAGAGGTTGCATCGCGCTTGACAAAACGGAAGGGTTTTGTCCGACGGCCGCTCACAGCATTCCCTCATTAACCATACTATACTTTGCTAACGAATCGTGGGGTTCTCGCCCGCATCCTATCTCTGCAGAAAGGGTTCCCTTATGCCGCTTCGGTTGTGAAGCGTGAGGAACTCTCGCCCGCACCTGTTCTTTACCTGCTTGCCGGACTGGTGGGCGGGGCGCTGGGCGCTGCCTTGTCAATGTTTTTTGGACTGACTCTGGCGTGGGTCGTCCTAGCTTATTCTTGTGGCAGTGTTTTTGCGGCAATGATAGCCGCGGGGATCGTCTTTTCCAGGCGTGAGGTCGCGCGTTCCCGGCGAACGATGCCATGACCGGCTTCTTGTTGCCCAGGTTCATGAGTGCGCCCTCGACTCGGCCTGGTCCTGCTCCCTCCGAGGAACTAGTCCGCCAGGCCCTGCCTGTTGCTGGCCCGGAGGCTTGAGGGCGTGGCGCCATCCGACCGGAGAAAATGGGGGATCGTGGCCGGAATAAGCGCAGCGTGGAATCTCGGATTTTCCAGATTTCGACTGTCCGCACCGAGCGACAGCTGCAATTCATCGAAAATCCGGCTTGGATGATTACTAGGGAACAATAAAATGGCAGATATAAACGGAACCAACGGCAACGATCTCTGGGTCAACGACAATACGAATGATCGTTACTATGGCGGCAATGGCAAAGACACGATGTGGGGGGGGGATGGCACCCAGGTCCTGTTCCCGGCAACGTACCCCAAAGCCAACGGCGACTGGATTTACGGCGGCAATGGCGATGACCTGTATTATGGCATGGGTGGCAACGACAACCTGATAGAATTTGAAAGCGACACCGGCAACGATACCATGTTTGGCGGTAATGGCAACGATACAATGTTAGGAGGCGCAGGAAACGATCTGCTGTCTGGCGACGCCGACAATGATTATCTTGACGGCGGCAGTGGGAATGACAGCCTCTATGGTGGCACAGGCGACGATAAACTGATAGGAGGCGCAGGAAACGATCTGCTGTCTGGCGACGCCGACAATGATTATCTTGACGGCGGCAGTGGGAATGACACCCTCTATGGTGGCACAGGCAACGATACACTGGCAGGTGGCGCAGACGCCGATATGCTTCACGGAGGGGCCGGTAACGACAGCCTTATGGGCGGCGACGGAAATGACACCCTGCGTGGCGACGAAGGAGATGACGAACTTTGGGGAGACGCGGGAGACGACGAGCTCTACGGTGGCCTCGGAAACGACTGGGTAACAGGCGGGATCGGTAACGATATCCTTTTCGGCGACCAAGGAAATGATGTGCTTTGGGGAGAAGCGGGGAATGACACCCTCCATGGTGGCACAGGCGACGATGTGCTTGACGGAGGGGATGGAAACGATGTGCTTTACGGAGAGGATGGGAACGACACGCTTTGGGGACAGAAGGGCGACGATATCCTTGAGGGGGGCGCCGGGGACGACGTGCTTATAGGCGGGATCGGCAACAACACGCTGACCGGAGGTGCCGGGAATGACAGATTCATCTGGGAGGGAAGCAGCAACGATACCATTACCGATTTCGGGGTTGATGACGGGCTGTATGATGACGGGGTCTTCACCAACAACGACCACGTCAATCTTACGCAGTTTTTCAACAAAGATACGCTTGCGCTCGTGAAAGACGTCGGGGGTAACTACAAGACCCCGATCCAGTTGCTGCAGGCCGACGCAGCCGATGGCGTCATCGACGGTTTCATCGACGGGGCCGATTACCGCACGCAGCTTGGAATCACCGGCAGCCTGACCATCAAGGGCGGTGCCCCGCTGAACTATGACACAACCGGGGTGCCTTGTTTCGCCAAGGGGACGTTGATCGAAACGACGCGAGGGCCGGTCGCCATCGAGGACCTGGTCAAAGGGGACATGGTGATGACCCGCGACAACGGGGTGCAGCCGATCCGCTGGATCGGGTCGCGCAAGTTGTCGGCGGCGGATCTGGAAAAAAATGATAACCTGCGCCCGATCCGCATCCGTCGCAATACGCTGGGCGCCGGAACGCCAACCAGAACTTTGGTGGTCAGCCCTCAGCACCGCATTCTCGTGCGCTCGAACATTGCGCAAAAGATGTTCGGCACCGACGAGGTTCTTGTCGCGGCAAAACAGCTTCTTGAAGTCGATGGCATTGATGTTGCCACCGATGTGCCCGAGGTCGAATATTTCCACATGCTCTTTGACCGGCATGAGGTGGTGATTTCGAACGGGGCCGAAACGGAATCGCTGTTCACCGGACCCGAGGCGTTGAAATCTCTGGGGGCGGCGGCGCTGGAGGAGATTTTCGCGATCTTCCCGGAACTGAAAAACCACGATCATCAACCCGTTCCGGCGCGCCACCTCGTCCCCGGTCGCCTGGGTCGAAACCTGGCCGCTCGTCATGCGCAGAACAGCAAGGCGCTGGTTTGCTGAATTGAGGCGATGAACGGGAAATAACATTGGGGCAAGCGGTCAAGTCTGGCAGCTTTGTCTTTCAGAAACCGCTTGCCCCATCTGGATGCCGCCCGAGTAAATTATTTCTGAATTTTCAGCCTTTCAAATTATCGCGGATCGGGGCGGCTCCGCCGGTTCGCGCATGGTTTTCTTTGGACCCTATGCTGGGGGCGTATCGGTGCGATCTGCCGGGGCGTTGCGGAAAACAGAAGGCCGCGTCCTGCCGTCCCAGCCGCCAGAGTCATGTTGGACCGGGGGCGGTGTCGCCCAAGGGCTGGGCAGCAATCGTTCCGGCTGAACAGGTGGGCTCGTCCGGTGCGGCGGAACGACTTGCGCCCGTGGGGGTTGACCGTCCGGCCGGACCCGTGCGACCGCGGGAAGGCCCAGTTGACCGCCAGCCGAAAGACCCTGCCCATGTCCCGTCCCGCAATGCAGCGCCTGTCATTCTTCCTGCTGATGGGGGTGACGCTTTATGCCTCGCTGATAGGGGCGGGCTGAGGGGGGGCGACCAGCCATGGCGATCAGATTCGGCGGAAAGTATTCGCCCGGTGGGGCAGCAGAACCGGGAAAGGCGCCCGGCCGCCCCGGTCCGGGACAGGTCCGGCACCCCCATGAATCGCGCACGAAATGGGTGACGCTGATGGCCTCGCCGCTGTTGGTGGGGGCATTTTTCCAGGGCGACCCGCTGGGCATGGCGACGCATCTGCTGGGCTTTGGCATCATCGCCGGCGGGATGTGGATGACGCGCGAGGGGTTGCAGGCCGAGGCCGCCTATGACGCGCGCCGCGTCGCGCGGCGGCCGGCGATTCCGCGCAAGCTGTTCGGCGGCATCCTGACCGGGCTGGGCATCGCGGTCGGCGCGACCGAGCCGGGGGCCTTTGCCGGCGCGGCGGTGCTGGGCTTTACCGGCGCGGTGCTGCACTGGTTGGCTTTCGGCCCCGACCCGATGCGCGATAAGGGGATGGAGGGTATCGACGGCTTCCAGCAGGACCGCGCCGCCCGCATGGTCGAGCAGGCCGAAACCCATCTGCGCGGCATGACCGATGCGATCCAGCGCACCGGCGACCGCAAGTTGCAGGCGCGGGTCGCGTCCTTTGCAGCCACGGCGCGGGCGCTGTTCGAGCGGGTCGAGCAGAACCCCGGTGCGCTGGCCTCGGCGCGGCGCTATCTGGGCGTCTATCTGATCGGAGCCCGCGACGCGACCGAGAAATTTGCCGATCTCTATGCCCGGACCCGCGATCCCGGTGCGCTGCGCGATTACGAATCGCTGCTGGCGGATCTGGAAACCAGCTTCCAGGCGCTGACCCAGCGCCTGCATGATGGCGTGCGCACCGACATGGACATCGAGATCGAGGTGCTGCGCGACCGTCTTGCGCGCGAGGGGGTGCGCCCGCCTGCCGGCGCCGCGCTTGAGGATCGCAGCGGCGAGCCAACTGCCGGCGCGCTGCTGGCCGCCCCCGACCGCGAGCGCGCGCGCTAGACGATGCCGCGCTTTGCCCTGAAGATCGAATATGATGGCGGCCCTTTCGCGGGCTGGCAGGCGCAGGCCGGGCAGCCCTCGGTCCAGGCCACGGTCGAGGCGGCGCTGGCGCGGCTTGACCCCGGTTTCGCCGCGGGGGCGCGCATCGCCGCGGCCGGGCGCACCGATTCCGGGGTCCATGCGCTGGGGCAGGTCGCCCATGCTGATCTGGTCCGCGACTGGGACCCGTTTCGCCTGGCTGGCGCGCTGAACTGGCATCTGAAACCGGCGCCGGTCGCGGTGCTGGCGGTGGCGCGGGTGGACGAGGATTTCCATGCGCGGTTTTCGGCAATCGGGCGGCGCTATCTGTTCCGGCTGCTGTCGCGCCGGGCGCCTGCGACCCATGACCGCGGTTTTGTCTGGCAGGTGATGCACCCGCTTGATGCGCAAGCGATGCGTCGCGCCGCCGACGCTTTGATCGGATTGCATGATTTCACCACCTTCCGCTCGACCATGTGTCAGTCGGCAAGCCCGCTGAAGACGCTGGACCGTATCGAGATCAAGCAAGTCGCCGTGCCCCATGGCGTCGAATACCGCTTTCACCTGGCCGCGCGGTCGTTTCTGCACAATCAGGTCCGCTCGATCGTCGGCACGCTGGAGCGGGTCGGCGCCGGCGCCTGGCCGCCCGAGCGGGTCGCGCAGGCGCTGGCGGCGAGGGATCGTGCCGCCTGTGGTCCGGTCAGCCCGCCGCAGGGGCTGTATCTGGTGGGCGCGGATTACCCGGCCGACCCCTTCGCCGCCACCGTTTCCACCCCGGCCGGATGACTGTCGCCACCGTGTTCGCGATGACCCAAAGGTCCAGCATCAGCGACTGCCGCTGTTGATAGACTGCCTCCAGCCGCAGCTTCCGGGGCAGGCAGCGCCGATAATAGGCCGCTTGGGTGGCGGCAGGCGACAGGCAGCGCGCCAGGATCCGGTCCTCATGCGCGTGGCAGATCAGCGTGGCAAGACCCGTCACCCCCGGCCGCATCCGCAGCACCTGCGCATAGTGCCGCGGGAAGCGCTCGACGTATTCACGCAGCGGCGGGCGAGGGCCGACAAAGCTCATGTCGCCGGAAAAGATATTGAAAAGCTGTGGGAATTCGTCGATGCGGGTACGGCGCAGGATGTAGCCAAGCCGGGTGATCCGCCAGGACTTATGCCCCCCGGTCGCGCCGCCATCCTCTTTGACCGGGACCATGGTGCGGAACTTGATCAGCCGGAACGGCTGCCCGGGCGCCCGCATCCTTTCCGACAGGTATAGCACCGGTCGTCCCTGCATCATCAGCAGCGCCCCCGCCACGACCAGCATTACCGCCGACAGCGGCAACAGCAGCACCAGCGCCAGCCCAAGATCGAACAGCCGCTTTCTGTCTGGCACCCGTGTGCCGGCGCCGCGCGGTATCCGCGCCGCCCCTGCCTGCCAGTCCTGCTGGATCGTCATTCGCGCCACCCGTTCCACAGGGGCTGCAACCCGGCCCTTGCCCGACCGGCGTAACGCAAAGTCATGAAGGAATTGCTAACGCGCCCGGGATTCCGGCCTTGTGGCAGGCCAGAGGTTTTGCGACGCTGGCGGATGGGCCGGCGTCCGCGCCGCGCAGAAGGAGCAGTCGATGCGCAAGTTTCTGGTGGTGCTGGACGACAGCAAGGAATGCCTGAACGCCATCCGCTTTGCCGCGCTGCGGGCGGCTGCGACGGGTGGCACGGTGCAGGTGCTTTCGGTGATTCCAGCCAGCGAAATCCAGCACGGGATGGGCGTGGCCGAGGTGATGCGGGCCGAGGCGCGCGAACGGATTGAGGCGCAGTTCGAGGTTTTCGCCAAGTGGATGCGCGACCGCCCCGGGGTCGAGCCCGAACTGGTCGTGCGCGAAGGCGATCCGGGGGCCGAACTGGTCGCGCAGATCTCGGCCGACCCTGACATTGCCGCGGTGGTGCTGGCCGCTGCGGTGGACAGCGGCGGGCCGGGGCCGCTGGTCACGCGGCTGATGCGGGAGCTGACCTCGCTGCCTTGCCCGCTGACCATCGTGCCGGGCGACATCTCGCGCGAGCGGCTGGAACAGATCACCTGACCCCGCAGGACCGGCAAGACCCGGGCCGACCTTGACTTGTGCCCCCCCTCGCAACCATATCTTCCGGGACCGAGGAGCATCCCATGTTCATTCAGACCGAGACGACGCCCAACCCTGCGACGCTGAAATTCCTGCCCGGAGAAACCGTGCTGGGCAGCGGCACCGCCGATTTTCCCGCCGCCGATCAGGCCGCTGGCAGCCCTTTGGCGCAACGCATCTTTGCGGTGCCGGGGGTGGCGGGGGTGTTCCTGGGCTCGGATTTCGTGACGGTGACCAAGGCCGACGCCGCAGTCTGGGACCAGATCAAACCCTCGATCCTGGGCGCGATCATGGACCATTACCAGTCCGGCGACGCGGTGATGAGCCAGGCGCAGCCCGCAGGCGGAGGACATGCGGAACACGACGGGCCGGACGCGGAAATCGTCAGCCAGATCAAGGAATTGCTGGACACGCGCGTGCGCCCTGCGGTGGCGCAGGACGGCGGCGACATCACATTCCACGGCTTTGACCGCGGCGTGGTCTACCTGCATATGCAGGGCGCCTGCGCCGGCTGCCCCTCGTCCACGCTGACGCTGAAGATGGGGATCGAGAACCTGCTGCGCCACTATATCCCCGAGGTGGTCGAGGTCCGCCCCGTTGCCTGACGCGCTACGGGTCCTCGGGTTCGACACGTCGGCCGCGCATTGCGCGGCCGCTGTCGTTTGCGGCGACCGGGTGCTGGCGCAGCGAATCGAGCCGATGGCGCGCGGGCAGGCCGAGCGGTTGTTCCCCTTGCTGGCCGAGGTGCTGGCCGAGGCCGGGCTGGGCTGGCCCGATCTCGACGCGATCGGCGTGGGCGAGGGGCCGGGCAATTTCACCGGCATCCGTATCTCGGTCGCGGCTGCGCGCGGGCTGGCGCTGTCGCTGGGCATTCCGGCGGTCGGCGTCACGGTGACCGAGGCCGTGGCCTGTGACGCCCCGCGCCCCTGCCGCGCCGTGGTGCCGCTGCGCGGAAACGAGGTCGTCTGGCAGGATTTTCCGGCACCGCGACCGGGAGCGCAGGACAGTCAGGACAGTCTTGTCCCCGCAAAACAGCCGGGCATCATCCCGGACTCGGCCGCTCTGGCAGGGCGCGAGGCGCTGCCGCCGGGACCGGGTGCCTGCTGCTCGCCATATTCCCTGCCCGTGGCGATCGCCGTTCTGGCGGCAAGGCGCGTGGCCGCCGCAGGCGCTGCAAGATCGGGCCGTGAGGCGCCCGGCAACGTCGCGGTTCCGGTGACGATTGCGCGACCGGCGCCGCTGTATCTGCGCCCGGCCGATGCCGCGCCGCCTCGCGATCCGGCGCCGGTGATCCTGCCATGACTCTCGGGGGCAGGAGAAGAGAGCGATTTCCGGGTGATGGAGGTGGACGGGCCAGCGCTGCGGAATCGAGGATGCAAGAGCGCGGCATTTCCGCGCAGGACCGCGGCCGGACTGGTGTTCTCAAGGCGCTACCGCAGTGACCCCACAGGAACTTGCCGCGCTGCATTGCCGCTGTTTCACCGTGCCCCGCCCCTGGACTGCCGCCGAATTCGCTTCGCTGCTGTCGGACTCGGGCACCATGCTCCATACCCGTCTGCAGGGTTTCCTGCTGGGTCGGGTCGCTGGGGACGAGGTCGAGCTGTTGACCCTCGCTGTCGTCCCAGAGGCGCGGGGCCAGGGGGAAGGCCGGGCGTTGATGCGCCGTTTCCTCGAAGATTGCTCGGTCCGGGGCGCTGCGGTCGCATTTCTCGAAGTGGCGGCGGACAATGTGGCGGCGATCGGGCTTTATCGCGCGACTGGCTGGCAGCAGGTCGGGCAGCGGCGCAATTACTATGCGCCGGGGCTGGATGCGCTGGTGATGCGCCACGATCTGGCGGGCTGAGGTCATCACCGTTCCTCGCGCCGCTGCCGGTCCAGCCGGACCTGCGCCCGGGTCAGGGCCTGTAATTGCGACAGTGCCTCGGCCCGGCCGAAGGCCCGCACCGCCGCCTGGCGCGCCGTTTCAAGTCCCGGCCGGATACGGGCCAGCGCGATTTCGGCCTGCCGCAGCTGTTCCGACCGATAGCCGACCATCGCCGCGATCTGCTGCCATTGCGCCGGGGCATCCGGCGCGGCGGGCAGGGCGACCGCCTGCGCGAGTTCCGCGCGAACGCTGTCAAACTGGCGCTGCATCGCCTCGGCCTGTGCGCGGCGGGCAGAGTAGCTGCGCAGTTCGCCGTCGGCCTTGACCCGTGCGATCCGGGCCAGCCGGCCCAGCTGATCCGCGCCGCCGCTCATGCCCGGGCCCCGCCAGGCGTGGTGCGGTGCGCATGACGGCATCCTGTACGGTCGCGGCCGAGAGCAGCCGCCGGCGTAGAGCCGTCGAGCCCCCCGGCCTGTCCGCAGCATTCGGCGCCCGGGGCAGGAAGCCGGGCGCGCCCCGCCAGCACTGTCGGGCGACCCCGGGTCCTGATACGCGATGGGCCCCCGGGCAGGTGCGCCGGGACCGTGCATGACGGGCCTGTGGACGGCCCGGTCGTTCCGGCCATTGCCTCGGGCAGGGGGCGCGTCATCTTGCCGCCCCTTCCATCCCGCCGCCATAGCCGCGGCGGATCTTGGCCCGCATGGCCTCGGCAAAGCGGATCGCGGCGGCGACCGGGCCGAATTGTTCATGCGGGATTTCGTCGCCGATCCGGACGGTGGCGTGCAAGGCTCGCGCGCATGGGGGGTCGGACCAGATCGGCACCCGGTGATCGCGCGCGCGTTCGCGAATGCGGGCGGCAACCTCGTCCACTCCCTTGGCCAGGCAGACCGGCGCCCGGCCGCTGCCGCGCTTCCATTCCAGCGCGACCGCGTAATGCGTCGGATTGACGATCACCACGTCGGCGCGTTCGACATCGGCCAGCATCGAGCCAAGCGCCAGGTCCACCGCCTTTTGCCGCCTTGCGGATTTCATGTTGGGGTCGCCCTCGGAATCCTTATGCTCGTCCTCCATCTCTTTGCGGGTCATCCGGTTGCGACGCCGGAAATCGAAGTGCTTCCACAGCAGGTCGACGGCCGCGAACACCACGGCAACGGCCAGCGCCAGCATCAGCACCTGCCGGATCAGCAGCGGGATCGCGGTGATCCAGGCGGCGCTGCCCATGCTGGCCGCCTGCGCGATGGTCCGGCCCAGATTGGTGAACAGCATCACGCCCCCGGCGCCGATGCCTGCCAGCTTGGCCACCGATATTGCAAAGGCAACCAGCCCGGTCCTGCCGAATTTCTGGCCAAAGTTCCGGACCGGGTTGATCCGCTTGAGATCGGGCGCCAGTTTCGAGGGCGTAAAGACCAGCCCGCGCTGTGCCACCAGCCCCGCCAGCACCACCGCGGCCACCGCCAGCGCCACCCCGACCACCGAGCCGGCCGACAGCAGCCCCAGCGACCACACCAACGGCCCCCCGGCCTCGGGCAGGCTCTCGCCGCCCAGCAGCCGCTGCGCCATACCCAGCCATGCCGGCAGGATCAGGGCGGAACCCGCTGTGAAGGCAAGCAGGAAGCCAAGCCACGACAGGGCCGCGGTCAGTTCGGCCGAGCGTGGAATGTCGCCTTTTTCACGGGCCTTGCGCAGCTTCTGCTCGGTCGGCTCGTGCTGGCGGTCGTCCTTGTCGGGCTCGCTCATCGCAGCACCGCGGGTTGCAGAGACAGCACGTCCCGGGCCCAGATGCTCAGCAGTCCCGGGACCAGCAGGGCCAGCGCCGCCAGCGCCAGAAGGATCGCCGCGGGGGCCGCGACAAAGACAATGGGCATCGCCGGCATGACCCGGGCGACCACTCCGGCCAGCATCTGGAACAGCAGCCCCCCCAAGATGAAGGGCGCCGCGATCAGCATCGACAGCGTCAGGCTGTGGATCGCCAGCCGCCAGAAGCCGGGCCAGATCACCCCAATGTCGGGCCACAGCCCTGCGGGTTTGAGGGCAAAGCTGTCGGTCAGGACCTGGCAGATGAACAGCGGCAATCCCAGTGCCATCAGCAGGGCCATTCCCGCCATGTGCAGCAGGTTGCCGATCGGGTGCGGCGCCATCTCGTCCGACATTCCCAGCATCGCTGACAGCGAGGCGCTTTGCGCGATCGCGGTGGCGCCGACATCAAGCGCCATGGCCACGACCCGGACCATCAGCCCCAGCACCAGGCCCGACAGGATCTCGACCCCCATCAGTGCTGCCAGCTGCAAGATTCCGGGCAAGGGGACGGGCGGGGCCGCCATCGCGTAAAGCGGCACCAGCGCCATGGCAGCGGCGATGCGGACCCGGACCGGCAGCACCCGTTCGCCGATGGCCGGCATGGTCATCAGGCAGGCCTGAACGCGCGCATAGACCAGCGCAAGCGGGACAAGCCAGTCCAGCAGGTTCGCCGGCAGCGCCACTTGCGGCATCATGGCTCGACGGTCCCCACCAGCCGGATCCTTGCCTGGGGATCGACCTCGTCGATGCCCAGCACCGGCCAGCCCAGCCCGGTGCCGGCCATGACTGCCCGGACCAGGCGGCGGCGGTGATCCGGCACCACCAGGGCCGGCAATGTGCCGGGCGAGATCGCGACCGCCGCGCGCCGCAGGCTTTCGGCCAGCTTCTGCATCAGCGGCGGGGTCAGCGCCCCCTGGGTGCGGCCGGGCTCGGATTCGGCGCGGTGGAACTCGGCCTCCCACCCCGGATGCAGCTGCACCACGTCCAGCCGGCCGTCCGGGTCGGACAGTTGTTCGGTGATCTGACCGCGCAGGCGGCGACGCACGAACTCGGCCGCGATCTCGGGGTCGGCAGAGCGGCTTTCGTGAATCGCCTCGACGATCAGCGGCAGGTTGCGGATCGAGACCCGATCTTCAAGCAGGATCCGCAGCACCGACAGCAACTGCTCGGGCGCGACCTTGTCGGGGATCAGGCTGTCGAAGACACGCTGATAGGACTGCGCGCGCGTGTCGTCGCTGAGCGAGCGCAGCTCTTGTATCAGCCGCTGCATCGAGCCCAGCGTCAGCAGCGCCGGCATCTGCGCCTTGACGGTTTCCATCAGGTGGGTGGACAGAACCTCCATCGGGGTGACCACGCTGGCGCCGGCAATCGCGGCCTCGTCCTGGCGGGCCGGGTCGATCCAGCGGGCGGGGCTGTCATAGACGGGCTCGCGGGTGGGGTCGCCCGGGATCGGGGCCAGCGTTTCGTCGCTGCCCAGGGCCAGGATCTGATGCGGCACCAGCAGGCCGCGGGCGCGGATGACCCCATGCACGCGGATGACATATTCGCCCCCCGCCAGCCCCGGACCGTCGGTGATCCGCACCTCGGGCAGGATCACCCCGTAGCTGCGGGCGATGTGAATGCGCAGGTTGTTGATGCGGCTGCCAAGCCCGCGGGCGGGATCCAGGGCCGAGGCGATCAGGTCGGTGCCGATCTCGACGCTGATCTCGTCGGTGTCGATCACGTCGCCGATGCGGGGACGAGGGTCCGGGACGGCAGCCGCGGGCGCCGTATCGTCCTGGGATGCTGCGCGGCCAAGCCGGATGGCGTTTCGCCAGGCGAACAGCCCGGCAATCGCCGCGATCGCCAGGAACACCAGCGTCGGCATTCCCGGCACGAGGCTGAGCACCGCCATCGCCCCCGCGGCCAGTGCCGGCGCGTGCCAGCCTTGCGCCAGTTGCCCCGAAAGCATGTCGGCGGTCGATTCCGTAGCCCCGCCGCGCGACAGTAGCAGCGCGGCCGCCATCGAGGTGATCAGCGCCGGCACCTGCGTGACCAGCCCGTCGCCGATGGTTAGCTTGGAATAGGTGGACAGGGCCTCGGCCACCGGCATCCCGTGTGACAGCAGCCCGACGCCCAGCCCGACGAAGAAATTCACCGCGGTGATCAGCAGTCCGGCGATGGCGTCGCCCTTGACGAATTTCGAGGCACCGTCCAGTGAGCCGTAAAAGCTGATCTCGCGCTGGTCCTGCGCGCGCCGGCGCTTGGCCTCTTCATGGGTGATCGCCCCCGAATTGAGGTCGCCGTCGATGGCCAGCTGCTTGCCGGGCAGAGAATCCAGCGCGAAGCGGGCCGAGACCTCGGCCATCCGGCCCGATCCCTTGGTGATGACCATGAAGTTGACGATCGAGATCACCGCGAACACCGTGATCCCGACCATCAGCGAACCGCCGGCGACGAAGCGCGAAAAGCCCATGATGACCTCGCCCGCCGCATTCGGGCCGGTGTGGCCCTGGGTCAGGATCAGCCGCGTGGACGAGACGTTCAGTGACAGCCGGATCAGCAGGGAAATCAACAGCATCACCGGGAATGCCTGAAAATCCGTCGGTCGGCTTACTACGCTGGCCATGACGAGGATCAGCATGGCCGTGGCGATGGACAGGGCAAACCCCACGTCCAGCAGCCCGGCCGGAATCGGGATCACCATCGACATCACCACCAGCACCAACCCGCCGGTGATGGCCAGCGGCTTGGCCGAGTCGGGGATGCGGGACACCGGGGCGACCGCGCTCATTCCCCGGCCTCGGGCGCGAGGGTGGGGCCGGCGGGCGACAGGATCCAGTCCAGCGGCATCACCACGTCGGACAGGTAGCCCGCGCGGCGCAGGTGGATGATCGCCAGCAGCCGCTGGTCCGGCGGCAGCGCTTGCAGCCGGACCGGGAAATCCGGGGCAAGCTCTTCGCCCGCGATCAGCCGCTCGGTCGCGTCCGCGATGAACTCGGCGGTGGCGGGGCTAAGCGCCTGGGCCACCGCAAGAACCAGCGCCTGAAGCATCATGCCGCCCTTTTCAGTTCGCGCAGCGCGTCCTCGACCTCGAGGAAGCTGGGTCGAAGATGTTCTGGGGCTGCCTGCCGGCCCACCTCGACGCACAAGGTGGTCGCGTGCTGGTGCAGCCCGGCGATCAGCACCGATTTAATGACCTCGTAAAAGGCAAGATCCTGCTTCATGACCGCCGCCAGCCGTTGCGACAGCGGTGCAACCAGCCCGTAAGCCAGAAACACCCCCAGAAAAGTGCCGACCAGGGCGCCGCCGATCATGCCGCCAAGGATTTCGGGGGGCTGGTCGATCGCGCCCATGGTCTTGATCACCCCCAGAACCGCAGCGACGATCCCCAGTGCTGGCAGTGCATCTGCCATGTTTTGCAGCGCGTGGGGGACATGCATCGCCTCTTCCCTCATCAGGTTCAGGCGACGGCTCAGCATGTCCTCGACCTGATAGGGGTCGTCGTAGTTGAGGCTGGCCGAACGCATCGTGTCGGTAATCAGCGTTACCGCGTTCTCGTCGGCCAGGATCGAGGGATAGGCCTGGAAAATGGCCGATTCGGCCGGAGCCTCGATGTGTTCCTCCAGCTCGATCGGGTTCGCGCGGGCGATCTTCAGCAACTGGAACAGCAGACAGAGCATCTGCGTGTTGTCCGTCTCTGTCCAGCGGGGCCCCTTGAAGGCGCGGACGATTCCGGGAACCGTTTGCTTCAGCACACCCCCGCTGTTCGACAGCAGGTAAGAGCCGACCGCCGCCCCGCCGATGATCATCATCTCGAAGGGCAGCGCGTGGGTGATCACGGCCATCTTGCCGCCGGCAAGGATATAGCCGCCGAAGACCATGGCGAAGGTCAGTGCGATTCCGACGAACCCTGCCATGGCTCAGTTCCCGCCCAGGCGACGCGAGCCCATGTGGGCGGTCAGGACCGCGGCATGGGCCGGCTCGATTCGCGCAATGATCCGGGCGCCGGCATCGGGCTGGACCCGTGCCAGGATTTCGGCGGCGAAATCGGGGGGCAGTGCGGCAAGGATCAGCGCCGCATCGGCGGGCTTCATCGCGTCGTAAACGGCGATCAGGCGCTCGATTCCCGCGGCGGTGCCGCTGTCGCGGGCGGTCCGGGCATCGCCCATCGCGGCCTTGGCCTGTTTCAGGGCCGTCAGTCGGCGCAGCAGTTGTTCCTCGGCGGCTGCCAGGGCCTCCTTGCGGCGATCGAGATCGGCCAGCACCCGGTCCACGGCAATGCCGCGCAGCCGCAGCGTTTCGGCCAGCGCCACCGCTTCGGGAACGTCGGTGCAGCCGCCAAGCAGGGCGCCGGGAGAGGCTTGCGCCATCGGCGCGCGCGCCAGCCAGCCGCCGGTCGCGGCGGTCGTCCCGACGGCCAGCAGGGTAATACAGGTCCAGAACAGGCGGCTAGGCATCCACGGCCTCCGTCGTGCGGCGGCGGCGCAGTCTGCGCGACTGGGCGGCCGGCGGCATGAATTGCTGTTGCAGCGCCCAGTAGGCGCGTTCGGATTTGGCCTTCTCGATCTCGCGCGCAAGCCCGTCCGAGGCGTGGATGGCCCCCGCCTGCGCGGCAGCCAGCGCCGTTTCCAGCCGCGCGACCTCGGCCGCCATCACGGCGATCGCCCCGCCCAGCCCGGTTTCCAGGTCATTGAGCTTGCTCAGCCGCCGCGCGAGCAGGTGGCAGAAGCCGGCGACGGACAGCCCGGCGACGACCAGCGCGGCCTGAAGGAAAAGGGTCAGCGTCATTGGATTCGGAACTCGGTGATCAGCAGGTCGCGGACGGCGGCGTCGCCCAGGATAAGGCGGGTCCGCGTGGCCAGCTCTTCGCGGATGATTTCCAGGATACCCCGGCGACTGAAGGCCACGGAATCGACCTGGGAAAGAAAGCCGTTAAAACTGTCGGTAATTCGAGGCATCAACAGCCGGGCAGTTTCAGCGGCGGCGGGGTCGATCTCGATCACCACCGCCAGCGCAAGGGTCTGGGTGCGCTCGCCCGGGATGGTCAGGATGATCCGCGGCACGTCCAGAAACACCGCGTCCGGTGCAGCCAGCGCCGGCGGCGCAGCGGTGGGCGGGGCGAACAGGGACAGCGGAGACAGCAGGCCCGCATAGGTCGCACCAAATCCCGCCGCCAGCGCAAGCACCGGCAGTATTATCGGCCCAAGCCGCTTGCCCAGCGGTCTGGGCGACGATTCTTCGATCGGTTCGCTGATATCGGTCATCTGATTCTCCGTCCTGTGAGGATCAGATAGCAGCTTCCCACTAACCGATTCTTAATCGCCCCCGTGCAATCACCGTCCCGTCGAAGCGAGAAACGATTCGAAAGGGCGCCGGAGAATGCAGAAGCTGGCCGAGTACTGGAATGAACGCAGCGGCAGCCAGAAACAGCTGATCGTCGCTGCGTTTCTGGTGACGTTCCTGGCGGTGTCGGGCTTTGCCTGGCTGGCCAATCGCACGCCCATGGCGTTGCTTTACGGGGGGCTGGACCCGGCCCGCGCCGGCGAGGTGATGGCCGAGCTTGACCGCACCGGCGTGAAATCCGAAATCCGGGGCGATTCGATCTGGGTCGATACGGCGCAGCGCGATCGAATGCGCATGACCCTGGCCGGCATGGGGCTGCCTTCGGCGGGCGGGGCGGGCTACGAAATCCTGGACGGCATGTCCGGGTTCGGCACGACATCGCAGATGTTCGATGCCGCCTATTGGCGCGCCAAGGAAGGCGAACTGGCCCGCACCATCCTGACCGTGCCGAACGTCAAGGCCGCGCGGGTGCATATCGCGGCGCCCGCGGCGCGCGGTTATCGCAGCGAGGCGGGCGGGGCAGCCTCGGTCACCGTGACCATGGGCGCGGGCGCGTTGGACGCGCGGCAGGCGCGTTCGCTGCAATTCCTGGTGTCCTCGGGGGTGCCGGGGCTGGATCCTGATCGGGTCAAGGTCATCGACAGCGCCCGCGGCATCGTCTCGACCGGCGAGGAAACCGTCGCCGCCGACCGCGCCAGCGAAATCAAGCGCAACGTCGAGCGTATCCTGGAACCCCATGTCGGGCCGGGTAACGCGATCGTCGAGCTGAACCTGGATCTGGTAACCGAAACCGAGCAGCTTTCCGAACAGACCTTCGACCCGAATGCCCGCGCGCTCGTTTCACAGGAAAGCGAAGAGACCAGCGACCAGTCCTCGAACGCGGATCAGGGGGCGGTGACGGCGGCCTCCAACCTGCCCGAGGGCGCGGGGGCCGGTGGCGAGCAAAGCAAGTCCAGCAGTTTGGAAACGCGGCAGCGCCAGAATTTCGAGGTCAGCCGCGTCACGCGTGAGGTGCTGCGCCAGCCCGGCGCGACAAGGCGGCTGACGGTGGCGGTGCTGGTGAACGGAACCGAACAGAAGGCCGCGGATGGCACTGTGGCGATCGTCCCCCGCAGCGAGCCCGAACTTGAATCGCTGCGCGAACTGATCGCCTCGGCCGTTGGCTTCGACGAATCGCGAGGCGATGTGATCACGGTCAAGTCGTTGCCGTTTTCCGCAATCGGCACTGACGGCACCCTGGCCGAGCCGCGCGGCGTCCTGGCCAGTCTGGCGCTGAACGACCTGGCTCGGCTGGCGCTGATCGGGCTGTTCGCGCTGGCGGTTGCGCTGGTGGTGCTGCGGCCTGTCCTGCGTGCGCGTGCGCCCGTGGTTGCACTGGATGATTCGGGCGTTGCCCCCCGCGCGGCGCTGCCGGCGGCGAATGCCGATGCGGAGGATGCCACGGCCCGGCTGCCGGCCCCCAGCGTCGCGATCTCTGCCGCCGATTTCGAACTGCCGCCGCCCTCGGGGCAGGCGGATGCCGTGGCGCGCCTGCGTGAACTGATGCGCGAACGGCAAGAGGAAAGCGTCCGCATCCTCTCGGGCTGGATCCGGCAGAAGGAAGACGCGTGATGGGCACCGTCCTGCAACTTGAGCGCTTCGACCACGATGCGCTGTCGGCTGCCCCGGTCTTCCGGCAGGCAGAACTGGACGCCGCCTTTGCCGACGGGGTGGCCGAGGGACTGCACCGGGCCGAGACGCAGCAATCCGACCGATTGTGCGAGGTGCTGGCGGGGCTGGCGACAAGCCTTGAAACCGGCCGTGCGCAGCGCGGGCAGTCGCAGGCCGCGCAGATCCGGGCGCTTGCGCCCCTGCTGGATGCGCTGTTCGACCAGGTGATCCCGGTAATGGCGCGAATCAGGCTGCGGGATGCCTTGCTGGCGCAGCTCGAAAAACTGGCCGGCGCGGTCTCGCCGCTGGGCGTGAAAATCCGCTGCGGTCCCGGCACCGCGGGCTTCCTTTCGGCAAACCTGGCGCGGCTTGGCCTGTCCGCGGTGCAGATCGACGACACCGCGGCAGAGGGCTGTGTCGAGGCCGAACTGACAGGCGGCGAGATCGTCTGGGACGAGGCCGCGCTTGCCGCCCAATTGCGCCGGCTGATCGAAGAAATGATGGAGACGGACTGACATGGACCTTGGCCATACCCTTATTCCCACGCATCAGATCCAGGTCGAGATCGCGATCCGCATCGGCCGGACCAGGCTGTCCGTGGCCGATCTTGCCCGGTTGCAGGCCGACGATGTCCTGCCGCTGGACCAGGATGCGATG
The DNA here is from genome assembly GCA_036678445.1 of Alphaproteobacteria bacterium. GTDB lineage: Bacteria > Pseudomonadota > Alphaproteobacteria > Rhodobacterales > Rhodobacteraceae > Paracoccus. Next base: position 18,622 of record JAZIHR010000035.1, read on the forward strand.
GACGGGGTTGAAATCTGCATCGGCGACCGCGTCGTCGCGCGCGGCGAACTGGTCGACCACGGCGGCGAAGGCCGGCTGGGGGTGCGTATCCTCGGGCCGGTCGAGCCATGAGCCCCGCCCCCCGGCTGCGCATCCTTGCCATCCTGCCGGCGATGCTGCTGCTGGCGGCCTCCTCCGCGGCGGCGCAGGATTTCGGTGATTTCGCGGCCGGTGCCGCGAACGGGATCAGTCAGAACGCCGTGCTGCTGGTGGTCGGCCTGACCTTGCTGTCACTGGCGCCGGGGCTGGCGATCATGGTGACCTGCTTTCCTTTCATCGTCACGGTGCTGTCGATCCTGCGCCAGTCGATCGGGCTTCAGCAATCGCCGCCGAACATGCTGATCGTCAGCCTGGCGATGTTTCTCAGCTGGTATGTCATGGACCCGGTGCTGCGCGATGCGTGGCAACTGGCCGGGGCACCCCTGCAACGCGGGGAAATCGCTCTGGATGTGGCGTTCGAGCGGGGGGTCGAGCCATTCCGCCGCTTCATGGCCGAACGGATCGACCCCGACACCATGCTGGCGCTGGCCGAGGTCGCGCCACAGCCAGCCGCAGGCCAACCCGCCAGCCCCGACCCCGAAACGGCGCCGCTGTCGCTGCTGGTGCCGTCCTTCATGCTGACCGAGATCGAGCGTGCCTTTGCGATCGGCTTCCTGGTGTCGCTGCCGTTTCTCATCATCGACTTGGTGGTGTCGGCGATCCTGATGTCGATGGGGATGATGATGGTCCCGCCAGTGGTTGTCTCGCTGCCTTTCAAGCTGGCGTTCTTCGTGGCGGTGGATGGCTGGGGGCTGGTCGCCGCGGCGCTGGTCCGCGGCTACCAAGGGGGCGGATGATGCCCGGCCCCTGTTCAGGCGGCGAGCCCGCGCGTCCCCATGTCCAGATATTTCTGCCGGCGCTTCCGAATCAGTTCGGCGCGCTTCAGCTTCCCGAGGTCGCCCAGCAGCCGCGCGATTTCGTCGCCGACCTGCCGGATCGTCTCGTTCGGGTCGCGCTGCGCGCCGCCCATCGGCTCGGGGATCACCGAATCGACCACGCGCAGCTTGCGCAGATCCTGCGCCGTCAGCTTCAGCGCATCGGCGGCCTCGCGCATTTTGTCGGCGTCCTTCCACAGGATCGAGGCGCAGCCCTCGGGCGAGATCACCGAATAGATCGAATGCTCAAGCATTGCCACGCGGTCGGCGGTGGCAAAGGCAACGGCGCCGCCCGAACCACCCTCACCGATGATGACGCTGATCAGCGGCACCCCGATCTGAAGACATTTTTCCGTCGAGCGGGCGATCGCCTCGGACTGGCCGCGTTCTTCGGCGCCCTTGCCCGGATAGGCGCCGGGCGTATCGACCAGCGTGATCACCGGCAGGCCGAAACGGTCGGCCATGTCCATCAGCCGGATTGCCTTGCGGTAACCCTCGGGTCGCGCCATCCCGAAATTGCGATGGATGCGCGAGCGGGTATCGTTGCCCTTTTCATGCCCGATCACCACCACGGGCCGGTCACGGAACCGGCCCAACCCGCCCATCACCGCGTGGTCGTCGCCAAAGGCGCGGTCGCCGGCCAGCGGCGTCCATTCGGTGATCAGCGCCTTGATATAGTCGATGCAATGCGGCCGGTCGGGATGGCGCGCGACCTGGGTTTTGCGCCACGGGTCCAGATTGCGATACAGGCTGCGCAGCATGTCCTCGGCCTTGAGGTCGAGGGCCGCGGCCTCTTTTTCCAGGTCCACGCCCTCGCCCTTGCGGGCCAGTGCGCGCAGCTCTTCGGCCTTGCCTTCGAGATCGGCCAGCGGCCGTTCGAACTCCAGATAGGTCATCATCGCGCCTCTCGGTGGTCGGCTGGTTTTATGATGGTCCGCGGCACGGATTGCAACGCAAGAGCCCGGCATTGCCGGCGCCGCGGCAATCGGGCGCGCGGGCCGGGTTTTCCTACGGGACGGGCGGGGGCCGAAGGGCGGTCATGTCGCGTTGCCCCAGCGGTCCAGCGCGGCTTCGTCGGATTCCTTTGCGGCGACCCAGCCGCGCGGGCCCTCGGGGCCGATTTCCCGCTTCCAGAAGGGCGCGCGGGATTTCAGCCAGTCCATCAGGAAATCCGCCGCGTCGAAAGCCTCGCGCCGGTGGCGGGCGGCGGTGGCGACCATCATGATCGGCTCGCCCACCGCCATGCGGCCGTGGCGATGCACGATCAGCACATCGGACAGGCCGAACCGTTCCACGGCGGCGGCGGCGTGGCTGGCCAGCGAGGCTTCGGTCATGCCCGGATAATGCTCGATTTCCATGGCCGCGATCCCGCCATCGCCACGCACCAGCCCGGTAAAGGTGACCACCGCGCCGGCGCCCGCGCCAAAACCCTGCGTCAGCGCGGTGGCGTCGAAAGGTTCCGGCTGAACGATGATCTGCATCAGCCCCCCGTCATCGGCGGGAAAAATGCGACCTCGCGCGCGCCACCCAGGGGCGCGTCGAGGTCGGCCAGCACCTGGTCCACCGCGACCCGCACCGCGTCGAGGTCGGACAGGGCTGCGGCGTGGCGTTCCCCCCGGGCGGCCAGTTCCGCCACCAGGTCGCGGACCGTTGCGGCCGAGGTCTCGACCCGTTCGCGCGGGGCGCCGATCCGTTCGCGCAGCCATGCGAAATAGAGGATTTCCAGCGTCATTTCGCCTCTTTCAGCCAAGGGAGGGCCTTGCGGAAATAATCCCACCCGGTGATCGCGGTCAGGATTGCCGCCAGCCACATCAGCAGCAGCCCGGCCTGCGTCGCCAGATCGGACCAGTCGGTCGACCATGGCAGACTGCGTTCACCCACCCGTGGCGGGTGGCCGGTTTCATAATAATCCAGCCCGGTGCCCATGAACATCGTGGCAATGGCGATCATCTGGGCAGTGGTCTTCCATTTCGCAAGCCGGGTGACGGAAAGATGCCGGGAATCCGAGCCCAGGAACTCGCGCAGGCCGGCGACGAAGACCTCGCGGAACAGGATCACCGTGACCGGCAGGATCAGCCAGGGATTCATGCCGGAGTAGCCTGTGATCACAACCAGCGCGATCACCACCATCGCCTTGTCGGCGATCGGGTCCATGGCGGCGCCAAAGCGGCTTTCCTGCTGCCAGCTGCGCGCCAGATGCCCGTCGATCCAGTCAGTGATCGCAGCCACCACGAACAGTGCCAGCGCCGCGAAATCGGCAAAGGGGCGGCTGAAGTACAGAAACATCAGCGGCACGCCCGGCGCGGCCAGCAGCCGAAGCAGGGTCAGGATATTGGGGACGGTCCATCTCATGGCGACAGGCTAACGGCTTGGCGGCGGGGGCGAAAGTCCCCGGGATCACTTCTTCGTCGTTGCGTCCTCGTCGCCGAACAGCCCCTTGAGGCCGCGTGCGATCAGGTTGCCGACCTTGGGGCGGGGCTGGCGGACGAAGGGCAGGGGGCGGCAGACCTCCATCGCGGCGATGCCAACGCGGGCGGTCAGTGCCCCGTTGACCACGCCTTCGCCGAAGCGGCGGCTGACCTTGGCAAGGATTCCACCGCCCGCGACCGTATGGATCAGGTCGTCGCCCGCTGCCACCGCGCCGGTTGCGACCAGATGCGCGATGACGGTGCGGGCCAGCCGCCAGCCGCCCACCGCCCCTGCGCGGCCGCCATAGATTTCCGCCATTCGCCGGATCATCCGCAGATTCGCCGCCAGCGCCGCAAGGACATCGACCAGTGCCAGCGGGATCAGCGCGGTGGCGGCGGCGACGGTGCGGGCGGCGGCCTCGATCTCGCGCCGTGCCTGCTGGTCGAGAGGGGCGAGCAGATCGGCCTCGGCCTGGGCCAGCACCAGTTCGGCGTCGACGGGCTCGGCGCGGCGGGCGGCAAGGGTTTCGCGGGCGCGGGCCAGTTCGGGGCGTCGGGCATAAAGCGCGTCGAGCTGGTCCACCGCCGCATTCGCCTGCGCCAGATTGCCCGCAGCCAGCGCCGCCGCCGCATCGCGTGCGATCGCGTCGATGCGGCCGAATCGCGCCCAGGCGGCGTATTCGCGCAGTGCCATCGCCAGCGTGGCGAGGGTGAAGGCCGCGAACAGCCCCACGCCGATCCAGCCCAGCACCGGCGAACGCGCCATCAGCCCGTCGAAGAACCGCAGCAGCGCCATCGACAGCACGAAGGTCAGCAGCGCGGCGAAGCTGTTGAAGAAGAACCGCGTGATCGGCGAGGGGCGGGTGCCGATGATCCGGGTCATCATCTGCATGCTGCGCGCGCGGGGCAGGGGCAGCCCGTCATCTATCG
>JAZIHR010000036.1:0-22381 GCA_036678445.1 Alphaproteobacteria bacterium
GGATGCGGCGGCGCTGGTTGTCCGGCATGGCGGTGACACTGCGCGCGACCAGCGCCCATAGTGCCCGGTCCTCGTCCGACAGCCCGCCCCGGTTACGGCGGCGGGCCATGTCAGGCGGTGGCGACCAGCTGCCAGTTCGGGTCGTCCTGACCCATCCGGCGCTCAAAGGTCCAGATGTCGCGCTGCTTGCGGGCGGCCCTGGCGTCGCCCTCGATCACCTCGCCCGAGGCGTCGCGATGCGCGGCGATCAGTTCGCCCACGAAGCGGACCGAGACCGACGCCAGCCCCGTCGCCGGGTCGAAGTTCGCGGCCTGCACGGCGATTTCGCGGGTGCCCAGATACTGCACCTCGGTGGTGATGCCGCGGGCAGTGCGGTCGGCGATCACCGCGTCAAAGGCCTCGGCCACGGCGGGGGACAGGAACGGGCGGATCGGGTCGATCTCGCCCCGCTCGAACCCGGTCAGAATCATCTCATACGCCTGCTTGGCGCCCGACAGGAACGGCCCGACGGCGAATTGCGGCTCGACCCGCTGCATGGCGGCCAGGGCCTCGGCCTCGGGGGTGCCGGCCTCGACGTGATCGAGGATGTCGCTTTCGGGCTCGGCGGGCACGGTGCGCAGCGCGGGGCGCGAGGCCGGGGCGGGCTGGCGCGGCGGCTCGAACCCCTCGCGCGTGCCCAGCACGTTGCGCAGCCGCAGGATCAGGAACACCGCGATGGCCGCCAGGACCAGAATCTGAAGCATGGAATTGGACATGGGGGCGGGGCCTCGGGCGATTGGTCTGGCGTGACGCTGATGCCTGACTATGTAGGTTGCACCAGGCCGCGAGTCCAGTTGCGGTCCTTCTGCGGGGTTCAACGATGTGGTTACTGATATTGCTCGTGCTCTGGCCGATCGTCGAGATCGCGCTGTTCATCAAGATCGGCTCGGCAATCGGCGTTGCCGCGACCATCCTGTGGGTGATCCTGTCGGCGATGATCGGAATCTGGGCGATGCGGCGGCAGGGCATGGCGGCGATGGTCGACCTGCAACGCGCGGTCGATGATTTCCGCGACCCCGGCCGGCCGCTGGCGCACGGGGCGCTGGCGATGATCGGGGGCGGGCTGCTGGTGCTGCCGGGGTTCTTCACCGACGCGCTGGGGATCGTGCTGCTGATCCCGCCGGTGCGCTCGGCCCTGCTGGGGCTGCTGGGCCGGCGGGTGCGGGTCGTGGCCGGCGCGCGCCCGGGCCAGCCGCATCGCCCGCCGGTGATCGACGCCGAATATGTGGTGGTCAAAGAGCAGGACGAGGATTTCCCGCCCTCTGATCACCCCGGATACGACCACCCGGATTACGACCACCCCGACGCCGGGCCGGTGCCGCGGCATGGGCCGGGCACCCGCAACCGGCCCCCTTCCGGCTGGACGCGGCATTGAGCGCGCGGAGCCAGAGTGGTAACACCCGGACCGAAACGCTGACGCGAGGACCGACATGACCGACGAGACCACCAACGGCGCCCCCTCGGGCGCACAGCAGGCAGACGGGCAGCAGGCGCAGCCGCCTGTGGTGCGGATGAACATTCTTGCACAGTATATCCGCGACCTGTCGTTTGAAAACATCGTCGCGCAAAAGGGCATCGGCGGCGATGTCACCCCGGAAATGCAGGTTCAGGTCAGCCTGGACGCCCGCAAGCGCCCGACCGATCACCAATACGAGGTGATCTGCAAATACCGGGTCAATTCGGTGAACTCGGCCGACAAATCCACCATGTTCCTGTGCGAACTGGATTATGCCGGGGTGTTCCAGATCGAGGGCGTCCCCGAAGACCAGTTGCACCCGTTCCTGATGATCGAATGCCCGCGGATGCTGTTCCCCTTTGTGCGCCGCGTGCTGTCCGACGTGATCCGCGACGGCGGCTTCCCGCCGTTCAACATGGACCCGATCGACTTCGTGGCGCTGTATCGCCAGGAAATCGGGCGCCGTGCGCAGCAGGCACAGGCCGAGCGTCCGCAGGGCCAGCCGCTGTCCTGAGCGATGGCGGGGACCGCGCAGACGAGGCCGCCCCGCCGGGCGGCCTTTTTTCTTCACCTCGGCACAACCCGCAGCAAAGGGGCCGCGTGATGGCGAAACGGGCATGGCAGCGGATGCTGTCGGGGCGCCGGCTGGACCTGCTGGACCCCACGCCGATGGACGTCGAGATCGAGGACATCGCCCACGGGCTGGCCTTTGTCGCGCGCTGGAACGGGCAGACGCACGGCGACTGGGCCTATACGGTCGCCGAACATTCCCTGCTGGTCGAGGAAATCCACACGCGCCTGGACCCCGGCACACACCCGCGCTGGCAGCTTGCCGCGCTGCTGCATGATGCGCCGGAATACGTGATCGGGGACATGATTTCGCCGGTCAAGGCGGCGCTGGGGCGGGAATATCAGGACATGGACGCGCGGATCGCCGCGGCGATCCACCGCCGTTTTGGCCTGCCCGCGGTCATTCCGGCGCCGGTCCGCGCGCAGATCAAGCGCGCCGACCGCATCTCGGCCCGGATCGAGGCGGTGGGGATCGCCGGCTTTACCCCGGCCGAGGCCGAGCGCCTGTTTCCCCTGCCCCGCGGCGTCAGCACCCAGGGGTTGAGCCTGCGGCTGCGGCCGCCGGCCGAAACCCGCGCGGCCTTCCTTGGGCGCTTTGCCGCGCTGATCAAGCGGCTGGACGACTGACCCCGTTCGGGGACGCCGTCCTTTCCCGCCCTTCCTGTGCTCAGGCCAGAAGATCGTCCAGGTCGCGCCCGGCTTCCAGCTGCTCGATCACCCAGCGGGGGCGACGGCCACGGCCCGACCAGGTCTGGGTCGCATCCTCGGGGTGGGCGTATTTCGGCGCCCGCCCCGCCCCGCCGGTCGCGCCGGCGTTGCGGCGGCCACGGCCAGCGCCGCCGGTCAGCTCGGACAGGTTGAAGCCCAGTTCGCGGGCGGCACGCTCGGCCGCGGCCAGCGCCTCTTTCCGGCGGCGGGCATCGAACGAGGCAATGGCGCGATCGACCCGCATCTTGAGGGCGCGCAGATCGTCCAGCGGCAGGTTATCGACATCAATTTCCACGGGTCATTCCTTTCGGGGGAAATCATCAATGACCAGCGAATGACAAATTCCTGACTATCCCGCAAGGGCTGACATCACCTTGGGCCACGTTTTGCCAATATCCGCTGCAATGTCCGCCGATGCATATGCAGGCGCCGCGCGGTTTCGCTGACATTACGGTCGCATTGCTCATAGACCCGCTGGATATGTTCCCAGCGCACACGATCCGCCGACATGGGGTTTTCAGGCGGCGGCGGGAAACGCGAGACCTGCGCCAGCAGCGCATTCGTCACTTCGTCGGCATCGGCGGGCTTGGGCAGATAATCGGCCGCACCGGCCTTGACCGCCGCCACGGCAGTGGCAATTGCGCCGTATCCGGTCAGCACCACGATGCGGCAATCCTCGCGCTGCACCCGCAGCGCATCGACGACATCCAGCCCGCTGCCGTCCTCCAGCCGCAGGTCCACCACCGCATAGGCGGGGGCGCCCTGCGCCAGGGCTTCGCGGGCGGCGGCGACGCTGGTGGCGATCTGCGGGGCAAAGCCCCGGCGCTCCATCGCCCGGGCCAGCCGGTTCACGAATACCTCGTCGTCATCGACAAGCAGCAGGCTGGGGTCGTCGCCAATGGGCAGGGGATCTTTCCCTGCACCCCCGGGAAGCGTGGAATTATCTGCGGTCATGCCATTCTCGCTTGTCGTCTTTGCCATTATCGGGCCAATCGCGCCCGCGTCAATTTGCCACTTAACCGGCAGCCTCGATGAAGCAGGCAACGCGGTCGGCCATCTCTTCGGGGCTGACGTCCCTTGTGAAGAACTCGACCGTGCCGTGTTCCGGCAGCACCAGGAAACTGTTGGTCGTATGATCGACCAGGTAGTTAACCTTGTCTTCGGAATCATTGATGCGGAAATATCCGCGCCATGCCTGGCTGACCGCGGTGACCTCTTCTACGGTGCCGGTCAGCCCCAGCATTTCCGGGTGAATCGCATCGGTAAAGAACCGCAGCTGTTCCGGAGTATCGCGGGCGGGATCGACCGAAATGAATACCGGTTTGACCGACATTCCGCGTTCTTCCAGCAGATCGACCGCCACGGCATTGCGCGCCGTGTCCATCGGGCAGACATCGGGGCAATAGGTATAGCCCATGTAAAGGATCGAGGGCCGGTCAAAGACCTGCCGGTCCGTGACCCGCTGCCCGTTCTCGTCCGTCAGGGTAAAGCTGCCGCCCAGCGCCCCGGCCCCCCCGGCCACGGTCGAGCGGCGGCATTGCGCGAATTGATCGTCCCCCGCGGGGCGCAGCCACAGCCACCCCGTCAGCAATACCAGCAGCGTTGCCAGCACCCCCAGAAGCATCAGTCGGCGTTCCGTCATTTCCAGTTCCTCAGCATTGCCGTGACCCGCTGAAACCGGGTATCAATTTTAAGCAGATTAGGCGAGACCGTAATGATGCCACGACCCCCGCTGCGCCGCGACGATACCGCGGCAGACCCGGCGCAGCGCGCGACGCGGCCGGTCGCCCTGCCCCGGATGGCGTGGCGCGGGCCGATCCGGCCGCGCACGCTGGTTGCCTCGCGCTGGATCGCGCTGGCGGGGCAGGCATCGGTGGTAGCAGGGGCCTGGGCGCTGGGGGCGCGGTTCCCGCTGATCCCGGTGCTTGCGGTCATGGGCATCGCGGTGGTGCTGAACCTGCGGCTGGCGCAGCGGGCACGGCGGGCCGACACCGGGCGGGCGCTGGCCCAGTTGGCCTTCGACACGGTGCAGACCGGGATGGTGCTGACGCTGACCGGCGGCATCATGAACCCGTTCGCGCTGTTCGTGCTGGCGCCGCTGACCATCGGCGCCAGCGTGCTGCCGCTGCGCCATATCCTGATGCTTGCCGGTTCGACCGCGATCATGCTGGTGCTGATGACCACCGTCGCCGTGCCGCTGGATTTCCTGCCCGACACCCCCTTGCGACCCGAGCTTGCGCTGTATGTCGGGCGGGTGCTGGAGCTGTTCATCGGCGGCGCTTTTTTCGCGGCCTTCGTCTATCGGGTATCGGCCGACCTGATGGCGACCTCGGCGGCGCTGGCCGCGACCCAGATGGGGCTGGAGCGCGAACAGCGCCTGCAACACCTGGGCGGGGTCGTCGCCGCCGCCGCACATGAAATGGGCACGCCCCTGGCCACCATCAAGCTGATCGCCGCCGAGCTGGCCGAGGATCTGGGCGACCGCCCCGACGTGGCCGACGACCTGGCCGAGCTGCGCCGCTCGGCCGACCGCTGCCGCGACATCATGCGCAGCATGGGCGCGGCGGGCAAGGACGACCTGCTGCTGCACTCGGCGCCGCTGTCGGACCTGCTGGCCGAGGCCGCCGCCCCCCATCAGCAGCGCGGCGCGCATATCTGCATGAACCTGGGCGACACCGGCGCGCTGATCGTGCGGCGCGAGGCCGGGCTGATCCACGCGCTGCGCAATCTGGTCCAGAACGCCGTGGATTTCGCCGCCGACACGGTCGAGGTCCAGGCCAGCCACGACGACAGGCGGCTGCGCATCGCGATCCACGACGACGGCCCCGGCTATCCGCCGCATCTGCTGACCCGGCTGGGCGAACCCTACCTGACCACACGCAAGGCCGGCACCCAGGGGGACGCCTACGAAGGCATGGGGCTGGGGCTGTTCATCGCCCGCACGCTGCTGGAACGCAGCGGCGGCACGGTGGCGTTCTTCAACCGCGACGGAGCCACCGCGCTGGTGACCTGGCCGATCGAGGCGCTGCTGGCCGACGATCGGCTTGCACTGGGGCCGAATCCGACAATCTCTGGTTGACTGACAGCGCCGATTAACCATTCTTTAAGGCGCGGGATGCTATCACCTTTTCCGGGCGCAACGCGGAAAGGCGGGCGATGACGGACGCTTACACAGTGGCAGCCGCGATTTTCGCGGGGGTGGTCTCGGTCTTGCTGGGGCTGGGGCTGGGGCATCGGTTCCTGCGCGCGTCGCTGCCCGGGTCGGCGCAGGCCGCACAACCTGTGGCTGAGCCGGTGGCCATGCTGTTCCGCGACCGGCGGCTGATCGACGCGACCTCGCCGGCCCGTTCGTTGCTGGATGCGCTGCCGGGCGACGACGACTGGACCAGGTTGTGGGTCTGGCTGGGACAACGGTTCGATTCGCCGCAGTCCCTGCTGGATCTGGCCGCGGCCGAGGGCACGGCCAGCCTGCGCGCCGGGCCCGGTCTTTCCGGCCTGCGGCTGGATATCGAGGATGCGGGTCACGGGCTTTTGCGGGTGCAACTGGTCGATTCTAACCTGGAACAGGCTGGAATCGTGGTGAACGCGCACGCGCTTGCCGCCATGGAGGCCGAACTGGCAGTGCTGCGCGAATCGGTCGACCGTGCCCCGGTGCTGATCTGGCGCGAAGACCGGCAGGGCAGCGTGACCTGGGCCAATGCCGCCTATCTGCAAGAGACCGAGGCACGCCATCCCGATGAAACCAGCTGGCCCTTGCCCCGGCTGATCGCCCTGCCCCCCGATGCCAAGGGCACCCTTCGGGCCGAGCTTCGCAGCGACGACCGGGTCCGCTGGTTCGACTGCCACCTGCACCCGGCGGGGCAGCAGCGCGCGGTGTTTGCGGTGCCGGCCGACGATGCGGTGCGGGCTGAACGCAGCCTGCGCGAATTCGTGCAGACGCTGACCAAGACCTTTGCCGACCTGCCGATCGGGCTGGCGATCTTCGACCGCGACCGCCGGCTGCAACTGTTCAACCCGGCGCTGATCGACCTGACCCGGCTGAACATCGGCTTTCTTGCCGCGCGGCCGACGCTGTTCGCGTTGCTTGACGGGTTGCGGGAACTGCGGATGGTGCCCGAGCCCCGGGATTACAACGGCTGGCGCAACAGCATGGCCACGCTTGAGGCCGGGGCGGCCTCGGGGCTTCATGTCGAGACCTGGAACCTGCCGGGCGGCCAGACCTACCGCGTCACCGGCCGGCCCCATCCCGACGGCGCCATCGCCTTTCTGTTCGAGGATATTTCCAGCGAGGTCGCGCTGACCCGACGGTTTCGCGCCGAATTGTCGCTGGGGGCCGAGATCCTGGACGGGATCGACGCGGCGGTGGCGATCTTCGACAACGACGGGCGGGTGCTGGGCGCCAACCGCGCCTTTGACGACACCTGGGGGGTCGATGCAGCGCAAAGCCTGCGCGGCTATCTGGAACTGTGGCGCCGCACGGCCTCGGACAGCCCCGGTTTCCAGAATCTGCGCCGCGCCCTGGCGGCCGAACGTGGCGACGCGCCCTTGCAGGGGGCGATTGCCGGCCCGGACCAGGGGCTGCTGTCGTGGCGGGTGCGGCCCCTGTCCGGCGGTCGGCGCATGGTGAACTTTGCCGCGGCGATGACGGGCGCCGGCGCACCGGCCGGCCCGGGCATGGATCCCGACGTTCTGCGGGGTCCGGGCGATACCGGAACGCCCTCCACGCCGGCCGCCAGAACCGCCGCGGCCGGGGGCTGAGCGCGGCAGAGCCTGCCGGTGCCCGGCAATTCCGACGGGCAGGGCACACAGCCCGGCCGGAGGCTGCCGATCGAAAGCGGTGGGCGCCCCCGATCAGCGCAGCCTAGCCCGGGGCGTGGGCGCCACAAGCCGATCCGGCACATTCCCTGCCGCGAGGCAGGGGCGCGGCAGTGAGCCATGGGCGCGATTGCCCGTCAGCCGTCCAAGGCCGCGGGGCAACACCATGGCCTCCGCAGGCCGGGCCGGGGTTTTGTCCAGCCCCGGTTCCTTGCAGTCAGGACCTGCCCGCCGGGTCCGGCGCGGGCGTCAGCCCTGACTTTCACCCGCCCGGGCCAGAAGACGCTCGGCCTGCCGAAGATGCGGTCGGTCGAGCATCTGGCCGTCCAGCCGGGCCACACCATCCCCGGCGGCGGCCATGGCGGCGATGATCTTGCGGGCGCGGATGATTTCGCCGGGCTCGGGGCGCAGGGCCTCGTGGATCACCGGAATCTGCGCGGGATGGATCGCCATCTTGCCGGCAAAGCCCAGAACTGCCCCGGCGCGGGTTTCCCCGGCCAGCGCCGCGGGGTTCTGGAAATCGGTGAATACCGCGTCGATCGCCGCCACGCCCGCCTCGGCGGCGGCCAGCAGCGTCAGTTCGCGCGCCATGCAGAACGGCCCCAGATAGGCGCCGTCCTCGTCGCGGTTCTGCGCGGCGCCCAGGTCCGCCGCCAGATCCTCGCCGCCCCAGGCCAGCCCGCAAAGTCGCGGATGGCGCCAGTTCTCGCGCATCAGGCGGCGCACGGCGCGCACCGTCTCGGTCGCGATGGCCAGGACCGGCAGGTCGTCGCGGCCCCCCAGATCCGCCACCATCCTGCAAAGCCGGGACACGTCATCCGGCCCCTCGCATTTCGGCAGCACATAGCCGGCAAGGCCGGGGGCCAGCGTCGCCGCGATATCGTCGCGCGTCAGCCCGGTATCAAGCGCGTTGACCCGGACAAAGCGCGCCATCGGGGCCGGGGCTTGCAACGCCCGGGCCACCTCGGCGCGCGCGGCGGGCTTGTCAGCCGGAGCAACCGCATCCTCAAGGTCGAGGATCAGCGCATCCGCGCCAGACCCGACCGCCTTTTCCAGTTTGCGCGGGCTGTCGCCCGGCACGAACAACCACGAACGCCAGGTCATGTCCCTCACATCCGCTTGGCGATTTCTTCAAGCATCAGCTCGGTCGCACCGCCCCCGATCGACTGGACGCGGGCGTCGCGCGCCATGCGCTCGATGGTGCTTTCGCGCATGAACCCCATGCCGCCATGGAATTGCAGGCAGGCGGCCATCACCTCGTTGACCAGCTCGCCGCAGATCGCCTTGATCATCGAGACCTCGCGGACCAGTTCTTCGCCGGCGCCCAGCCGCATCGCGGTGGTGTAGATCAGCATCCGCGCCGCCTCGACCCGGGCGGTCAGGCTGGCCAGTCGCTGGCGGATCGCCTGTTTTTCCCACAAGGCCCCGCCAAAGGCTTGGCGCTGGCGCAGATAATCAAGCGTCAGCTCGATCGCGGCCTGCGCCTCACCCATCGCCATCGCGCCCAGAACCAGCCGCTCGTTCTGGAAGTTCTTCATGATCTCGTAAAAGCCCTGGCCTTCCTGGCCAAGGACGTTGGCCTCGGGCACCCGGACATCCACGAAGCTGAGCTCGGCGGTATCCGAGCTGCGCCAGCCGTGCTTGTCGAGCGCGCGCAAGACGGTAAAGCCGGGCATGCCCTTTTCAAGCAGGAACATGGTGACGCCGCGGCTGCCGTGCCTGTCGCCCGAAGTCCGGGCCGCAATGCAATACAGGTCGCCGTGCACCCCGTTGGTGATAAAGGTCTTGGCCCCGTTCAGCACCCAGCAGTCCCCCTCGCGCCGCGCCGAGGTGCGGATCGACTTGACGTCCGAGCCCGCGCCCGGCTCGGTCACGCCGACGGCGCAGATCAGTTCGCCGCTGATCACCCTGGGAATCCAGGCGGCGCGCTGTTCGGGCGAACCCGCGTTGAAGATATGGACCGAAGCCATGTCGGTATGGACCAGCGCGGTGATCGCGACCCCTGCATAGGTGCTGCGGCCAAGTTCCTCGGCCAGCACCACGGTGGCCATGTGGTCAAGCGCGCTGCCGCCGTATTCCTCGGGGTAGCGGATGCCGAAAAAGCCCAGTTCGCCCATCCGGCGCAGCACGGCGCGGGGCACCATGCCGGTTTCTTCCCAGCCGGCGGCATGGGGCTTGATTTCCTCGGCCACGAAGCGGCGCACCTGGCGGCGCAGGGCATGATGGTGGTCGGCGAACAGCACGGTGCTGTCATTGGCTTTGTCAAAGGACAGTGTCATCGGCGATTCTTTCATCAGATGGCGGAAATCCCGCCGGTCACAGAGATGGTCTGCCCGGTGATCCGGGCAGCCTGCGGGCTGGCGAGATAGACCGCCAGCGCCGCCAGATCGTCGGGGATCACCACCCCCAGATGAGCCAGCTTCTTGGCCTTGCCGAACAGCCGGCCGGCAAAATCGTCAGCCATCAGCCGGTCGTGCAGGGGCGTCCCCTCGACGATCGAGGGGGTAAGGCAGTTCACCCGGATGCCGTCGCGCTTGACCTCGTTGGCCATGGCGCGGCTGAACATGATGATGCCGGCCATGGCGGTGCCGATGGCGACCTCGCCCGGGGTCGCAAGCTTGCCCGCATCCGAGGCCACGCAGATGATCGAGCCCGAACCCTGCGCCGCCATCACCGGCAGGACCGCCCGGGCGGGCTGGATCACCGGGGCAAGGGCGTCGTTGATCTCGGACATCAGCTCCGCAAGCGCCACATCGCGCAAAAGCCGTGGGGCGGGATCGCCGCCACCGCAGGACATCAGGATGTCGATGCCGCCCAGCGCAGCAACGGTATTTTCGATCAACGCGGCGCAATCGGCGGCGTCGGCGGCATTGCAGCGCAGATACCTGGCCCCCGAACCCAGTTCGGCCACCGCTGCCGCCCCCCGCGCCGGTGTGCGCCCCGCCGCCACCACCGTTGCACCCGCGGCCAGCATCTGGCGCGCGGTCGCAAGCCCGATACCCGCCGTGCCGCCGACGATCAGGGCGCGCTGACCGGACAAGGCCCCCGTCATGCCGCGACCGGGCGCATCATCATCAGCGCCGCCCGTTCGCAGGTGCCGCACAGCACGTCATCCTGGTTGAAGCAGTCGTGCCGCAGGGTGACGATGCCTTCGCCCGGGCGGGACCTGCTGGCGCGCTTGCCCACCACGGTGGTGCGCATCCGGATGGTGTCACCTTCGAACAGCGGGTGCGGAAAGCGCACTTTTTCCATCCCCAGATTGGCGATGGTGGTGCCAAAGGTGGTGTCGTTCACCGTCATGCCGACCATGCAGCCCAAGGTGAACAGGCTGTTCACCAGCGGCCGTTTCCAGACCGAGCGCGCCGCCGCGTGGGCGTCGATATGCACCGGCTGGGTGTTCATCGTCAGCAGCGAAAACCAGTGGTTGTCGGCCTGGGTGATCGTGCGGGTCCATTCGTGATCGAACACCTGCCCGTCTTCGAAGTCTTCGAACCAAAGTCCTGCCATCAGTCTGTTTCCTCGATTTCGACCAGAACGGTCTTTGCGCTCAGCGTGTCGCCGGGCGCACAGGCCACGCGGACGACGCGACCCGAAAGCGGGGCCGGCAGCATGTGCACCAGCTTCATCGCCTCCATCACCAGAAGGGGGGCGCCCTTCTCGACCCGGTCGCCCGGCTGGACGAACACCTCGGTCACCAGGCCGGTCAGGGGGGCCAGCACCTCGCCCTGCGCGATGCCACCGCTGGCGGCGCTCATCCGCGCCTCGGCCAGCGGCCGGACCTGCAAGGTCACGCACAGGCCGCCAAGACTGGCCGCGCTGTCGCCATCCGGAGCGCGCCAGGTCCGCACCTTGTCCGGCAGCAGGTCAAGCGTGCGGGCGCCGTCCTGCACCTGCGGCACGGGTCCGGGGCGCAGGACCAGCTCGGCGCTGCCATAGTCATCGGTCAGCGCCAGCGGGATGCGCCCCCCGCGCGCGCCATGCCGGGCGGTGACGCGAAAACCGTCGCGATGCAGGTGCGGGCTGTCCGCGGCAGGCAACAGCGCCAGGGCCGCCGCCCCGCGCAGCGCCAGCAGCCAGGTCGCATCCGGCTGCCAGCCGGCGGGGAAGTTCTCGGCCAGGAAGTCCGTGGTGGCGCGGCCTTCGGCGAACTCGGCCGTTTCCAGGCAGTCGGCCAGGAACGCCTGGTTCGTGGCGATCCCCGGCAAGGCCATCTGCCGCAGCCCCGCCACCAGTTGTCGGCGCGCCCCGTCACGGTCGGGCGCCCAGGAGATCAGCTTGGCCAGCAGGGAATCGTAGTGCGACCCCACCACCGAGCCGGCCGCCACCCCGCTGTCAAACCGCAGCCCGGGCGGTGCCACCACGTCAAGACAGGTGCCGGTCGCGGGCAGAAAGCCCGCCTCGGGGCGCTCGGCGTTCAGCCGCACCTCGATCGCGTGGCCGCGCACGACGATCTGGTCCTGCGCCAGCGGCAGGGGCAGGCCAGCCGCCTGCCGAAGCTGCCATTCGACCAGATCGACGCCACAGATCGCCTCGGTCACCGGATGCTCGACCTGCAACCGGGTGTTCATCTCAAGGAAATACGGCTCGGTGCTGTCCTGTTGCAGGATGAATTCGATGGTCCCTGCCCCGGCATAGCGGATGGCGCGGGTAAGAGAGAGCGCGCTGTCGAACAGCCGCGCCCGCAGTTCGGGCGAAAGATTGGGGGCCGGGGCTTCCTCGATCAGCTTCTGGTGGTTGCGCTGCACCGAGCAGTCGCGTTCATGGAAATGCACCGCGTTGCCCTGGCCGTCGCCAAAGACCTGCACCTCGATATGGCGCGGCCGCAGGATCAGCTTTTCGATGAACAGCGTATCGTCGCCAAAGGCCGCGCCGGCTTCGGCCCGGGCCGAGGCAAGGGCCGCGGCCAGATCCTCGGGGCGCTCGACCCGGCGCATGCCGCGCCCGCCGCCGCCGGCGCTGGCCTTGACCATGACCGGGTATCCGATCGCGGCCGCCGCATCGACCAGCGCGGCCAGATCGGCGCCGCGCGCGTCGAACCCCGGCACCACCGGCACAGCCGCATCGCGCGCGATCCGCCGGGCCTCGATCTTTGATCCCATGGCCTCGACCGCCGCCGGGTCGGGGCCGACGAAGATCAGCCCGGCAGCTTCGCAGGCGCGGACGAAATCCGCGTTCTCGGACAGGAAGCCATAGCCGGGATGCACCGCATCGGCGCCGCCCTGCCTGGCCGCGGCGATCACGCTGGCGATGTCCAGATAGCTGTCCGCCGGGGCGGGCGGCCCGATGCAAAGCGCCTGGTCGGCCATGCGCACATGCAGCGCGTCGCGGTCGGCCTCGGAATGAACGGCGATGCTGCGCAGGCCAAGACGGCGGCAGGTGCGGATGATACGCACGGCGATTTCGCCGCGGTTGGCGATGAGGACACTGCGGATCGGCCGGGGGGCCGTCAGAAATTCGATCATCACATTACATCCTGTAGACCGGCCGGCAGGGGCGCGGTTCGGGGCGCATCGCGCCGACTGCAAGGCAGATACCCAGCACGCGGCGGGTATCGCGCGGGTCGATGATGCCGTCGTCGAACAGCCGCGCCGTGCAGAAATACGGGTCGGATTTTTCCTCGAACATGCGGCGCAGGCTGGCCTCGTGCGCGGCAAGCTCTTGCTCGGTTGCGGGGTTGCGCGAGATCGAGGCGCGGCGCAGGTCCATCAGCACCGCCGAGCCTACGTCGGGGTTCATGCCCCCCAGCCGGGCGTTGGGCCACATGAACATGAACCGGGGCCGGAATCCGCGCCCGGACATGCCGTAGTTGCCCGCGCCGTAAGAACTGCCGGTGACGACCGTGTAGCGGGCCACCCGGCTGTTCGCCATCGCATAGACCAGCTTGGCCGAGTGCTTTGAGATCCCGCCCAGTTCGGCCTCGCGCCCGACCATGAAGCCGGTGGTGTTCTGCAAAAACAGCAGCGGCACGTCGCGCTGGTCGCACAGCTTGATGAAATGCGCGCCCTTGAGGCAGGCCTCGGAAAACAGCACGCCGTTATTGGCGATGATGCCGACGGGAAAGCCCTCGATATGGGCAAAGCCGGTGACCAGCGTCTCGCCCCAGGCGGGCTTGAATTCGTGAAAGACGCTGTCGTCGACCAGCCGCGCGATCACCTCGCGCTGATCGAACGGACGGCTGAGGTCGGTGCCGACGATACCGGGGATCTCGGCCGCGTCATGGCGCGGGGGGCAAGGGGTCCGGCGGCCGGGCGCAAAGGGCTGGGCGTAGTTCAGCGCCCCCACCATGTCGCGCAACCGCCCGATCGCGGCGTGTTCGTCGGGCGCGATATGGTCGCTGACCCCCGATTGCAGGCTGTGCAGCACCGCGCCGCCCAGGTCCATCCGGTCCACGACCTCTGAAATCGCTGCCCTGACGATCTGCGGACCGCCCAGATGGATCGAGGCATTGCCCTCGACCATGACGAATTCGTCGCAGAGCGCCGGGATATAGGCGCCGCCGGCAGTGCATTCGCCGAACACCGCCGCAAGCTGCGGAATCCCGTTCGCCGACATCCGGCATTGCCGGTAAAACGTGCCGCCGAAGTGTTGTTCGTCGTAAAAGACCTCTTCCATCTGGTTGAGGTTGGCGCCGCCGCAATCGACCAGATACAGCACCGGCAGGCGGTTTTCTTGGGCGATTTCCTGCGCCCGGATGTGCTTCTTGACGGTTTCGCGGTGAAAGCTGCCGCCCTTTACGGTGGCATCATTGGCGATGATCATGCAGGCGGTGCCGCGCACGGTGCCGACGCCCGTGACGATGCCGGCGGCCGGCAGCTCGCCGTCATAAAGCCCCCAGCCGGCCAGCGGCGTCAGTTCCAGGAAGCCAGAGCCGGGGTCGATCAGCAGGTCGATGCGATCGCGGACCAGGATCTTGCCGCGGGCGTGGTGACGCTTGACCATCTTCGGCCCACCGCCCGCCAGCGCCCAGTCAAGCCGCGCATACATCTGGTCGAGCAACGCGTCATAACGCGCGGCGCGATCGCGGAAATCGGGGGCCTGTGGCTCGATCCGGGTGGCAAGTATGCTCATATCGGTCCTGTCAATTGTCATCGGGGCGGTCAGCGCACACGCCTTCGGAATGGCCCCGCCGACGGGACCATGGTTTTTCTTCGAGGATGCAGAGTGTTGGGGGGGCTGGCGCCCCGTGCAGCCGGCTGGCTGTCAGGTCTTGGGCTAGGCTGGCCCCGGCCCCGGCCCGCCGGTGCGGCGGGAAAGATCGACCGGGGAAATCCCTTGCCGATCAAGGAATTCAGCGCATCGCGCGACTATGCGCGACGCAGGGTTATCGGTCGTCCGCCGCAATTCCCTTTGTTCGGGAGTCAGTTCGAAGTTCATCGGTTCCTCGCCTGTCAGGGCGGCCGGCATCGTCGGCGCGGCCACAGTTATTGTGGATATTTGCGTTCAGCCTTGGGGCGGGCGCGGCCGCAAAGGACCGTGTCGCCAGTTCGATCAGCGCGTCCGAGACGTCTTCCGCGCTCCAGCTTCCGTCGGGGCGATACCATTTGGTGACCCAGTGGATCGCGCCAAGCAGCATGAACATCGCCATCTTGGGGTTCACCGGCAGGATCGAGCCGTCGGCGATTCCTTCCTCGACCAGCGCGCGCAGCCGGGTCTCGAATTCATCGCGGCGGGCGTAGATCCTTTCGGCCTCGTCGCCTTGCAGCGCGTTTTCTTCCAGGATCAGCACCGGCACGCCCAGTTCGCCGATCATTTCGGCCAGATAGGCGCCAAGGGCGTGCTGGATCTTTTCCAGCCCGGTGCGGCCGCTTTGTTCGCCCTGCGTCAGGGTGCGGTCGGCAATATCCATTGCCTCTTCGTGGCAGGCATACAGCAGGTCGCTTTTGTTGCGGACATAGCGATACAGCGCGGTTTTCGACACGCCCAGCCGGTCTGCAACGTCGTCCAGAGTGGCGCCGTGACAGCCGCGACGCGAAAAAATCCGCGCGGCCTCGCGGATGATGGCCTGGCGCTTGAGCTCTTGCTGCGTGGTGCGGTTGGGGACCGCATTTGCCCATTTCGTCATGGCATCCTCTGGGTCGGGCGAGTTGTGTCGCCCCGTAAATGAAAGTTACTCGTCAGTAAGTTTTCCGTCAAGAACTTTAAGTTACTTTCTAGTAACCAAACATTCCGACGCTTCAGACCGGCTGTTCACGGCACCACGAATCCTTTCACAACGACCTGGGAGGGGCCGCTGCGGCATACATCAAGCCGGATGTGATCGGGTGATTCGGCGGGCCGGGCATGGCGCCGCTGCCCTATCCTGTGGGCCGGGCGCCAAAGATCGCGCTGCCGATGCGGATGTGGGTGGCGCCTTCGGCAATGGCGGTTTCAAAATCGGCGCTCATGCCCATGGACAGCGCGGGCAGGCCGTTTCGGGTGGCGATTTCGCGCAGCAGGCGGAAATGGGGTGTCGGGTCCTGCGCATCGGGGGGGATGCACATGCAGCCGACGATGGGCAGGTCCAGCGCGCGGCATTCGGCGATGAAGCCGTCGGCCTGCGCGGGAGGGATGCCGGCTTTTTGCGGCTCGTCCCCGGTGTTGACCTGCACGAACAGCCGCGGGGCGCGGCCGGTGTCCTGTACGATCCGCGCCAGCCGCTGCGCGAGCGAAAGGCGGTCGATACTGTGGATCGCGTCGAACAGTTCCACCGCGGCGCGGGCCTTGTTGGATTGCAGCGGGCCCAGCAGATGCAGTTCCACCCCGGCAAAGCGGTCGCGCAGGGGGGGCCATTTGCGCTGCGCCTCTTGCACATAGTTTTCGCCGAACACGCGCTGGCCCGCGTCCAGCGCGGCGGTCACGCGGTCGTCGGGCTGCTGCTTGCTGACGGCGATCAGCGTCACCTCGGCCGGATCGCGCCCGGCGGCGGCACAGGCGCGGTCGATCTGCTGGCGGATTTCGGTCAGTCCCATGGTGTTCCCCTAACCGGCCAAGCGGAAAAGAAAAAGAGCGGGCGCATGGCCCGCTCTTTCCGATCTTGCAACCGATCCGCGGATCAGAAGTTGAAGCGGACACCCATGTCGGCGGTGACTTTTTCGTCGTAGCCGCGCTGGACCGCGGCGCCCAGACGCGCGCCGCCCAGATCGTAGTTCACGCCGATACCGTAAGCGGTCTTGGTCGCACGCCAGTCCTGATCGTTACGAGCCACGTAGGCTTCAATGTTGGTCAGGCCGTCAGCGAGGGTGTAGTCGCCATAGAGGGCGAAGGTCTTGCCGACACTTTCGTAGACGCCACCATCACAATCCGGCCCAGCGCCGCCATCACAAGCTTCGCTGTCGCTGGCGTCGACATAGTTCAGACCGACGCGAGCGTTGTCAGCTACCGCGTAGCGGGCACCGATGAAGAAGATGTCGTTGTCTTCGATGCCTTCACCATTCTGAGTGTAGGCCGCCGACAGTTCCAGTTGGTCATTCCAAGTATATTCGGCGAGCAGGCCGAGTTCCTTTTCGACCGGATCGGTGGCACCGGTCTGGTCCGGGTTCACATAGGAGGCGCGGACCGTCAGATCGCCGAAGCTGTAAGCGGCTGCAACACCCACACGACCGGTTTTACCATCGTAGTTCTTCGGCTCGTAGGCGAAGAAATCGCCGGTGACGGACGAGAAACCGACCGAGCGATCGAAAGCACCCAGTTCGGTGGCATAGATCAGGCTGGACGAGTCGATGGCGGTATCGACGTTACCGATTTCGACGGTCAGGCCCTGGGCGCTGATCCACAGCTTGGCGGGGTTCGAGCCGGTGGTGTTGTCGCCCTGATCCCACTGCAGGCGGAAACGCCCGCCGAATTCGACGCCAGCGTCGGTTTCGGTGGTGGCGTCGATGTTCATCCGCAGACGCGACACGACTTGCGTGTTGTTGCGATCCTCAAACCCGTAAGTGACAGGGGTGACGCCCGGGGCAGACGTGACGACGCTGCCGACACGATCCTCGATATAGATGATACCGGTCCGGCCATAGCCCGAGATCTTCACGTCGGCAGCGGCAACGCCAGCGGACAGCACCAGGGCGGTCGTGGCGAGAAGAGCCTTTTTCATGATCAAGTTCCCTCTTGTCTCTCTGATGCCCAAACCGGCTTTACCGCCTTGGGTATGGGGCATTAATTCGCCCTTCCCCCGCCATGATGCAACGCTTGCGCCCCGAACCGCAGCTTTTCGGCATATGTGTGATGCAGCGAGGCCACAGTTTTTTGATGGAACCAATGCGGTGCTCGTGATCCGGGCTGCGGAACCGTTGCGACAGGCCGCTTGTGGGGGCAGGGGGATCCGCGCTAAAGCAGGGGCAACTCTGGCCGGAACGGCGGGCAGGTCAAGGATGGGGGACCGCATGAACATCGCACGTGCCGCGACGCTGGCGACCGCTTTCGGGCTGTGCGCCGCGCTGGCCGCCTGTGGCGGCGACAAGCGCCCGACGACCCCGCGCCCCGAGGAACAGCGCACCACCATCTGGGACATGTTCGGCAACCGCCGCAACGCCAACGACGCGGTGGCGGTGAACCGCTATCTGTGGAACGCCAGTCTTGAGGTGCTGAATTTCCTGCCGGTGCAGTCCATCGACCCGTTCACCGGGGTGATCGTGACGGGGTATGGCACGCCTCCGGGTGGCGGGCGGGCGTATCGGGCCACGGTCCAGGTGACGGACCCGGCGCTGGACGCGCGCTCGCTGCGGCTGTCGATGCAGGGGCCGGGGGGCGCGGCGGTGGCGCCCGACACGGTGCGCGCGGTGGAAGACGCGATCCTGACCCGGGCGCGGCAGTTGCGGGTTCGCGACGGCCGGCTGTAAGGGCACGGGGTTTCCGCGCGCCGCCGGACGCGCGGGCCAAGGTGGCGCTGGACGCGCGGGGGGCGGGCGGCTAAACCCGCGGGGCATTTCTGCCCTTTCCCTGCCCGGAGTTCGCCCCATGCCCTACGATCCCGCCTCTAGCGAAAAGCGCTGGCAAGACGCGTGGGAACAGGCGGGCAGTTTCCGCGCCGTGCGCGATGAACGGCCCAAGTATTACGTGCTGGAAATGTTCCCCTATCCCTCGGGGCGCATCCACATGGGCCATGTGCGCAACTATACCATGGGCGACGTGGTGGCGCGTTATAAGCGCGCGCAGGGGTTTTCGGTGCTGCATCCGATGGGCTGGGACGCCTTCGGGATGCCGGCGGAAAACGCGGCGATGGAACAGGGCGGGCATCCGCGCGACTGGACCTATGGCAACATCGCCACCATGCGCGGGCAGCTGAAACCGCTGGGCCTGAGCATCGACTGGAGCCGCGAGTTCGCCACCTGCGACGACGATTACGTCGCCCAGCAGCAGACGCTGTTCCTGGACATGCTGGACGCCGGGCTGATCTATCGCAAGGCCGCGGTGGTCAACTGGGATCCGGTGGACATGACCGTGCTGGCCAACGAACAGGTGATCGACGGCAAGGGCTGGCGCTCGAACGCGCCGGTCGAGCGGCGCGAGCTGACGCAGTGGTTCTTCCGCATCTCGGATTACGCCGAGGAGCTGCTGGAGGCGATCGACGGGCTGGAGGGCTGGCCCGACAAGGTGCGGCTGATGCAGGCGAACTGGATCGGGCGTTCGCGCGGGTTGCAGTTCCGGTTCGACACCGTGGAGCGCCCGGATTTCCCGCAGATCGAGGTCTACACCACGCGGCCCGACACGCTGCTGGGGGCGTCGTTCGTGGCGATCAGCCCCGACCATCCGCTGGCCAAGGCGTTGGCGGAAACCAACCCCGCGCTGGCCGAGTTCGCGGCCGAGTTCCACAAGGGCGGCACCACCGAAGAGGCGATCGAGACTGCGGAAAAGCGCGGGCTGGACACCGGAGTCCGGGTGCGCCACCCGCTGGACCGCTCGTGGGAACTGCCGGTGTGGGTCGCGAATTTCGTGCTGATGGATTACGGGACCGGGGCGCTGTTCGGCTGCCCCGCCCACGACCAGCGCGACCATGATTTCGCGGCAAAATACGGGCTGCCGATCCGCGCCACCTTTGGTCGCCCTGGCATGACCGAGGCCGAGGCCGACACGCTGGTCGCGGCCGAGCCCTTTGTTCCCCCCAAGACCGACCCCGTGACCTATGTGCGCGGCTTTGCCGGCGCCGCCGACCAGACCGGCGAGACCGCGGTCGACGCCGCCATCACCCATGCCGAAGCCGCAGGCTGGGGCGAGGGCGTGACGAAATTCCGCCTGCGCGACTGGGGTATCTCGCGCCAGCGCTATTGGGGTTGCCCGATCCCGGTGGTGCATTGCGACGCCTGCGGCGTGGTCCCCGAAGCCAAGGACAAGCTGCCGGTGCTGCTGCCGCGCGACGTCAGCTTTGACCGCCCCGGTAACCCGCTGGACCGGCACCCGATCTGGGCGCGGGCGACCTGCCCCAAATGCGGCGGGCAGGCGCGGCGGGAAACCGACACGATGGACACGTTCGTCGATTCCTCGTGGTATTACGCGCGCTTTACCGCGCCGCACGCGACGACTCCGACCGTGGCCGAGGATGCGGCCTACTGGATGAACGTCGACCAGTATATCGGCGGCATCGAGCACGCGATCCTGCACCTGCTGTATTCGCGCTTCTTCGCCCGGGCGATGATCCGCACCGGCCACCTGCCCGAGACCGCGCGCGAGCCGTTCAACGCACTGTTCACGCAGGGCATGGTCACGCATGAGATCTACATGACCCGCGACGACCGCGGCCGCCCGGTCTACCACCTGCCCGAGGACGTGGAGGACGGGAAACTGGCCGACGGCACTCCGGTCCAGATCATCCCCTCGGCCAAGATGTCCAAGTCGAAAAAGAACGTCGTGGACCCGGTGGATATCGTCGCCAATTTCGGCGCCGACACCGCGCGCTGGTTCATGCTGTCGGACAGCCCGCCGGAACGCGACGTGGAGTGGACCGCCTCGGGGGCCGAGGCTTCGGCCAAGTTCCTGGCCCGCGTCCATCGGCTGGCCGAGGATTCGGGCGCCGAGGATCGCGGCGACCCCGACCTGACCCGCGCCGCCCACCGCGCCATCGACGAGGTGACGCGGGCGATCGACGGCTTTGCCTTCAACAAGGCGGTGGCCAAGATCTATGAGCTGGCGAACACGGTGGCGAAGTCCCCGGCTTCGGGCGAGCCTCGGCGCGCGGTGCTGCGGCTGATGGCGCAGCTGATGGGGCCGATGGTGCCGCATCTGGCCGAGGATGTCTGGGCGCTGGCCGGGGGCGAGGGGCTGCTGGTCGATGCCCCCTGGCCCAAGGCCGACCCGGCGGCGCTGGTCGCCGACAGCGTGACCCTGCCCATCCAGATCAACGGCAAGCGCCGGGGCGAGATCACCGTCCCCGCCGGGCTGGACAAGGATGCAGTCGAAACCGCGGTTCTGGCCGACGAAGCCGTCCAGCGCCTTCTGGCCGGGCAGGCGGTGAAAAAGCTGATCGTGGTGCCGGGGCGGATCGTCAATGTGGTCGTCTGAGCCTCGGCGCCGCTTTCTGGCGCGGCTGGGCGGGCTGGCCGTGCTGGGCACGGTCTCGGCCTGCGGGTTCCAGCCGGTCTATGGCCCCGGCGGCGCGGGCACCCGCCTGCAAGGGCGGGTCCGCATCGCCGAACCGAAGACCCGCGACGACTATGCCTTTCTGCACCGGCTGACCGAACGGCTGGGGCCCGACGAATCCCCCGACTTTGACCTGGCCTATACGCTGCGGATCGCCTCGGTCGGGCAGGGGATCACCCCGGACGAGGTGACGACCCGCTATTCGCTGAACGGCACCGCCAGCTTTGCCCTGACCGAGCGCGCGACCGGCGCGGTGGTGGCGCAGGGCGAGGTCAGCAATTTTTCCAGCCATTCGGCCGTGGGCAGCGTCATCGCGACCACCGCCGCCGAACAGGACGCCCGCGACCGGCTGGCGGTGATGCTGGCCGACCAGGTGGTGACCCGGCTGCTGGCCATGGTGCCCTAGGGCGATGATCCTCAAGGGCGCCGAGATCGCGCGCTATCTGGCGCGCCCCGACCCGACAAGGCCCGCGCTGCTGATCTACGGGCAGGACCCGATGCGGGTGGCGCTGAAGCGGGTCGAGGCGGTGGCCGCGCTGACCGGCCCCGGCGCGGATGAGGAAATGCGCCTGACCCGCCTGTCCGGCGCCGATCTGCGCAAGGACGGTGCCTCGCTGCTGGACGCGGTCAAGGCGGTGGGGTTCTTTCCCGGCCCGCGGGTGGTGCTGGTCGAGGATGCCGGCGACACCGCGGCCCCCGCCATCGCCTCGGCGCTGAATGACTGGGCGCCGGGCGACGCGGTGATCGTGGTCACCGCCGGGGCGCTGGCCAAATCATCCGCCCTGCGCAAGCTGTTCGAGGCCCACAAGGCCGCCGTGGTCGCCCCGATCTACGACGACCCGATGGGCGAGGACGAGATCATGCGGCTGCTGGATGCCGCCGGGCTGCGCGCCGTGCCCCCGGCTGCGATGCGCGACCTGCTGGCGCTGGCCCGTGCCATCGAGCCGGGCGATTTCCGGCAGGTTCTGGAAAAGATCGGGCTTTACAAATACGGCGACGATTCGCCCCTG
This sequence comes from Alphaproteobacteria bacterium, assembly GCA_036678445.1. Lineage (GTDB taxonomy): Bacteria > Pseudomonadota > Alphaproteobacteria > Rhodobacterales > Rhodobacteraceae > Paracoccus. The sequence continues at coordinate 22,147 of JAZIHR010000036.1, forward strand.
ACATCCGAGGAAATCGCCGCGCTCGCCCCCGCCACGGTTGAGGCCGACGTGGACAGCCTGATCGACGCCGTGGCCGACGGGCGCGCCGATGCGCTGGCGCCGCTGATGCAGCGGGTCGCGACGCAGGGGATCCTGCCGGTGACCATCTGCATCGCGGCGCTGCGGCATTTCCGGGCACTGCACATGGCGGCCTCGGACCCCGGCGGGCCGGCGGCGGGGGTGGGGCGGCTGCGCC
>JAZIHR010000037.1:0-21884 GCA_036678445.1 Alphaproteobacteria bacterium
GCCCGGACCCTTTCCCCGACCCCGACGAGGCCACCCGCTTTGGCCTTTTCGCGCTGCTGCGCCAGATCGAGCGCGACAACCCCCACGCCCCCCGGATCGGCACCAACCGCACGCTGAGCGAAGAGCTGCTGCGGCTTGGCCAGGACCCGTCGCTGGCCTTTCCGGTGTCGGATCTTTCCGCCGTCAGCCGGGATGACGCCGGGCGCTGGCGGCTGAAAACCAATGTGCTGGGGCTGTTCGGCCCCCAGGGGCCGCTGCCGCTGAGCCTGACCGAAGAGGCGCTGCGCTGGAGCCTGTCCGGCGACCCCTCTTACACGGAATTCGCCGACATCTTCGCGACGCGCTTTCTACAGCTTTATTTCCGGGCGTGGTCGGACAGCCATGCCATCAGCCAGCACGACCGCCCCGCCGAGGATCGTTTCGCGCTGTGGCTGGGGGCCTTTGCCGGCAGCGGCACCCCCGCCTTTCGCCACCGCGACAGTCTGGACGAAAGCACGCGGGTCTGCCTGGCCTCGGTCGGACATGGCCGCGTCCGGTCGCCGGTGCGGCTGCGCCAGATCCTTGAACTTGCCCTGGGCGACCGGGTCCGGGTCGATGAACACCGCGTCTCATGGATCGCGATCGAGCCGGACGACCGCAGCAGCATCGGGCGCCAGGCCAGTCGCCTTGGCCGCGACATGTTCCTGGGCAGGCGGGTCTGCACGGTGAACGACCGCATCTCGCTGGCGATCGAGGTGCGCGATCTTGCCCGCTATCGCAGTTACCTGCCCGGCGGCGCGGCGCATCGCAGGCTGGGCGACGTGGTGTTCTGGTATCTGCACGACCGGATCAGCGTCTCGGTCAGCCTTGGGCTGCCTGCCTCGCAGATTCCGCGGGCGCAGCTTGGCGCCTCGGCCGAGCTGGGGTGGATGGCGGCGCTGGCGCCGAAATTCGCCGCGGACGACCACCGCCCGGTGACGGTCAGCACATTCCTGCTGGACCTCGCGCCGCACCCCGAAACGAATGACGACCACAGGAACGGAAAGGCCGGCGCATGACCGAGATCACCATCGAGAAATATGCCGGCAAGATGAACCGGGCCGGATATGACGCCTTTATCCAGGCGCTGCGCCACGCAAGGGGCGAAGGAAACCGGCAGGTCGAGGTGGCGCACTGGCTGTTCCATGCGCTGTCAAACCAGAACGCCGACATCGCCGTCACCATGCGCGAAGCCGGGCTGGACCGCGGCGCGGCGCTGCAATCGCTGGACCGCGCCATCGCCGGACTGCAAAAGAACGTGACCGAGACCCCCGGCATTTCCGAGCGGCTGGCCGATCTGCTGAACCACGGCTGGACCTATGCCACGCTGTTCTTCGGCGAGGTGCAGATCCGCACCGGCCACCTGCTGCTGGCCGCGCTGAACGACAGCCACCTGAAACGCGAGGTGCTGCTGGCCGCCCCGGAATTCGCCGGCCTGTCCGCCGACCGTCTGGCACAGGAAGCGCAGCGCCTGTGGGCGGGGTCCGAAGAAGACAGCATGCGCCCGATGGACGGCACCGGCCTTGGCGCCGCCTCTGGCGCGGCCGGGCGGCCGGGCGGCGGCGACGGGGCGTCCTCGGCACTGGGCCGGTTCTCGGTCGACATGACCGCCGAGGCAGAGGCGGGCCGGATGGACCCGGTGGTCGGGCGCGACGACGAAATCCGCCAGGTCATCGACATCCTGCTGCGCCGGCGCCAGAACAACCCGATCCTGACCGGCGAGGCCGGCGTCGGCAAGACCGCCGTGGTCGAGGGGTTCGCGCAGCGGCTCGCCTCGGGGGACGTGCCGCCGGCGTTGCAGGGGATCCGGCTTTACATGCTGGACATCGGCGCGATGCAGGCCGGGGCCAGCATGAAGGGCGAATTTGAACAGCGCCTGCGTTCGGTCATGGACGAGGTGCAGTCCAGCCCGGTCCCGATCATCCTTTTCATCGACGAGGCCCACACCCTGATCGGGGTGGGGGGCACGGCGGGCACCGGCGATGCGGCCAACCTGCTGAAACCCGCCTTGGCGCGCGGCACCCTGCGCACCATCGGCGCCACTACCTTTGCCGAATACCGCACCCATTTCGAAAAAGACCCCGCCCTGACCCGGCGCTTTCAGCCGGTCCAGGTCGAGGAACCCTCGGTCGAGCGGTGCTGCACCATGCTGCGGGGCATCCTGGGACCGATGGAAAGCCACCACGGGGTCCGCATCTCGGACGGGGCGCTGGTGGCGGCGGTGAAGCTTTCGGCGCGCTATCTTCCGGCGCGGCAACTGCCTGACAAGGCGGTATCGCTGCTGGATACCGCCTGCGCGCGGGTGGCGATCAGCCAGTCCTCGACCCCGGCCCGGATCGCCGATCTTGTGGCCGGGATCGCCGCGCTCGACAGCGAAATCGCCGCCGGCGAGGCCGGGCGCGACCTGGGCGAGATCGACGAGGGCCGCCTGACCGGGGCCCGGGCCGAAAAGGAACGGCTGAACGCCGATCTGGAAAAGGCGCGCGGGCTTTACCAGGCCGAAAAGGCGCTGGTGGACCGCATCACCGACCTGCGCCGCCGCATCTCGGACGGCAAGGAAGACCCCGCCCCCCTGCGCGAGGAACTGGCCGCCCAGATGCAGGGGCTTGGCCGGACCCATCCCGACGACCGCATGGTCCATGCCCATGTCGATGAACAGGCGGTGGCCTCGGTCATCTCGGACTGGACCGGGATTCCCGCCGGCCGCATGGTTGCCGACGAGCTTGAGGCGGTCCTGAAGCTTTCCGACACCCTGCGCGAAAGGGTGATCGGACAGGACCACGGGCTGCAAATGATCGCCCGCCGGATCGAGACCAGCCGCGCCGGCCTTGGCAACCCGTCAAAGCCGATCGGGGTGTTCATGCTGTGCGGCCCCTCGGGCGTCGGCAAGACCGAAACCGCGCTGGCGCTGGCCGAGGCGCTTTACGGCGGCGAACAGAACGTCATCACCATCAACATGAGCGAATTCCAGGAGGCGCATTCCGTCAGCCTGCTGAAAGGCGCCCCTCCGGGCTATGTCGGCTATGGCGAGGGCGGCCGCCTGACCGAAGCCGTGCGCCGCAGGCCCTATTCGGTGGTGTTGCTGGACGAAATCGAAAAGGCGCACCCCGATGTGCACGAGCTGTTCTTTCAGGTCTTCGACAAGGGCGTGATGGAGGACGGCAACGGCCGCGCGATCAATTTCCGCAACACCATCATCCTGCTGACCTCGAATGTCGGCACCGATGTGGTGATGGAAATGGCCGGGCGCGGCCAGTCGGAACCCTCGCCCGAAACGGTGGATGCCGCGCTGAAACCCGCGCTGTTGCAGGTCTTTCCCCCTGCCCTGCTGGGCCGGATCGTCACCATCCCGTATTTCCCGCTGTCGGCCGGGGTGTTGGAGGGCATCGCCCGGCTCAAGCTGGACGCCGTGGCGCGGCGCCTGCACGAGGCCCATGGCGCGACGCTGGTCTGCGAGGATGCCGTGATCGGCCATATCATCGGCCAATGCCGCGATCCCGACAGCGGCGGGCGGATGATCGACAATATCATCACCAACTCGATCCTGCCGGAACTGTCGCGGCAGGTGCTGAACCGGATGATCACCGGCAACGCCATCGCCGGGGTGACGATTTCGGTGCAGGATGGCGCGCTGGCCTATGCCTTTGCCTGAGGCCCGGCCGGCGGTGCGGCCATCGCGAGGCCGGCTGGCCGCCGATCAGGCCGGGCCGGAGGCTGTTTCAGGGTCGCGCCGGTCAGTCCGGCCCGATGGACCGTAGCGCGCGGCGGCAGATGCGGCCGGTGGCGGGCGTGGGCTGTCCGGCGGACCAGCGGGCGCAAAGCGCCTTGACCCAATCGGGCCTGTCCTTGCCGGCATCATTCAGCCAGTTGGCCACCGAATCCTGCACATAGGCGGACGGGTCGGCGCGCAGCGGCTCAAGAACGGGAAGGGCCAGCCCCGGCTCTTTCTTCAGCGCGGGAATATGCCGGCACCAGACTCCGCGCGGCCGGATCGATTCCGATGCAAAGCGGCGCACCCGTTCGGACGGGTCCGCCGTCCAGTCCGCAAGCCGGGCGATTGCCCTGTCCAGATCGGCGGCAAGATGCGGACGAACCGCCATCCAGCACCATTCGCGCACCCCGAAATGCGGGTCGTCCGCATAGGGGCGGATCGCCGCCAGCCGGTCGGCAAGATCCCGGTCCGCGGCATTTCCGATCATGAAGCAGGCCCAGCCGCGCGCCGTGTCCGAGGGATGCCGGGCAAGCCGGTCGAAGCCGGCCGGACCCAGCCAGCGCTCCACCACCGCGGCGGCCGCCGCCATCCGCCCAAGGATGCCGGTGGCCGCCTGCCGGCTGACCTCGGCCAGGGCATCCTTGCCGATTTCGGGCAGGACATTGCCCATCAGCACCGCAAAATCAACCGCAAGACATTCGGTCAGCGTCGTGGTTTCCGCCCCGGCGTTGATCGCGGCCAGACGCTCTGCCGGAATATCCTTGACGCCGCGCCCTCTGGTTGCAGCCTTTGCCTCGCTCATATGCGCGGCTCCTTTCGCGCCCCGACGCCATCCTGCCGGCCATCGGCGGCATCAAGGTTGGCCCGGATTCTGTGCAGAAGGGCGCCGAGTTGCCCGCGGTCCCCGGCGCTGAAACCGGCAAAGAGCGAGGCGATCCACGCACTGTGTTCATCAAACAGGGCGCCGGCCATCTGCTGCCCTGCCGGGGTCAGCCCGACCGCGATCCGGCGGCGGTCTTTCAGCCCTCCGCGGCGGATGACGAAACCGTCGCGTTCCAGCCCATCCAGCAGGCCGGTGACAGTGGCGCGGGTCACGCCTGCCTTTTCCGCCAGCTCATGCGGGGACAGGCCCCCCTGCTGGCCGTGCAGCAGGAACAGCAGGACGAACTTGCCCTCTGAAAGCCGGTGCGGCGCCAGGCGGGCGGCACAGCTTCTGTCGATTGCACCGACAAGGGCCAGCAGTTCGAAACAGGCCCGCATGTTGTCCGCCCCGCCGGTCTGGCGGCGCTCGGCCTCGGCCAGCAGGGCGTGGTGCTTTTGTTCAAGGCTGCTCATTTGGCGGCGTATAGTAAGGCGACAAACTACAGTCAAGACGGCCGCCCGCCACAAACGGAAAGGGGCCGGAAAACCCGGCCCCCCCTCTGGTTCAGTTCATGCCCAGCAGCCTGGGCAGGAACAGCGTGATCGCCGGCACATAGGTGATCAGCATCAGGAACAGCAGCGCCGTCAGCAGCCAGGGGATGGTGGCGCGCGTCACCTCGGTCAGGCCAAGTTTCGAGATGGCCGAGCCGACATAGAGGTTCAGCCCCACCGGCGGCGTGCACAGCCCGATTTCCATGTTCACGATCATCATGATCGCGAAATGGATGGGATGGACCCCCAGCATCACCGCAACCGGATAGAGGATCGGCGCCATGATCAGCACGATGGCCGAAGGCTCCATCACCATGCCGATCGCCAGCAGGATGACGTTCACCATCAGCAGAAAGCCGACCCTGCCCAGCCCAAGGCCGACGATCCAGTCGGACAGCGCCTGCGGGATCTGCTCCGAGGTCAGGATAAAGGCGAACATCACCGCGTTGGTGATGATGTAAAGCAGCATCGCCGACATGGCAGCCGAGGTCAGCAGCACCCGCGGCACGTCGCGCAGGGTGATGTCCTTGTAGACCCAGACGGCGATGACAAAGGCATAGACGGCACTGACTGCGGCGGCCTCGGTCGGGGTGAAGATACCGCCGTAGATCCCGCCCATGATGATGATGACCAGCATCAGGCCCCAGATGCTTTCGCGGAACGACTGCCAGCGTTCGGTCCAGTCGGCGCGCTGCATCCGCGGATAGCCGTTCTTCCAGGCGCGCCAGATCGTGGTCCCCCCCAGCATCGAGGCCAGCATCAGGCCCGGAACCACCCCGGCCATGAAAAGCGTGCCGATCGAGACCGACATGACCGGCTCTCCGTCCGGCCCGTGGACCACCATGCCCGAGGTCGCGACCGCGAACATCACCATCACGATCGAGGGCGGGATCAGGATGCCAAGCCCGCCTGCGGTCGCCACGGTGCCCACGCCGAAATGCGGCGGATAGCCCTGCTTGACCATGGCCGGGATCAGGATCGAGCCGACCGCCATGACGGTTGCCGGGCTGGACCCGGAAATCGCGGCGAAAAGCGCGCAGGCCACCACGGCCACCAGCCCCATGCCGCCATACCAGTGCCCCACCAGCGACGTGGCAAAGCGGATCATCCGTTTCGCCACCCCGCCATGGGTCAGGAAGTTCCCCGCAAGGATGAAGAACGGGATCGCCATGATCTCGAACTTCTCGATGCCGGTGAACAGCTTCAGCGCGATGCTGTCCATCGGGATGTCGGTAAAGCCGAACAGGAAGGTGAAAACCGTCAGGCCCAGCGCGATCGACACCGGCATCCCGGTGATCAGAAGGACGGCCAGGATGGTAAAGATCAGAAGTGCGGTCATCCGTGACCTCCTTCGGCCAGGTCTTCCGCCTCGTCCTCAAGGCCATCGACGGCGCTGTGGTCGTAGTGGGCGATGTAGCCGGTGGTGATGTAAAGCCAAAGCGCCTGGATGAAGCGGAAGCACATCAGCGTCGAACCCAGCGGGACGGCCAGATAGACCAGCCACATCGGGATCTCGAGATCGGCCGAAACCTGACCGCCCCTGTAGATGTGAGAGACGAACTCGAACCCGATCCAGGCGACAAGGGCGGTGAACAGGATGCCGCCCGACATGGCGATGATCGTGATGATCTTGCGCGCCCGGCCATGCAGCCTTTCGACCAGCAGATCGACGCCGACATGGATCCCCAGCCGCACACCATAGGCGGCCCCGAATTTCGCCATCCAGACGAACAGGTAGATACAGGCTTCCTGCGCCCAGGTCAGCTTGATGGAATTGATCCAGCGATAGGCCGAGCGGGCCCAATCCTGCAACCAGACCATGTCGGTCGTGCGCGCATAGGACAGAAGATCGGCCGCCAGACCGATCGAGAATCTGTGGACGACCGCAACGAAGATCAGCACCACGGCACAAGCCATGAGAAATGAAATGAAGACTTCTTCGAAGCGGTCGAGGATGCGTAAAAGCATGGCAAGCCTCGCTTGTGAAAGGGGCACGCGGGCACCGGGCCCCCGGTTCCGGGCCGGGGGCTTCGGTGTCATCGGTCTGGATCAGGGCCCGGGGCGTGCGTGCGAGACGCCCCGGGGGCCGGTTATTCGATTCCGGGCCGGTTATTCGATCTCGAGTTCGGAATACGCCTGCTGGATCAGGTCGGCGCCGATGCGGCCGGCCATCTGTTCATGCACCGGGCGCAGCACCTCGATCCACTGCGCGCGCTCGTCCTCGGTCAGCTCGTAGAACTCGGTCCGGCCGGCGGCGCGCATCTGCTCCATCGACCACTCGTTTTCTTCCAGCGCGATCGAGTTGGCATAGTCGGTGGCCTCGGCCATTGCGCGTTCAAGCTGGCCGCGGACGTCCGGGTCCAGCCCTTCCCAGAAGGCCTTGTTCACGATCACCGCATAGCCAAGATAGCCGTGGTTCGACAGGGTGGCGTGTTTCTGCACCTCGTACATCTTCTGGGTGAACATGTTCGAGGGCGGGTTTTCGGTGCCGTCGACGACGCCGGTCTGCAACGCCTGATACACCTCGGAAAAGGCCATGACCTGCGGCACGGCGCCAAGCGCCTGCATCTGCGCCTCAAGGATCTTCGAGGACTGGATGCGCATCTTGAGGCCAAGGAAATCATCCGGGACATGCAGCGGCGAATTGGCCGACATGATCTTGAACCCGTTGTCCCAATAGGCCAGCCCCTTGATCCCCTTGGGTTCCAGCAGGTCCAGCAGGTGCTGGCCCACCGCGCCGCCGGTGATCTTGCGAAGATCGTCGTAGTCGTCCATCAGGAACGGCAGGTCGAAAAGCTCGAACTGCTGCACGCCCAGCGGGCCGAACTTGGCCAGCGACGGCGCAAGCATCTGGACCGCGCCAAGTTGCAGCGCCTCCAGTTCTTCCTTGTCCTTGTAGAGCTGCGAGTTCGGGTAGACATCGACCCTGACGGCGCCCTCGGTATAGGCTTCGGCAAGTTCCTTGAACTTGTCGGCGCCCTTGCCCTTGGGGGTGTCCGGCGCCACCACATGGCTGAACTTGATCACGACCGGCTCGGCGGCCAGCCCGGGAAACGCGGTCGAGACGGCGATGACGGCGGCACCGGCAAGGCGCGTAAGGTTGCGACGAGTCAGCATGGGAATCTCCTCTGTTGATCCCGCCCCTCCCGGCGGTCAACCGAATCCTTGTCACGTGTCGCCCGCTCTCGCTATTGTGGGTTTCCGCAACTCTGCGCGGAAGGCGGCAGAAAACCTGGGGAGGATGCGCGCCTGGAGGGAGAGACGGCACCCCGTGCCACCACCAAGCCCCCCGTTCCCGGGCAGGGCAGCGGGCTGGGCGATCTGTGGATGCCGGATGGCACCGCGCGGCGCTGGCGCAGGCTGGATCTGCTGTCGCTGGTGCCGCTGGTGGCGATCGTCGCCCTTGTCGCCGGGGTTTGGGCGCTGGCCTGGGCGGTCAATCGCGGCGATTCTGAACAGGCGCGGGTCAAGCTGGCCACCGACGCCCTTTGGGTAGAGCAGACCCTGCGCTTCCAGCTTGGGGTGGACGAGGACATGGTGGTGCGCCTGGCCCTGGATGCGGCGGCCGGCGTCGATTCCGAAACGCTGGACGCCCGGGCCCGGCTGCATCTGGCCAGCAACCCCGAGGTGCAGTCGATCGTCTGGCACGATGCCGCCGGCACGGTGGCGCGCGCCCTGCCCGGCCCCGGTGCGCCCGACGACCCCGCGCTGACCACGCTGCTGCGGCAAAGCGCCACGGCGGCGACGCGGCCGGTCTATGGCGCGGTCAATGCCGGGAGGCATGTGACCATCGGCATGCCCTACCGGGAAGGCATGGGCTCGATCACGGCGACGATCTCGTTGCCGCTGCTGCTGGAACGGCATGTGCCATGGTGGATCGCCGAGCAATACGGCGTGCGCATCCTCGACATCGAGGATCGCGTCCAGGCGCAGCGCCAGCGGCTAGCGCCGGTTGCCGACAACCCCACCCATACGATCAGTTTCGATCCGCCGCTGCGGGGCATGGTGCTGCGCATCACCGCCTATGTCGCGCCCGCCGGCTTTCGTTCGGCGCTTGTCTTCGGCACCATCGCGCCGCTGGCGGCCTTTGCCATACTGGCGCTGCTCGTGCTGTCGGCCAGCGCCCGGCGCCGTCGCGCCGCGGAACTGCGGCTGCTGGGCGAAACCGCCTTTCGCCGCTCGATGGAGGAAAGCCTGACCGTCGACCTGCGCGCCAAGGATCATCAGGGGCGCATCCTTTATGTGAACTCTGCCTTCTGCAACCTTGTGGGGTGGAGCGCCGAGGAACTGATCGGCTGCGCCCCGCCAATGCCCTACTGGGATCCCTCGATCCTTGCCGAAACGCTGGCCCGGCAGCGCAAGCTGGCATCGGGCAATGCGGTCAGCCAAAGTTTCGAGACCCGCTTCTGCGCCCGCGACGGCCGGGAAATCGACATCCAGGTCTACGAGGCCCCGCTGATCGACGGGCGCGGCGTCCATCGCGGCTGGATGGGCTCGGTCATCGACATCACCGAGGCCAAGCGCGCCGCCCGCCTTGCCCGGGCGCAGGATGAAACCATGGCCCGCACTGGCCGGCTGGTGACTCTGGGCGAGATGGCCTCGACGCTGGCGCATGAATTGAACCAGCCGCTGGCGGCCGTCGCCTCGTATGCGACGGGGATGCTCAACCTGATGGAACGCGGCGACGCCGATCCGGCGCTGCTGCACGGCACCACCGAAAAGCTGGCCCGCCAGGCCGGGCGCGCCGGCCTGATCATCCGCCGCATCCAGGACCTGGTGCGCAAGCGCGAACCGAAATTCGCCGAAACCCGGCTGGACGAGGTGGTGGCGGAAACCATGGGCTTTCTGGCCGCGGACGCGCGCGAACACCGGGTGCGGCTGGAATCGCGGGTCGATCCGGTGCCCACGGTCGCGGCCGACCGCATCCTGCTGGAACAGGTGCTGATCAACCTGATCCGCAACGGCATGGAAGCGATGGGCGATCGCCGCTCGGGCGATATCTTGACGGTCCGGCTTTTCCCCGACGAAAATCAGGTGGTGCTGGAGGTCGAGGATCAGGGCGTCGGGATCGCGCCAGAGGTCGCGGCCCGGCTGTTCGACGCCTTCGCCAGCACCAAAAGCCAGGGCATGGGCATGGGGCTGAAGATCTGCCGCTCGATCGTCGAGCTGCACCGGGGTCAGATTTCCCATCGCGCCGCGGCGGGCGGCGGCACGGTCTTTCGCATCGCGCTGCCCGGCTTTGCGGCGGGACAGTCGGGCGCAAACGCGGAACGGAGAGCTGCGGAATGAGCAGGATAGTCCACATCGTCGATGACGAGGAAGCGATCCGGGATTCGCTGGGCTTCCTGTTCGCCTCGCGCGGGCTGGCCGCCCGCTGCTGGGCCTCGGGCGAGGATTTCCTGACCGCCCAGCCGCTTGAGGACTGCGCCTGCGTCATTCTGGACGTGCGGATGGGCGGGCTTTCCGGCCCCGAGGTGTTCGAGCGGCTGCGCGCCATGGGCAACCTGGTCCCGGTGATCTTTCTGACCGGCCATGCCGACGTGCCGGTGGCAGTGCAGACGCTGAAGGCCGGCGCCTTCGACTTTGTGGAAAAGCCCTTCAACGACAACCAGATCGTCGATCTTGCCCTTAGGGCCATCGCCGCCCATCAGGTCGCCGAGGTGAACGCGGCCCAGCGCCGCGACATTGCCGCCCGCCGCGCCACGCTTTCGGCCCGCGAGGACGAGGTGATGCGGCTCATGCTGACCGGGGCGCTGAACAAGCAGATCGCCGACATGCTGGGCATCGCCATGCGCACGGTCGAGGTGCACCGGGGGCGGGTGCTGGCCAAGATGGGGGTGCGGAACGCGATCGAGCTGGTCGCACTTGGCCTGCCCGAGACTACCCCGCCGGGATGACGCCCCCGCTCTTTTACCCGGCTTTTTGTCCAGCCCTTTTGTCCCGACACGCCCCGGCCACCGTGCGGGGCCGGGGCCGGAGGCGCCCTCTTTGCCGGCCGGCTTCCGTGGCCGCCAGCCCTTCGAGCAGGGCCATGCGGTCGGCACGGAAATCGCCGGGCCGGGGGCATCCCCTGCATGGCCCGCACGAAGAACCGGCGGAAACTCCTGCGCTTTTCGCACTTGGCCAGCAGCTTTACCTTTTGGCGGGCGCACCAGCGGCAGCACCGGGCGCGCGGTCTGGTTCCCGACAGCTTGACAGGGGAAAGGGCCACCGCCTGACAGGTGCGGGTGGCGGTGTGCAGGGCGGCAAGACGCATCCCTTGGCCCACAGGCCGCTGCGCGCGGGTCGTGCCTCGGCCATGCCCCGATCTTCGGGCAGTTTTCCGGCTGGGTCAGGCCATGGGCAGATCATGACGGGCGGTTGGCCGGCCCCGCACCCGCCAGGAAAAACCTGCCGGAACCAAGCGCCTAACCCTCGCAATCAATGCTGAGGCTTGCCGTCCCGTCAATCACATCGAAGTCTTCATCGACCAGAACAAGGACAGGGACAGTTATTTTTTCTCCTGCCACCACAACTTCGAATTCCTGCGACGCCGACCTGCCAGCCCGAAGCACCCTGTCAGAGCTTGCGAACGGGCCATCAACGCCAAGCCCGATAGTAATCGCATTGGCTGTCGAAGAAAATTCGAAATAGAAATCCTCGCCATCGGGGGCGACGCCCTGCCCGCCGATCTCGATATCATGGGAATCTCCGTCCTTATAGATAGCGCAGGTGGCGGGGGTGAATTCATACCTGCCTGCCGAGGTTTCCAGAATACCGGCAGCCGTTCCCCCGGCCTTTCCGCCCACGATCTTATCGTCATCGGCTTGTGCGGGATAGCCTGCCAGAAAGCCGACGGTCAGGGCAGTCGCCCCGAGGGCCATTAACCCCAAAAGGAGCTTATTTTTCATGAGTTATTCCCCGGGTTCATGGATAGGACCAGCCGTCATGCTCGACACGAAAGATGCGCAATGGCGCCTGGGGCCTGGTCGTATCGGGGCGGATATAAAAGACCGCCCGCTGCGCCTGACCGAAATTGGTGAAATCGACATTGATCGTGATCATGCCCCGCAGCATGGGGTTGTCGGGATCGGGGGTCGGCTCTCCTATCGCGCCGTCAAAGTCCTGCGCACCGTAAAGCGGGTGCGCATCGACCTGGCCCGAGGCAAGCCATGCCACGATGTCCCCGGTGAAATAATGATTCGCCACGGAAAGATCGAACGCGCTGGGAAGATTGCTGTTTTCGGACTGGAACTGGCGTTCGTAAAGCTCGCGCACCAGGTCCACCGCCTGATCGACCGGGTCGATGCCCGGGATCGCCGCGTAGGGTTCAGGTCCGGCCTGCGACAGGCCGGCAGGGGTCGGGGCGATTTCGACGGTGCCATCCGGGGTAATGAAACGCTGCGCCACCCATCCGGCCTTGCTCATCGAGGCGCTGCGCATCAGGCACCAGCGCGCCGGCAATGCGCCGAGCTGGGCCTCGGTCATGCGCTGATAATGCGCGGCCGTATAGAAAGGCACGCAGGTGATCTGTTCCATGCCGCGTTCATTATGGGCGAAGGTCTCGATCACGGGATAATTCGTCCCCGGCCCCATGCGCGCATTAAGGTGATCGTTCGCCGAAACCCCGGTAACGCGCCACGCATCCGGGCCATGGCCGTCGATCTCGGCCCTGACCGAAGCAGAGGCCAGCGTGATTCCCGCCAGCGCAATTGCGGTCATTGCGGCTGGCCGGGACATGATCCGTTTCATGGTTGCACCTCTATAATCGAACGGCCAAGCACTTCGCGATTGGTCACGTCCAGAAAACGCACTTCATATGTGCCGGGGGTCTCTGGCAGGGTTATTTCGAGGCTTTCGCGACCGGCAATGCCTTCGGCACTGATCCAGCTGAAATCAGCCTGATCGAGCCGGGCGAATGCCACGCGCCGGTCGCCGCTTTCCAGGCCGCCGTTCCAGGTTACGGTGACAGTCTCACCCGGTTTTCCCGATCCGGGCACGGACAGCCCGGCGCCGTCATCCATCGGCGCGTCGGCGGCCAGCACCTCGACAGGGTGGCGGGCCATGACGCGGCTCTCACTTTCCAGATGATAGCGGACCTCGTAAAGGCCGGGCTCGGCGGGCGCGGTCATCCTGCCTTCCGAGGCATCGCGGACCCGGAAATAACCGGCATAATCGCCGTCCGCGGCATCGGCAGGAACGATGGTGATGTAATCCCGGGGAGAGATCGCCCCGCTCCAGGTCAGCATCATCTCGGCTCCGGCCCGGATCTTGTCCGGCCCGCCGACGGTGACCTTGCCTTCCAGAACCTCGACCGGAGTGACGGCAAGCACGCGCCCGCTGCCCTCCATCTGAAAGCGCACCTCGTAAAGGCCGGGCTCTGCCGGGGCGCGCAGGCTGCCCTCGGTCTTGTCGTCGATACGGTCGTAACCCGTATATGCGCCCGCCTCGGCCCCTGCGGGAACGATGGTCACATAGTCGCGCGGGTGCAGGCCCTCGGCCACCCAGCTTACGGGGAAGGTCGAACCGACGACCACCTGCGACGGGGCGCTGACCGTGACCTTGGCATCGACCACCTCGACCGGGGTGGTCGCCAGAACCTTGCCCGCCCCCACGGTCTGAAGCCGGACCTCGAACAGGCCCGGCTCTGCCGGGGCGCGCAGGTGGCCTTCGGCCTGCCCGTCCACGCGGTGATAGCGGTCATAGGTTCCGTCCCTGGCCCCCACGGGAACGATGGTGACGTAATCGCGCGGGTTCAGCCCCTCGGCCTGCCAGGTCACCGGAAAGGCCGACCCGACCACCACCTGATCGGGGGCAAGAACCGTTGCTGCGGGCAGTTCGGGCTGCGGTTCGTCAAAGACCATCACCTGGGTCTGCGGCTGCCCCTCGACGACGACCAGCTGCGCGGATTGCTCGTGTTCCAGCACGGCGTGATAGCCGCTGACGCGCCACTGGCCGGGGTGCAGTTCCACCACGCCGGGATTGCCGTCACGTTCGAGACTGTCGCCCTCGCTGTCGTCTTCGGGGTCGAAGGTCCATGTGACGGGAGTTTCGACCCGGGCGCCGTCCTTGCTGCCCATCACCGCGACCATGGTCACCGTGGCTGCCTGCGGCAGGGCGGGCGGCAGGGCTGGCGCGGCGACGACCTGTTGCAGCGCCTCGGTCAGTTCCCGGGCATTGTCGGCCGTCAGGAAGCGGCCGCCGGTTTCCTCGGCGATGCACTGCATCTGCATCAGGGCCCCCGCCTGTCCCTTGACGTCAAAGCCGATGACGTGGGTGGTGAAGTCGATGCCCGACTGTGCCAGCGCACGCGCGGCGGCGCAGGGGTCGGGGTTGCAGGTCTCGATCCCGTCCGAGACCAGGATGACCGTGGCGGCCTGTTCGGTGTGGCGCAGCGCCTTAGCCGCGGCAATCACCGCATCGGTCATGGGGGTCATGCCGCGCGGGTTCAGTTCGTTGACGATCCTGACGATTTCGGAGGCGGTGCCGGGCGCCGGCTCGATGATGGTCTGGATGTCAGCGCACTGGCCGCGTTCGCGGTGGCCATAGGCGACAAACCCCAGGTTCTGCTCGGCCGGGAAATCCGCCAGGATATTCGCCACGACCTCGCGGGCGATGGTGATCTTGTTCACCCCGTCGATCTGCCCCCACATCGACCCCGAGGCATCCAGCACGAGGATGGTGCCCGGCCGATCCTGCGCGATGGCGGGCAGGCCGATAGCGCCAAGGGCAAGGGCGGCGACGGCCACTTTCACAAAGGATTTCATGCCGGCGCCCCGTCGCGGATGGATTGCCCGGCAGGGCCGTCGGCAATCCGCGTCTTGAGTTTGCGGAAATGCGAGGACATCTGTTCCAGCCTTGCGTCCCATTCGGGGTCCGGCGTCTGGCCCTCGATCGTCTTGAAATAGACCTGCAACAGGCAGGCGACGGCAAACGGTTCCAGCAGCGCGGCCTTGACGCTCCATGCGAACAGCAGGGCAAAGACCAGCCCCCCTGCCGCCCACGCGCCGGGCATGAGGTAAACGACCAGCGCAGCCGGGGCGAGCATGACCAGAAAGACGAGGAAGCTCAGGGCATAGACGATCACGGCCAGCCAGGCCGCATTCCTGAGCATGACCTTGTAGTTCTGGCCATACAGCACCAGCGCCTCTTGGGCCGAGACCCAGGGGTTGGTCGCCCCGGTCCGGATCGCATGGGCAAGGATCACCTCGTCGATGAAACCGACGGCGACACTGAGAAAGGCGTGCAGGATCCCCGCAATCTGCCGCGCCCCGGGGATCGGCAGGATGGTCAGGATGCCGCGCACCAGGCCGGTGATCGCGCCGATCACGCCCTTGACCAGCCGGTCGAGCGCGAACAGCAGGCTGGCCTGCGCAAAACGCTGCCTGACCACCGAACCGGCATGGGTGATCTGGGATCTGCCTTCGGGCATCGGGCGGCCGTCGATCAGTTCGACAAGGACGGCGATATGCCCGGCCTTGACGATATAAAGAATATATTCCCGCGCCCAATACATGAAGGCACCGAAAACGCCGAACCCCGTCAGGCCGCCCCAAAGCGTCGCATTTGCCTGAAAGCCAGCGTCACCGAAACCGCCAATGCCATAGCCGATGCCGGCGCCCGTGCCGGTGACCAGCACATAGCCGACGGCAATCCCGAAATAGACCACCAGACGCAGCAGGACGAACGGCATCGTCCGCACCATCATTGCCAGCGCGCTGCCGATGCTGAAATTCCACATGTGCTTCCTCTGCCGGCTACCCTGATTTTTCGGGTCTAGCAGGAAGAAAGCCCCCGCGCCCCCTTCGTTTGAATAGGGACATGGGTAAAAATCGAGTTATAGTCGGGATATGTATATTCCAGGCAGAACAGCCGGCATGAAATCATGCCAGAGATGATGACAAGGGGGCGGCAGGGCAATTTGAAGGCGCTTGTTCCCGTTGCGCTGACCGCAATGTCGATCTGCTTTTCGACCGTGGCCCAAGGGCACGAGCCGGCCGGACTGCCGCCCCTGCAAGGCCCGCCCGTGCTTGAGGTGCAGGGCGCGATCACGCGGGGAAATTCGGATGGCGTGGCCCGTTTCGATATGGAAATGCTGAAGGCGCTGCCGCCGGTTCGGCTGGAAACCACCACGGCCGTCACCGACGGGGTGCGCCAGTTCGACGGCTTTCTGATGGGCGACCTGCTTGATCTTGTCGGCGCGCAGGGCAGCACCGTCACGGCCCGCGCCCTGAACGACTACGCCATCGACATAGATATCGCAGAGTTCGCCCGCTTTGGCGTGATCGTCGCCTACCAGATGGACGGCAAGCCGCTGCTGCCCTCGGACAAGGGGCCGTTGTGGATCGTCTATCCGCGCGACCAGCATGCCGAGCTTCGGGATATCCGCTATGATTATCGCTGGGTCTGGCAGCTCAGGTGGCTGGACATAGAATGAGCCGGCGTGGACGCGCGATGCTGGGGGTCGCCCTGCCGGTGCTTGCCATCGTCATCTTCGTGCTTCTGCTGGCATTCTCGCTGATGCACCTTGCCCGGATCGAACGGGACATGCGGATCGAAGCGACCCAGAACATGCTGTGGGTGATCTCGCAGGCGCATATTTCCAGCCTGCGGCTGGGCGAGACCGCCGCGGACGGGGCCACGGGCAAGGTGGACCGGGCGCAGATGGACCTGCGCCATGACGTGTTTCTCAGCCGCCTTGCGCTGCTGGACGACGGGCCACAGCGCCGCCGGGCCGAGGATCTGGGCCTTGCCGATGCGCTTGATACCTTGCGCGGCAACCTGCCCGAACTGGCCATGCTTCTGGCCAGCCTTGCGCCGGATGACCTGCCGCAGGTCCGAGGAATCCTCGGGCCCTACAATACCGCGCTGGCCAAGGCGGCCAACAGGGCGATGGTCGCCGAATGGGACGAGCTCGGCACGACGCTGGATGCCTCGCGGGCGCAGCTTTGGCAGATCATCGTCTCGCTGATCGGCATCTCGCTGGCGGGCGCCGTTCTTTGCGGGCATTTCCTGCTGGCAATCCGCGATGCCCGCCATCGGACGCGACTGCTCGACAAGGAAAAGGCGCTTTCGGCGCTGCTTATCGGGTCAAGCGGCGAAGGTATCGTGGCGGTGGATACCGGGCGCCATTGCACCGTGTGGAACGAGGCGGCCGAACACCTGTTCGACCAGTGCGGCGCCGATACCCGTGGCCGTGCATTGGCCGATATTTCCGGCTTTTTCGAGGTCGATGCCATCAGCCAGATGATTGAAAGCGCGATTGCCGGGCGGCCTGCTGCGCTGTTCGACCAGCCTTTCTTTCCATCAGGTCAGGCCGCCCCGCTGTATCTTGACCTGCGCTGTTTTTCCCTGCGCGATGGTCCCAGGATCATGGGCGCGCTGCTTCTGATCTCGGATGTGACCGAAAGGCGAGAGGCGCAAAAGGAAATCGCCGATCATCGCGACCATCTTGAGCAGCTTGTCGAGGCCCGGACCCACGAACTGGACGCCGCTCTCATGCGCGAGCGGGCGGCGGCCGAGCTTTACCGCAATTTCGGCACAATGATTTCGCATCAGTTCCGCACTCCGCTGGCCATTATCGATTCCGCGCTTCACCGCCTGATGCGCCGCCGCGAACAACTTACGCCCGCAGAAGTTCTGGAACGGGGCGGAAATGCCCGTCAGGCAATTGCCCGCCTGACCCGCCTGGTGGAAAGCACGCTGGACGCCGCCCGCCTTGATGCAGGCCAGGTCGAGGTCCGCAGCCAGCCCTGCGACCTGAACGACATCATTGCGCAGGTCTGTTCCGATCAGGCGAGCCATATGGACGGGCGCACGATCCTGGTCGAAGCCGGAAACGGCGGCCCGGTTATTGCCTGTTGCGACCCGGTCCATGTGGAAAACATCCTGACCAATCTTGTTGCCAATGCCCTGAAATATTCACCGGCCGGCACGCCGGTTTCCATAACCCTTGCCAATGACGGCGCACAGGTCGAGTGTGCCGTCACCAATCAGGGCGCACTGGAAAACCCCGCCGAACAGAGCCGGCTGTTTGAGCGATATTTTCGGGGAAACAACGCCGAGGGGCTTCCCGGCATAGGGGTGGGGCTTTACATGGCCAGAATCCTGGCGCGCTTGCAGGGGGGCGACGTGTTGTTGCGGAATCATAAAGCAGGAACAATACGCTTGGCCTTGCGGCTTCCGCGGGCAGAGCACCATCCGGTCGCCGTAAAATCCGGCGCTTTCGTCAAGGCGCAGACATGAATATTCGTACTTCGACGAAAGTAAAACGTCCGGTCATTCTTTGCGTCGAGGACGAAAGGCAATTGCGCTGCGACATTGCCGATGAACTGGCCGAGGCCGGCTATGCCGTCATCGAAGCAGACAGCGGCACAAAGGCCATCAGGATATTGACGGAAACGCGCCCGGATCTTGTTCTTTGCGATATCTCGATGCCTGGCCTGTCCGGATATGACGTTCTTGATGCGTTAAGGGAAAAGGGCTCTGACCACGCAGAAATCCCGTTCGTGTTCCTGTCGGCCCTTGCCGACCCGCGACAGGTCGTCGATGGCAAGCGGCGGGGCGCGGATGATTATCTGGTCAAGCCGATTGATTACGACCTGCTGCTGGCAACAGTCGATGCACGATTGCGCCAGATCGAACGGATTCGTTCGAGGCGACCGGAAAACCCGGCTCTCCCTCCGGGGGATTTCGCAATCTCCTTCGGCATGACCAGATCAGAACATCAGGTGGCGTCCTTGCTGATACAAGGCAAGACATTGGCGCAGATCGCGCATGAGCTTGAGATATCGCGCACAACCGTCGCCTTTCATTTACGCCATATCTTCCAGAAAACCCGTACCAATCGGCAGGCAGAACTGGTTGCCCTGCTTTTACAAGGGCGCCCGCCTGTTGAATGACCCGAGAACGCGCATCCCGGCGCTCTTGGAAAAGGACTGAAGTCGTCCGGCCAGCAGCATCATCTGCCTTGCTTGTCCATGATTGGCCTTGATCCCGCCATACCGAAGAAATACCGGAAACCCTGACATGCACCCGCCTATCCACATTATTGCGACAATTCATTTCGCAGTTTGTGGTGCAATTAGCTTCGCCATTGCGGGTGCAATTTTCAGGAATTTTTCTCTGCCGCACATACTCGGCGAAGCAGCCTTGATGGTGTTGACAATCTCGGGCGCCGAACGCTCATCATGGTTCCGGATGACAGGGCGCGCGAATAGCGCCCCCCCCCCCACGCCCAGAAACAGCGGCTTGTTGTCTGCTGCAATACTCTGTAGCAGCAGAAGGAGATCAGGTTCATTACCATGCATCGCCTTCAGGAGGGGCGATTGCCGACGATCAGTTCCTCGCCGCCATTCTGGTCCGACCCTCAGCCGGAAAACGGCGCGCCTTGAGCGAAACCTGTCCCCTCTCCTGCAGGAGCCGCGCGGCATGATAGCGTCCTTCTTTGCCGATCTCGTTGCGTTCATCGCGGCCTACCCGCATCTGGCCTATGCGGTGATACTGCTGCTGGCGCTGTCAGAATCCCTTCCGGCCATCGGCGTTTTCATTCCCGGCACGGCCGCGATCCTGGCGGTCAGCGCGCTGGTGCCAAGCGGAGTCGTAAAACTATGGCCGCTGCTTGGCGCGGCCACCATTGGCGCGATCATCGGCGACGGTCTCTCTTTCTGGATCGGCTATCGCTATCACCGCGAAATCCTGGAACGCTGGCCGCTTAACCGGCACCCGGAACTGATCGCGCGCAGCAAAGAATTTTTCGAGCGGCACGGCGACATGAGCGTCTTCATCGCCCGCTTTACGCCGGGCGTGAGAGCCTTTGTTCCCCTGATCGCCGGCACGTTGAGAATGCCGGCGCGGCGCTTCTACGCCGCCAATATCCTGTCCGCGCTGGTCTGGGCGCCGTCGCATATCCTGCCCGCCGTGTTCGTCGGCGCGGCCGTCGGCCGCGTTGGTGCGGCAGCCAAACCGCTTGCGATCCTGGCCGTTCTGGCCGTCATCGTGATCTGGACGGCGATCCGCCTTGTCCAGCTTGTCCTGCGCCATGGTCCGCCGCTGCTGTCGCGTTTGTCGGCATGGCTGCGGGTGCAGGCGGCAGCCGGAGATTCCCGCTGGCACCGTATGGTGCTTGACCTTCTGGACCCGACCCGGCCCGACGCCCGGGTCGTGACGCTGCTTGCCCTGGTGCTGGCCGGCTCTGCCTGGCTGTTCTTCGGGATACTGGAGGACATCGTCAGCGGCGACCCCTTGGTGCGTGTGGACACCGCGATCTATCAGGCGCTTCAGGATCTGCGCACCGGGCCGGGCGACGCGATCATGCTGGTCATCACGGAACTGGGCGACACCGTCGTCGTGCTTGCCATAACCGTGGCGGTGTCGCTGTGGCTGTTGTGGCAGCGGAACTGGCGCTCGGCAGCTTATTGGCTGGGCGCGGTCGGCGGCGCATCGGCGCTCAACACGGCCATCAAGGTTGCGCTTCATCGGCCGCGCCCGACCGAACTGCTCTATTCCGGCTGGAGCGCGTTTTCCTTTCCCAGCGGGCACAGCACCGTCAACCTTGTTCTCTATGGTTTCCTGGCCTTTCTGATCGGGCGCGAACTGCGGGCGGCGTGGCGCCTGCCGGTAGTGCTGGTGATGCTTTCCATGGCGCTGCTGATCGCCTTTTCGCGCCTCTATCTGGGGGCACACTGGTTTTCCGATGTCGTCGGCGGGCTTGCCTTTGGCACCGCCTGGCTGACGATTCTTGTCTTTTTTTACCTGCGCAAGGAAACGCGACCTGTAGGGGCTGTCGGGTTGATCGTTGTTGCCGGGCTTGCGCTCGGACTTACCGGAGGCTGGAACGTCTCGCGTCACCATGGGCTCGACATGCAACGCTATGCCCGCAAGATCTCAGGACTCGACAAGGGCATGGCGCAGCAACCCGACATCGACAGCAAGCCGGAGGCGGAGTTCGGCAAGCCCGAACTGACGCTTTCAGCCGCGGCGGGTGCTTCCGCTCCGCGGATGCTCGCCTTGGTCCGTGTCCTTGCCCCATCAATCAGGACGACCTCGTGGCTCGGGTCGAATTGACAGGCCTCATCGGGGGCAAAACTCAGCGGCACAAAGGCGGCAGAAGCACCGGAGCTTTGATTGCGCGCCCAGATCGAGGCATAGCGGCGCATCGCATATACCCGCCTTCATAGCCAAGGCCGCGCAGTTTCTCGTAGATCCGGATCAGCGCCAGGCGTTCTCGGCGCCCACGAGCCGCGTTGATTGCCAACAGCCGGCTCAGTTCTTCAAGCCAGGCGCCCAGCTTCGGGCGTGGCTGAACCGTTCGGCTGGTCGGACGGTCAGGTCGATCTGCTGACGACGAGTTCAACCATCAGATATCCAGCGGCGCACTCCCACTCCCTTGGGATTACAGAGCACAATGATCGTTCGACGCACAGATGCCGCCAAGGTCCGATCCGTGCTCCTGTGTCTCCCCGCGGTCATGAATGAAGAGGTTCGCGAGAGGTGTTGCCACATATGCTTGGCTTTGCCCTTATGCTTGGGCATACCTTCCCTGATTTTAACTGATCCATTTCCCCGCGGAGGCCTTTTTCCATGAACGCCCCCCTGCGCCAGTCCGGGCGTCTTGGCCGGCTGACCACCGCGCTCGGCCCCGACACCCTGGCCCTGCTGCGCTTCGACGGCACCGACCATCTCAACGGCCTGTTCGAATACCGCGTCGAGGCGCTGGCCACCCGCGATAACCTCGATTTCGACGCGCTGATCGGCACCCATG
>JAZIHR010000038.1:0-21159 GCA_036678445.1 Alphaproteobacteria bacterium
CTCCCGGCCCCGGCCCCGTCCCGCGTTCCCGCCGTTCGGTGAAGCGGTGTTTAGGCCCCGGTGCCGCGGGGCGCAAGCAGAATCTTCAAGAAATCTTCGCATTCGCAGAAAGATTATCGCAATGCACTGATAATAAACAACTATTCTGAATGCTGCACGTGCCGCGTCAGCGCCCAGCCGGCCCTCAGCCCCAGCAGAATCGCGACCACCCCCAGAATCACCAGCGGTTTTGCCGGCCAGATCTTGTGCGCCAGCAGCCAGTGGAACAGCGCCAGCGGCGCCGCGAGGTAGACCAGGCGGTGAATCGCCCTCCATCTTCGGGCGCCAAGCCGCCGAATCGCCGCGTTGGACGAGGTCGCGGCCAGAATCACCAGAATCGCCAGCGCCGCCATGCCGATGGTCAGATAGGGACGCCGGGCGATGTCCCTTAGCGCCTGTTCCCAGCGCAGCCCCATGTCCAGCACCACCCAGGCCAGCAGGTGCAGCCCGGCATAGCTGGCGGCCAGCAGCCCCAGCGGGCGGCGGAACTTCATCAGGTTGATCCGCGCCAGCCGCAGCAGCGGCGTCACGCATAGCGAGGCGACCAGGAAATAGACCGCGGTCCGCCCCAGACGGTGCTCGATGTCGCGCACCGGGTCGATTCCCAGCCCGCCCCCCAGCATGTCCCAGACCAGCAGCGCCAGCGGCAGCGCCCCCAGGCCCCAGACGACCCCGGTCGGCAGACGGCGCAGCGGCATCAGTAATCGCGCGCCAGATCCATGCCGGCATAAAGCGAGGCGACCTGTTCGCCGTAGCCGTTGAACATCAGCGTGTCCTGTCGCCCGCCCAGCAGCCCCGCGCCGATGCGCCGCTCGGTCGCCTGGCTCCAGCGGGGGTGGTCCACCTGCGGGTTCACATTGGCATAGAATCCGTATTCGTTCGGCTGCATCGCCTGCCAGGTGGTGACCGGCTGCCTGTCGGTCAGGATGATGCGCACGATGCTCTTGATCGACTTGAAGCCGTATTTCCACGGCACCACCAGCCGGATCGGCGCGCCGTTCTGCTTGGGCAGCGGCTGGCCGTAAAGCCCGGTGGCAAGAATGGTCAGCGGGTGCATGGCCTCGTCCAGCCGCAACCCCTCGCGATAGGGCCAGTCCAGCGCACGGCGGCGCTGCGCGGGCATTTCCTCGGGGCGCAGCAGGGTCTCGAACGCGACGAATTTCGCGCCGGACTGAACGCCGACGCGGTCCAGCACCTGCGCCAGCGGCACGCCCAGCCACGGGATCACCATGCTCCAGGCCTCGACGCAGCGCAGGCGGTAGATGCGTTCCTCGACCGCGTTCTCGGGGGCAAGGTCGGTCACCGAGTAACTGCCGGGGCGATCGACCAGCCCGCCGATCTCGACCGACCAGGAGTCAGTGGTCAGCGCCCCGGCATGGCGGGCCGGGTCGGTCTTGCCGAAACCGAATTCATAGAAATTGTTGTAGTTGGTGATCTCGTCCAGGCTGTTCGGCGCCTCGTCGGTGGAAAACCCCGACGCGGCCAGCGCCGGTCCGGCCGCCAGCGCCGCCGCCCCGGCGATGAACGCCCGGCGGTTCAGGAACAGATGTTGCGGCGTCACATCCGCCCAGGTCAGTCCAGAAGCATCGCGGCGCATCTTGTCCTCTACCCTGCCTTTGTTGACATCATGGCGCAAAGGGGACGAACCTGCGACGACAGTTGCGACACGATTGCTTGAAGGAGCCCCCGATGACCATGTTCCGCACCGCTGCCGCCATCCTGATGTTCAGCGCGACCGCCAGCCTGGCCCAGGGACCCGTCCTTTACGAGGCCGAGGGTGATTTCGCCGCCGTCAGCGGGGCGATCGAGGATGCGATCATCAACGCCGGGCTGGTCATCGACAACACCAGCCATGTCGGCGCGATGCTCAGCCGCACCAAAGAGGACGTGGGCGGCAGCAAGGACATCTATACCGAGGCCGACGTCTTCAGCTTCTGTTCCGCCGTGGTGTCGCGCAAGGTGATGGAGCGCGACCCCCACAACATCCAGTCCTGCCCCTATGGCATCTTCGTCTATGAACTGGCCGACGCGCCCGGCAAGATCGTGGTCGGCCACCGCGACTATGCTGCCGAAAACCTGCCCGAGGTGCAGGAACTGGTCGCCGGCATCGTCGACAACGCGCTGAACTGAGGGGCCGCCGCCCCACCACCGGGCTTTCACGAAAAAGGCCGCGGGTTCGCCCCGCGGCCTTGTCGTTTCCGGCGCTGCTCAGTGCAGCGGCACGTCCGCCGGCTTGTCGCCTGCCGCACCCAAGGGTGCGTTGGTGCCGACGCGGTTGCCGACGATCAGCCCGCCGTCGCCCACGGTGACATGGACGGTCTGCCCGTCCAGAACCTCGCCGCCCAGCAGCATCTCGGCCAGCGGGTTCTGCAGGCTGCGCTGGATCACCCGCTTCAGCGGGCGGGCGCCGAACACCGGGTCGTAGCCCTCATCCGCCAGCCAGGTCAGCGCGGCCTCGTCCAGGTCCAGCGTGATCTTGCGATCCGCCAGCCGCTTTTCCAGGTCGGCCAGCTGGATGCGCACGATCGCATCCATGTTTGCGCGGCTGAGCCGGTGGAAGATGATGATCTCGTCCAGCCGGTTCAGGAACTCGGGCCGGAAATGCGCCCGGACCGCGGCCATCACCTCATCCCGCGCCTGCCCCGAATCGGCCCCTTCGGGCAACGAGGACAGCGCCTGCGCCCCAAGGTTCGAGGTCAGGATGATCAGCGTGTTCTTGAAATCGACCGTGCGGCCCTGCCCGTCGGTCAGTTGCCCGTCGTCCAGCACCTGCAACAGCACGTTGAACACGTCGGGGTGCGCCTTTTCGACCTCGTCGAACAGGATCACCTGATAGGGGCGCCGTCGCACGGCCTCGGTCAGCACGCCGCCTTCGTCGTAGCCGACATAGCCGGGGGGCGCGCCGATCAGCCGGCTGACCGAGTGTTTTTCCATGAACTCGGACATGTCGATGCGGACCATCGCGCTGTCGTCGTCGAACATGTATTCGGCGATGGCCTTGGTCAGCTCGGTCTTGCCGACCCCGGTGGGCCCGAGGAACAGGAAGCTGCCCAGCGGCCGGCGCGGGTCGTTCAGCCCGGCGCGGGCGCGGCGCACGGCGTTGGCGACGGCGGTCACGGCCTCGGACTGGCCGATGACGCGCTTGCCCAGCACTTCCTCCATTTTCAGCAGCTTGTCGCGTTCACCCTCCATCAGCTTGCTGGTGGGGATGCCGGTCCAGCGCTCGACCACCTCGGCGATCTGCTCGGGGCGCACGGCTTCCTCGACCAGCGGGCCGTCGCCCTCGCCCTCGGTTTCGGCGATCTGGCGTTCAAGGCCGGGGATGATGCCGTAGGACAGTTCCCCCGCACGGGCGAGATTGCCCTCGCGCTTGGCCTGTTCCAGCTCGGCGCGGGCGCGGTCCAGCTGTTCCTTGACGTGGCGAGAGCCCTCCAGCTTGTCACGCTCGGCCTGCCAGCGGGCGGTCAGCTCGGCCGATTGCTGCTGCAAGTCGGAAAGCTGTTTTTCCAGCCGTTCAAGCCGGTCGCGGCTGGCGGTGTCGTCCTCTTTCTTCAGGGCCTCGGCCTCGATCTGCATTTGCAGGATCTGGCGGTCCAGCGCGTCCAGTTCCTCGGGCTTGCTGTCCACCTCCATCCGCAAGCGCGAGGCAGCCTCGTCCATCAGGTCGATGGCCTTGTCGGGCAGGAAGCGGTCGGTGATGTAGCGATGCGACAACGTGGCCGCAGCGACCAGCGCCGCGTCAGAAATGCGCACGCCGTGGTGCAGTTCGTATTTTTCCTTGATGCCGCGCAGGATGGAAATCGTGTCCTCGACCGTGGGTTCCTGCACCATCACCGGCTGGAACCGCCGCGCCAGCGCCGCGTCCTTTTCAATATACTTGCGGTATTCGTCCAGCGTGGTGGCGCCCACGCAGTGCAACTCGCCCCGCGCCAGCGCCGGCTTGATCAGGTTGGCCGCGTCCATGGCACCATCGGTCTTGCCCGCGCCGACCAGCACGTGCAGTTCATCAATGAACAGGATGATTTCGCCCGCGGCGGTCTCGACCTCTTTCAGCACGGCTTTCAGCCGTTCCTCGAACTCGCCGCGATATTTCGCGCCGGCGATCAGCGCGCCCATGTCCAGCGCCATCAGCTTCTTGTTGGCCAGCGATTCGGGCACGTCGCCGTTGACGATGCGCAGCGCCAGCCCTTCGGCGATGGCGGTCTTGCCGACGCCGGGTTCACCGATCAGCACCGGGTTGTTCTTGGTGCGCCGGCTCAGCACCTGCATGGTGCGGCGGATTTCCTCGTCCCGGCCGATGATCGGGTCGATCTTGCCCTGCTCGGCATCCGCGGTCAGGTCGCGGGCGTATTTCGACAGCGCCTCGAAGGTGTCCTCGGCGCTGGCCGAATCGGCGGTGCGCCCCTTGCGGATGTCGTTGATCGCACTGTTCAGCGCTTGGGTGGTCACCTGCCCGGCCGACAGCGCATCGCGCGCGCGGGTGTTCACCATCGCCAGCGCCATCAGCACCCGCTCGACCGGCACGAAACTGTCGCCGGCCTGCTTGGCGATCTTCTGCGCCTCGTCCATCACCCGGACCAGCGACGTATCGACATAGACCTGCCCGTCGCCGCCGGAAATCCTGGGCAGTTTCGCCACCGCCTCATCCACGGCGCGCCGCACCGCCTGCGCATCGCCCCCGGCGCGGGTGATCAGGTTGGCCGCAAGCCCCTGATCGTCATCCATCAACGCCTTGAGCAGGTGCTCGGGCACCACGCGCTGGTTTTCCTCGCGGATGGCGATGGTCTGCGCCGCCTGCAGGAACCCGCGCGAACGCTCCGTGAACTTTTCCATGTCCATCGGTTTCTCCTTGCGTAAAGCGCCCGTTCGTCCGGGTGCCCGGATTGCCGGCACACCTCATCACGGGCCTCGCATCGAGATTTGGGCACCCCGGCGGCGCGCTGCAAGACCTAACGCTTTTTCGGCACCAGCAGTTTTTCCGGCCGCGCCTCGCGCGCGGCGCGAAACAGCGAAAAGGTCTGCGAGACATAGTTCACCGCGCCCGAGACGTGATCCAGATAGGACAGCAGCTCGGGCGTGCGCTCGGCCTCGACCAGCTGGACGGGGCGGTCGGGGCCGTCGCCCTCGAACTGGCAATAGCACAGCGGCTCGCCCCGGCTCAGCACCACGTCCTTGCTGGTGTCGTGCCACTCAAAGGCCCACATGATCGGGCGCAGCCACAGGTCGATGGGAAAGCGCCCGCCAAAGATGGTGCCGGGCAGCGGGTCGGCGCGGTAATGCGCAAAGGTGCCCAGTTGCGTCATGTAGACGGTCTCGTCCGAGACGAAGCAATAGGGCAGCGCCAGCTGGATCGTCGGCCGGTCGGGATAGCGCCACTCGGCCTCGGACACCAGTGTCAGCAACTGGCCGATCTTGTTGGCCCGGATCGGAGAGGCGGTGCCGGCACGGTTGATCAGATGCGGCCGGCCCTGTTCGTCGCGGCCAAAGCCGATATGCAGGTCAAAGGGGCATTTCACCACGAAATACCGGCTTTCCATCTGGATCACCCCCGGACAGCGCCCGGCGGATTTCGCATGGGTCCGGTTGGTCTGGCGAAAGCTCAGCCGCTCGGGCGGGTCATACAGCACCCCGCCCTTTTCGACGGTGCGGAACCAGCCTACGGTGATCGGGCCAGAACCGGGATCTTCTGGTGCACGGGTGTGGGTGATGGTGAAATGCATGAACCTTACCTACTGATTACCCGTGCAATAGAAAATTCCGCGCCCTGCAAGTCAACCACGCCCCCCGGCTGCAAGGCCGTGACCCTTGGCCACAGGGCCGCACCCTTCTATCCAGTGCAAAAAACAGGAGAACGCGATGACCACCGCAGATGACCGCCTGATCGTGGCGCTGGACGTGCCGGATGCGCTGGCGGGGCTGGAACTGGCCCGGACGCTGGGCGACAGCGTGTCGTTTTACAAGATCGGGCTGGGGATGCTGACGGGCGGCGGGCTGGCGCTGGCGGGCGAGCTGAAACAAGACCACGGCAAGCGCATTTTCCTGGACATGAAGCTGTTCGACATCGGCGCCACGATCGAGGCCGCCGTGCGCGGGCTGGCCCGCTTCGACATCGACTTTCTGACCGTGCACGGCGACCCCCATGTGGTGCGCGCCGCGAAACAGGGCGCGGCCGGGTCGGGGCTGAAGATCCTGGCGGTGACCATCCTGACCTCGCTTGACCGCGCCGATCTGGACGCGGGGCTGATGCGCGCGGGCGACCTGCATGAACTGACCGTAGAACGCGCCGCCCGCGCCTTCGAGGCCGGCGCGGACGGCGTCATCGCCAGCCCGCGCGAGGCCGCGGCCATCCGCGCCCTGCCGGGGTCCGGGCTGATCGTGACGCCGGGGGTGCGGCCGGCAGGCGCGGCGCTGGGCGACCAGAAACGGGTGGAAACCCCCGCCGCGGCCATCGCTGCCGGCGCCGACCATATCGTCGTCGGCCGCCCGATCTGGCAGGCCGCGGACCCGCGCGCCGCCGCGCAGGCGATCCTGTCCGAAATCGGCTGAAAAGGGGCGGGTGCGCCCTAGAGCGCATCCCCCGCTATCCCCAGCATTTCCCGCACCACGTCGCGGAAATGCGGGACGGCGCGGGGGTGGGCGACGAACTCGGCCAGCGCCATCAGCCGCAGCTCGGTGCCCTCGTCGCCCAGCACGGCGGCGCCGGCCTCGGCCCGCGTGATCTCGGCATGGAAATACCAGCCGGCCCGGCCGGGGCGGTGCGGCAGTTCCCGCGCACGGCCGCGCAGGCGGGTGGGCTCCAGCCGCAGCCCGGTTTCCTCGAACAATTCCCGCAAGGCGCAGTCTTCGGGCGTCTCGTCGCCCTCGCGCCTGCCGCCGGGCAGGTCCCAGCAGCCCGGCCAGTTGATCGTGGGAATGTCGTCGCGCCGCAGCACCAGCAGCGAATCGCCACAGGTCAGCACCAGCTTGGCGCCGTTCCAGCGCATCGCCCGGGCCGGATCGCTCATGCCCGGGGGTCGCCGTTGTCGGGGCGCCCGTCGGGACGGGGCGGGTTGTCGTTGATGTCGTCGCGCCAGATGCGCGTGGCGCTGCGGTCCACCCCGCGCAGCCGGGACAGCACGAACCAGATCACCCCCGACAGCACCGCCGTCGCCACCAGCGCCCAGGGCAGCCCGGCGGACCACAGCCCGGTCAGCAGCAACAGCCCCATCACCGCGGTCGCCCCGGCCATGCCCATGAAGATGTAGCCGGGCAGGATCAGCTCGACCAGCGCCAGCAGCAGCGCCGCGATGATCCACAGCCAGCCGTTGGTCCAGTCCGTCACGCCCGGTCCCCGGTCAGCAGCCGCGCCACGTCACCGAACGCGTCCAGCGCCGCGGCGGGCAGGATCACCGTCTGCTTGCCCTGCCCCTGCGCGACCTCGGTCAGCGCCTCGACCTGCTTCATCGCCACCTGATAGCGCGCGGCTTCAAGCCCGTTCCTGGAGATCGCCTCGGACAGGGCGCTGGTCGCATAGGCCTCGGCGTCGGCCAGCACGCGACGGGCCTTGGCCTGCTGCTCGGCGGCGTAAAGATCGCCGTCGGCGGCCAGTTCGACCGCGCGGCGCTTGCCCTCGGCCTCGGTCACCAGGGCGCGGCGGGCGCGCTCGGCGTTCAGCTGCTGCAACATCGCGGCCCGGGTCGCATCGTCCAGATTCACGTCAAGGATCTCGGCCCGCGTCACCTCGATGCCCCAGTCGTCCACGACATTGGCCACGGCCTCGCGCACCCGCTCGATCAACTGGGCGCGGTTGGACTGCACCTAGTCCAGCTCCATCATCCCGATTTCGGCGCGCACGATCCCGGCGACCGTGGTGGCGATGGCGGCATCCACGTCGCGAATGCGGTAGACGGTCTTTTCCGGTTCCAGGATCCGATAGAACACGCTGGTTTCCACCTGCACCAGCACGTTGTCGGCGGTGATCGCATCCTGCCGGTTGGACGGCAGCTGCCGTTCCAGCACCGAGATCCGATGCGCCACCCGGTCCAGGAACGGCACGGTAAAGTTGATCCCCGGCCCCAGCACCGAGCGCAGCCGGCCGAAACGCTCGACCACGTATTTTTCGGACTGCGGGACGATCCGCACGGCTGAGGTGATCGCCAGCACGATCACCACCGCCAGCACGATCAGCGCGCCGTTCTGCGTCAGAAATTCTTCCATGGTCTGTTCCCTATTCCGCCGCCATCGGCATCCCGTCACCCGCCGGCCCCATCTGTGCAAGCACGGCAAACACCCGCGCCAGCCGCGCGGCCAGCCCCGCATACCCGGAATGTGGCCGGATCGTGGTTTCGTCCATGTAAAGCGAGCGGTCGATCTCGACCTGCACGACATGGCGGGACTGCTGCGGGCGGCCATAGGCAGCCGCCACATGCGCCCCCGCGAACGGAGAGTTGCGCCGGACCCGGAACCCCGCCGTCGCCAGCGCCCGCTGCACGCCGTCCGTGACCCAGGGCGCGGCCGAGGCGCCGTTGCGGTCGCCCAGCACGATGTCCGGGCGCGGCCCCTGCAAATGGGCCAGCGCCTCGCGCGGCATGGAGTGCACGTCGATCAGCACCGCACGGCCATGGCAGGCGACGGCTTCCTGGACCAGCGATTCCAGCGCGGCGTGATAGGGGCGCCAGAAACGGTCGATCCGCTGCGCCGCCTCGGCCGGGGTCAGCTTGCCGCGCCGGATCGCGCGGCCCTGCGCCACGACGCGGGGGATCACCCCCAGCCCCGACCGGATCCGCGGGTCGGACGAACTGCTACCGGCACCCTGCACCACCGCCGGGTCCAGCTCATCCGCGCCTCGGTTCAGGTCCACGATGCAGCGCGGCACCCTGGCCGCCAGCGTGACCGCCCCCGCCGCAACCGCCGGCGCGATCATCCGGTCGATGAACGCATCCTCGGACGAACGCAGCACATGCGGGTCCAGCACCGATTCGGACAGGAACCACGCCGGGTAATCGCACCCCGAATGGGGCGAGGCAAAGATCACGCCGCCCACCCAGCGTTCCGGCCGCACCAGGTCGAAAAGCGGCTCGGGGCAGGCTGGGTCGGGGGTCGAGGGCATTTTCATCTCGCCTGTCGTCGGCATCGGTCCCAAGTATAACCGCTGCGGCCGCCCTTAAAAGGGCACTTGCGGGGTGGGGGCGGTGACTATATAGACACGCCGACCAACGCGATTCCGCCGCCCCCCGCGGGCAGGGAATCACATGGCACGGGCGGTTAGCTCAGCGGTAGAGCACTACGTTGACATCGTAGTGGCCACTGGTTCGATCCCAGTACCGCCCACCATTTTCGCCGCCCCCG
Source organism: Alphaproteobacteria bacterium (assembly GCA_036678445.1). Lineage (GTDB taxonomy): Bacteria > Pseudomonadota > Alphaproteobacteria > Rhodobacterales > Rhodobacteraceae > Paracoccus. The sequence goes on from JAZIHR010000038.1 coordinate 9,367, forward strand.
GGGCTTTTCCGGGGGCATTTCAGTTTCAAGGCGCGATGCGAGCGCCGCGAAGAGGAAGAGACCGATGAAGGTTCGCAACTCGCTGCGTTCGCTGAAAGAGCGTCACCGGGACTGTCAGATCGTGCGCCGCAAGGGCCGCATCTACGTGATCAACAAGACCAACCGCCGCTTCAAGGCGCGCCAGGGCTGATCGCCCGGCACAAGGTCCGAAACACGAACGCCCGCGGCAATCCTGCGGGCGTTCTGCTTTTCCGGCCTATCGGTTTTTCCGAAGCGACCTTTCTGGTGCGGCGGATGGGGCCGGAAACCCGGCCCCCGCGCGTCACCGCGTTCGCTGTGCCCGCAGCCGCGCCAGCTGCTCGGCGTTCAGATAGCCGGTCGCGGCCAGGCCGTTGTCGCCCTGCCAGCGCGAAATCGCCGCCCGCGCGCCCGAGCCGAACTTTCCATCCACTCCCTTGGGGTCGTAGCCAAGCGCCGACAGCCGCGCCTGAACCTCGGCCCGCGTCACCTCACCAAGCGCCAGCCGCGCCTCGTCGGCCTCGGACGCGCCCCCGGTCGTGGTGCCGGCACCGGGCACCGTTGCGGGGGTGCTGGCCGTCATGCCGCGCAATGTGCGGAACTGGTCGCCGGTCAGATAGCCGGTCGCCGCCATCCCTCGCGCCGCCTGCCAGTCGCGAATCGCGCGGCGGCTGCCCGACCCGAAGGTGCCGTCCACCCCGCGCGTGTCATACCCGGCTGCGACCAGCGCCTGCTGGACGGCGATGCGGTCCTCGCGGGTCAGGTTCAGCGCGTTCTCGGCCCGCGCCGCGGCGTCGGTGGTTTCCGCCGGAGGGGCGCCGGGCAGGCTGCCGCCGCTTAGCAGGGTGGTGGCCTCGGCCTGCGACAGGAACCCGGTCGCCGGGGTGCCGCCGGCCTGCTGCCAGGCGGTGATCGCGCGGCGGGTGCCGGGACCGAACTTGCCGTCGATGCCGCCCGTATCATGGCCAAGCTGGGTCAGCCGCGACTGGATGATGCGCTTTTGCGTGGTGGTCAGGTCCATCGCGGTTTCGCTGGCGCTGGACCCGGCCGTTCCTGAAACCGCAGGAACCGAGGCCACCGGCGCCGTCACCGCGGGGGTCGAGGGGACCGGCGTCGAACTGACCCCCGCAGGCGGGCCGCTGGGGGCAGAGTTGCGCAGTTCCTGCGCCTGCGCGGCGTTCAGGTAGCCGGTCGAGGGAAAGCCGCGGCTGGTCTGCCACGTCCCGATCGCCCGTCGCGTCCCGGAACCGAAAATCCCGTCGGCGCCGCGGGTGTCGTGGCCCAGTTCGTTCAGCCGCCACTGGATCGCGCGGCGGTCGTCCAGCGACAGCCCCAGTGCCGATTCGGCCTGCGCCGCGCCCGCCGGGGCCACGGGAACCGCGGGCGTCGCCGGCGTCGCCGCGACCGAGGGCTGCAACGGGGTCGCGGTCACCGGCTCAAGCGGCTGCACCGGCGTCGGCTGCACCGGGGTGCCCGCCGCCGGCGGCTGGGCCGAGGGCAGCGTCCCCAGCACCACGTTCAGCCGGGCGCGGGCCTCGGCCGCATGGGCGCCGTTGGGAAAGCTGGACAGATAGTTGCGATAGGCGTCGGCGGTGGCGCGGCTCAGCGTCAGCTGCCACAGCGCCTCGTCCTCGACCGTCGAGACGATCCCTTCGGGCGTCAGCACCTGCTGCGCCACGGCGCCGATGGGCGCGATTCCTGCCAACAGCACGGCCAGCGCCGCACCAACCCTGTTTCCGACCATGTCGTCCCCTTTTTCGACCGGGGCCGGTTTCAGTCGTATTGGCGGCGGTCCTCGATCACCAGCCCGTCGTTGGGCAGCGACCCAGGCGCGACCAACTCGACCCGGCCCTTGAGCTTGAGTGTATCGAGCACCGATGCCTCATATACAGCGGGGTTCTGGCCGGTGGTTTCAAGTTGCACAAGCATCACGTCCATTTCATCGGCGCGGTCGGCGACGACACGGGCGCGTGACACCTCGGGGTGGCGGGCGACAAGCTGGGCGACCTGTTCGGGGCGCACGAACATCCCCTTGATCTTGGCGGTCTGGTCGGCGCGGCCCATCCAGCCCTTGATGCGCATGTTGGTGCGCCCGCAGGGGCTTTCGCCGGGCAGCACCGCCGACATGTCGCCGGTCGCAAACCGAATCAGCGGGTAGTCGGGGTTCAGCGTGGTGACGACGATCTCGCCCACCTCGCCCTCGGGCACAGGATCGCCGGTGCCGGGGCGCACGATCTCGACGATCACGCCCTCGTCCACGATCATCCCTTCCATCGCCGGGGATTCATAGGCGATCAGCCCCACGTCGGCGGTGGCATAGCATTGCAGCGTCTGGATGCCGCGATCCATGTAGGTCTTGCGCAGCGACGGAAACAGCGCACCCCCGGAAACCAGCGCCCGGGTCAGCGACAGCTCAACCCCCATTTCGTCGGCGCGGTCGAGGATCACCTTGAGGTAATCGGGCGTCCCCGCATAGGCGGTGGTGCCGATGTCGGCGCTCGCGCGGACCTGCAATTCGGTCTGGCCGGTGCCGGCGGGCAGCACCGCCGCGCCGACCGCCCGGGCCGCGCTTTCGAACATCATCCCCGCCGGAGTCAGGTGATAGCCGAAGCAGTTGTGCAGGATGTCGCTGCTGCCCAGCCCGGCGGCAAAGGCAAACCGCCCCAGCCGGAACCAGTCGCCCTCGGCCCGGCCGGGTTCGTAGATCGGGCCGGGGGACTGGAAGATGTGGTTGAATTCATGCGGGTGCCGGGTGGTGTAGCCCCCGAACGGAGGCTTCTTCTTCTGCGCCTCGGACAGCTCGGCCTTGCGGATCAGCGGCAGCCGCGCCAGGTCTTCGCGGGTGCGGATCCCGGCCGGGTCCACGTCGCGCAGCGCCCGGGCCAGCGCCGGCGCGGTCTGGGCGTTCGAGATCGCCCGCGCCAGATCACGGGCAAGGCTGTCTTCGCGCTCGTCTGCGCTGCGGGTTTCCAGCTCGTCGTAATAGGTCACGGGGTCTGCTTTCTGTTCGCGGGAGAGGTAAGGTTGCGGCCGGGTCAGGCCAGCCAGCGCTTGCGGCGGCGATAGGACCGCACGTCGCGGAAGGATTTTCGGCCCTCGTCCGACATGCCCAGATAGAATTCCTTGACGTCAGGGTTCTCGCGCAGCGCCTTGGCCTCGCCGTCCATCACCACGCGGCCGCTTTCCAGGATATAACCGTAATGGGCATAACGCAAAGCCACGTTGGTGTTCTGCTCGGCCAGCAGGAAGGTCACGCCCTCGCCCTCGTTCACCGCCTTGACGATCTCGAAGATCTGCTCGACCAGCTGCGGGGCCAGCCCCATCGAGGGCTCGTCCAGCAGGATGGTTTCAGGACGGCTCATCAGCGCGCGGCCCATGGCGCACATCTGCTGTTCCCCGCCCGAGGTATAGCCGGCCTGGCTTTTGCGGCGTTCCCTGAGCCGGGGGAAATATTCATAGACCATTTCCAGGTCGCGCTTGACCGCGGCGGCCCCGTCGGTGCGGGTATAGGCGCCGGTCAGCAGGTTTTCCTCGATGGTCAGGTGCTCGAAGCAGTGGCGCCCTTCCATCACCTGGATGACGCCGCGCTTGACCAGCCGCGCCGGGTCCAGGTCGGTGACGTTCTCGCCCCGATAGGTGATCGCGCCCTTGGTCACCTCGCCCCGCTCGGATTCCAGCAGGTTCGAGATCGCTTTCAGCGTGGTGGTCTTGCCGGCGCCGTTGCCGCCCAGCAGCGCGGTGATCCCGCCCTTGGGCACCGACAGGCTGACGCCTTTCAGCACGAGGATCACGTGGTTGTAGATCACCTCGATGTTGTTCACCTCGAGGATGGTCTCGCCGGCGGCAGGGCCGGAAGCGGGGGACCGGGGGGCGGTTGCGGTGTCCAGCATGGCGTTCTCCGGGGTTCGGGCCCCCCGGCGGCGGACCGCCGGGGGCTGCGTGCATCAGTTGCAGCGCAGGGTGATGTTGTTTTCCTTGGCGAACGCTTCCGAGTCGGCGCGGATCAGCGGGTCGATCACCTCGTTGTCCGGCTCGTAGAAGTCGGTGATCGGGTTCCACGCCTTTGCGCTGGCGTCCCACTGTTGCACCCGGGCCATGCCCGAACCGCCGTGGTCCTCGCAGCTGGTCTTGATGGCGGGGCTGAAACCGGGCAGGCCCAGCTCGACCATCCGCTCTTCGGTGATGTCCAGCGCCTCGAACCCGTCGCGCACCTGCACGGCGTTCACCGCGTCGGTGCCGGACAGTTCCTGCGCCTTGCGGATCGCCTCGGAAATGACCAGCGCGGAATGCATCCCGCGGGAATACAGCACGGTGCCGACATGCGGTCCGCCCTGGCTGGCCAGCCCCTTGTCAAGAACATAGGTCTGCAAATCGTCATACAGCGGATAATCCCGGCCCGAGCCGTGGAACGCCAGCGACTTGTAGCCGTTGGCGGCGGCGCCCGCGGCGGTCACGTCAACCTCGGCCCCGGCCCACCAGATGCCGATGATCTTGTCCATCGGGTAGCGCACGTTCGCTGCCTCCTGGATTGCCGCGGGGTTCATCACCCCCCAGCCATACAGGATCACGTAATCGGGCTTTTCGCGGCGGATTTGCAGCCACTGCGATTTCTGTTCCTGCGACGAGCCGGGATCGACCGGGATCTCGGTCAGCTTGTAGCCGTGCTTGCGGGACAGTTCCTGAAGGGTGCGGATCGGTTCCTTGCCGAAGGCCGAGTTGTGGTAAAGCAGCACGATGTTCTTGCCGCTCAGGTCGCCGCCGCTCTCGTCCAGCAGATACTTGATGGCGATCGAGGCGCCGTCCCAATAGTTCGTGGGCGCGTTGAACACCCATTCGAATACCCGCCCGTCCTGCGCCGAGGTGCGGCCGAAGCCGGGGGTATACATCGGGAACTTGTCCACCGTGATCTTGGGGATCAGCTGATAGGCGATGCCGGTCGACACCGGCGGGATCACCACCGGGTTCTGCCCCTTGAGCGATTCGTAGCACTCGACCCCTTTTTCGGTGTTGTACGAGGTCTCGCACTCCGGGACCGCGACTTTCTGGCCGCCGATGCCGCCGTCGCGTTCGTTCAGCAGGGTGAAGTAGTCGTGGAACCCGTCGGCATAAGGGGCGCCGTTGGCGGCATAGGGGCCGGTGCGGTAGCTGAAATTCGGCACCACCAGGTCGGCCAGCGCCGCGGGCGCGGCCAGCGCCGTGGCGGTGGCGAACGCCGCAAACAGCCGGACAGAGCGTTTCTTCATTTCCATTTTCCTCCCAGGAATGTTGGACAGGCCGGGCGGTCCCGGCACCGAAATCAGTGCGGGAACGGCCAGAGCCGCAGTTTCTCCTTGGTCACGCGCCACAGCTGGGCCAGCCCGTGCGGCTCGGCGATCAGGAAAAAGACGATCAGCGCGCCCACGATCATCAGCTCGATATGGGCGGCAAGGTCGGTCGGCCAGCCTAGCGAGCCGACCAGGAAGTTCTTGAGGAACACCGGCAGCAGCACCAGGAACGCCGCCCCCGCGAAGGACCCGAAGATCGAGCCCAGGCCCCCGATGATGACCATGAACAGCACCAGGAACGACTTGTTGATGCCGAAGGTCTCGTTGGCCTCGGCCGCGCCCAGATAGACCGAGAACAGCAGCGCCCCGGCAACGCCGATGAAGAACGAGGACACGGCAAAGGCGGTCATCTTGGCGGTCAGCGGGTTCACCCCGATGATCTCGGCCGCGATGTCCATGTCACGGATCGCCATCCAGGTGCGGCCAACCGTGCCGCGGGTCAGGTTGCGCGCCACCCAGGCCAGCAGCACCGCAAAGCACAGGCAGACCAGGTATTTGGCGCTGGCCGAGGTCTGCGGGCCGGTGATGATCCAGCCCAGGAAGCTGCGTTCCGGCACGGTGATCTGCCCCGAGGCCGAGTGGTTGTAGAACCACGGCACCTTGATGAACAGCCAGACCAGGAAGAACTGCGCCGCCAGTGTCGCCACCGCCAGGTAGAAGCCCTTGATCCGCAGGCTGGGCAGGCCGAACAGCACACCGACCAGCGCAGTGACGCCGCCGGCCAGCAGGATATGGACCAGGATCGAGATTTCAGGGAATGCGGTGGCCAGCTTGTAGGCGGCATAGGCGCCCACCGCCATGAAGCCGCCGCTGCCCAGGCTGACCTGCCCGGCATAGCCGGTCAGGATGTTCAGCCCCAGCGCCGCGATCGCATAGATCAGGAACGGCACCAGCACCGAGTTGGCCCAGTAGTCGGTGATCACGAAGGGGATCACCAGGAACGCCACGGCCAGCGCCGCGTAATAGCCCCACCTGTCCAGCTTCAGCGGGAAGGTCTGGCTGTCGTCCCGGTAGCTGGTCTTGAAGTCGCCGGCTTCACGGTAAAACATCAGTCGGTCCTTTCGTGGCGGTCGTGCCGGGGGCTGTCTGCCCCCGGACCCCCGAGGATATTTCTGGACAGAAGATCGGAACGGGCGGCGGCGTCAGACACGCTCGATGATCCGTTCGCCGAACAGGCCCTGCGGGCGGAAGACAAGGAACAGCAGCGCCAGCACATAGGCGAACCAGTTCTCGGTCGCGCCGCCGACCATGGGGCCGACGTAGAACTCGAACAGTTTTTCGCCGACACCGATGATCAGCCCGCCGACAATGGCGCCGGGGATCGAGGTGAAGCCGCCCAGCATCAGCACCGGCAGCGCCTTGAGCGCGATCAGCGACAGCGAGAACTGCACACCCGACTTGGTGCCCCACATGATCCCCGCGACCAGCGCGACGAAGCCGGCGATCGACCACACCATCACCCAGATGAAGCGCAGCGAGATGCCCACCGACAGCGCCGCCTGGTGGTCGTCGGCCACCGCCCGCATGGCGCGGCCCTGCTTGGTATACTGGCTGAAGGCGACCAGCGAGGCGACCAGCACCGCGGCGATCACCGTGGCCCAGATATCCAGCCGGTCGATGAAGAAGCCGTAGCCGGTCAGCCGTTCGGTCAGGGCTTCGGCGGTTTCCGAGATCCCCTGCGGCAGGCCCACGTCCAGCGACTTGACGCTGGCGCCCCACATGAAATCGCCCAGCCCTTCCAGGAAATAGGCCAGGCCGATCGTCGCCATGAACAGGATGATCGGTTCCTGCCCGACCAGGTGCTTGAGCACCAGCGCCTCGATCAGGATGGCCAGCCCCACCATCACCAGCGCGGTCAGCAGGATCGCCAGCAGCGACGGCACGGTCCAGCCGAAGCTGCCGACATTGCTGCCGGTGACCGCATTGATCAGGTGGGCGAAGGGCACCTGCCCCTGCTGGATGCCGATCAGGGTCAGCGCGGCGAACAGCGCCAGCACGCCCTGCGCGTAGTTGAACACGCCCGAGGCCTTGTAGATCAGCACGAAGCCCAGCGCGACCAGCGCATACATGACCCCGGTCATCAGGCCGTTCACCACGACCTCGGATGCGTAAAGCAGCTGTTCCATCAGCGCGTCTCCTTCGCGGGGGTGCGGGCGGAAAGGTCGAAGAAAGCGAGATCAGTCATGGGCCACCCCCAGATAGGCGTCGATCACCTCCTGGTTGTTGCGGACCTCGTCGGGGGTGCCGTCGCCGATCTTGCGGCCGTAATCCATCACCACCACGCGGTCGCTGAGGTCCATCACCACGCCCATGTCGTGTTCGATCAGGGCGATGGTGGTGCCGAATTCGTCGTTCACGTCGAGGATGAAGCGGCTCATGTCCTCTTTTTCCTCGACGTTCATGCCGGCCATCGGTTCGTCCAGCATCAGCAGCTTGGGTTCGGCCGCCAGCGCCCGCGCCAGCTCGACCCGCTTTTTCAGCCCGTAGGGCAGCCGCCCGACCGGAGTCTTGCGGATGTTCTGGATTTCCAGGAAGTCGATGATCTTTTCGACCTGCTCGCGGTGGTGGTTTTCCTCGGCCTCGGCCCGGCCCCACCACAGCGCCTGTTCCAGCAGCGACGATTTCATCATCGTCAGCCGCCCGGTCATGATGTTGTCCAGCACCGACATGCCGTCGAACAGCGCGATGTTCTGGAAGGTGCGGGCCAGCCCCAGCCGCGCGACCTTGTAGGGGCGCAGCTGCGGGCGGCGCTCGCCGCGGAACCAGACCTCGCCTTCCTGAGGGACGTAGAAACCGGACATCACGTTCATCATCGAGGACTTGCCGGCGCCGTTCGGGCCGATGATGGCGCGGATCTCGCCCTCGCGGATGTCGAAGCTGATGTCCTTGATCGCCGTCACCCCGCCGAAGCGCAGAGTGATGTTGCGCAGGTCCATCAGCACGCCGCCGATCTTGCGGCCGTCGGGGGTGATATAGGGCTCGGGGCCGGTGGCGGCCTGTTGGGTCCGGGGCATCATTGGGCGGCCATCCTCTGCGCTGGGGTTGCAAGGGTGCGGGCGTCCTCGATCCGCACGGTGGCTTTCAGCACGCCCTTGCGGCCGTCCTCATAGGTGACCTCGGTTTCGGTATAGACGCTGTCCGAACCGTCATAGAGCCCCGCGATCAGGTCGGCGAATTTCTCGGCGATCACGCCGCGCTTGACCTTGCGGGTGCGGGTCATCTCGCCGTCGTCGGCGTCCAGTTCCTTGTGCAGGACAAGGAAGCGATGGATCTGGCAGCCCGACAGCATCGTGTCCTGCGCGACCGAGGCGTTCGCCTCTTCGATGTGGGTGCGGATCATTTCATAGACCCGCGGATGCCCGGCCAGTTCCTGATACGAGGCATAGGCGATATTGTTGCGTTCCGCCCAGTTTCCGACCGCGGTCAGGTCGATGTTGATGAAGGCGGTGCAGTAGTCGCGCCCGTCGCCCAGCACCACGGCTTCCAGGATGCTGGGATAGAACTTGAGCTTGTTTTCCACATACTTGGGCGCGAACATCGAACCGTCGGCCATCCGCCCCACGTCCTTGGCGCGGTCGATGATGCGCAGATGCCCGGTCGCTTCCTCGAAGAAGCCGGCGTCGCCGGTCGCCACCCAGCCCTCGGCGTCCTTGGTCGAGGCGGTGGATTCGGGGTTCTGGTAATATTCGACAAAGGTGCCGGGGCCGCGATACAGCACCTCGCCGTTTTCGGCGATGCGGACCTCGACCCCGGGCGAGGGCACGCCCACGGTATCGGCACGCACTTCGCCGTCGGGCTGCTGGGTGATGAACACCGTCGCCTCGGTCTGCCCGTAAAGCTGTTTCAGGTTGATGCCCAGCGAGCGGTAGAAATCAAAGATTTCCGGGCCGATCGCCTCGCCCGCCGTATAGCCCACGCGGATGCGCGAATAACCCAGCGTGTTTTTCAGCGGGCCGAACACCAGCAGGTTGCCCAGCCCGTAGCGCAGCCTGTCCAGCACGCCCACCGGCTTGCCGTCGGTCAGCGCCACGCCGACACGACGGGCCAGCTTCATGTAATGATCGAACAGCCATTTCTTCAAACGGCCGGCGTCCTCCATGCGGATCATGACACTGGTCAGCTGGCCCTCGAACACCCGCGGCGGCGCAAAGAAATAGGTCGGCCCGATTTCACGCAGGTCGGTCATCATCGTATGCGCGCCTTCGGGGCAGTTGACGCAGAACCCGGTCCAATAGGCCTGCCCGACCGAAAAGATGAAGTCGCCGGCCCAGGCCATCGGCAGATAGGCCAGCACTTCCTCCGAGGGCTTCAGCCTGTCGAATTCGGACGAGGCGCGCGCGGTCTCGATCACGTTGCGGTTGGACAGCACCACGCCCTTGGGCTTGCCGGTGGTCCCCGAGGTATACAGCATCACGCAGGTGCTGTCGTAGTCCAGTTCCGCGATGCGGGCGTCCAGTTCATCCTCGAACCGCTGATGGGCGGCGCGGCCCTCGGCCTGCACGTCGGCCAGCCAGTTCATCCGGGAATGGTCGTATTTCCGCATCCCGCGCTTGTCGGTGTAGATGATCTGGCCGACGGAATCGCCGCCTTCCTCGGCCTCGATGATCTTGTCGACCTGTTCCTGGTCGCCGCAGATCACGAAGCGCGCGCCGGAATGGCCAAGCACATAGGCCATCTCGGACGCCACCGCGTCCTGATACAGCGGCACCGGCACCGCGCCGCACATCTGCGTGGCCACCATCGCCCAGTAATGCGCCGGCCGGTTGCGTCCCACGATGGCAACATGGTCGCCCCGGTTCAGCCCCAGTGCCAGGAAACCCAGCGCTAGCGCGCGGATCTCGTCCTGCGCCTGGGCCCAGGTCCAGCTTTGCCAGATGCCGAATTCCTTTTCGCGGTAAGCGGGCCGGTTGCCCATCTGCGTGGCGTTCCGCGCCAAAAGCGCCGGAAACGACCGCAGGCCCGCCTGGGGCGCAGCGACTGCCTTCATCCTCTCTCCCCTTCCCGGCCCAGGGCCGTTGCCGGGCGGGCTCCTCATAACCCGCATTCCAGGACCCTGTCTGGCGAAGGATTCTTGCCCGAATTTTTCGCGAATATTACGAATTGTTACCGGCTTTGCGCCGGAGGCCGCAGAATGATAGCCACGGGGAATGAAACGCACCGACAGCCATGACGAGCTGATGCGATCGGGCCTGAACCTGATCCAGCAAGCGATTTCCATTTTCGACGCCGACCTGCGGCTGGCGCTGTCCAACCGCCCGTATCAGCAGATGTTCGACCTGCCCGACCACCTGACCCGCCCCGGTGTGCGGTTCGAGGACACCATCGCCTATCTGGTCGCGCGTGGCGAATACGGCCAGATCGACGACCCGGTCAAGGCCGTGCGCGTCCGCGCCGAACAGGCCCGCACCTTTCAGCCGCACTACATGGAGCGGCTGCGCCCCAACGGCCGCACCATCTCGGTCGAGGGCGCGCCGCTGGCGCAGGGGGGCTGGGTCGCCGTCTATACCGACATCACCGAGATCAAGCGCACCGAGGCCCTGCTGCGCGGCCGCTCGGAAGAACTGTCGGGCCAGTTGCTCAGCCACGCCGAACGGCTGTCGGCCGCCAACCGCGCGCTGGCCGCGACCAACGCCGCGCTTGAGGAAACCAAGCGGATCCTGATCGAGGCCGAGGCCCGCACCCGCGAGGTCACCGCCATGGTCCCCGCCCATATCGCCCATATCGACAGCAAGGGGCGCTATGTGTTTTCCAACAACCAGATGGGCCGGGTCTTTCCCGGCGCGCCCAGCGACATTCTGGGCAAGACCTCGCCCGAGGTGCTGGGCGACACCGGGCTGCGGCTGGCCCCCGCCGTCAAGCGCGCCCTGGGAGGAGAGCCGCAGGTCGTCGAGATCACCCACACCGAATCGGGCCGGCGCATCCGCGTGGCCCTGACCCCCGACCGCGAGGGCCAGGGCGTCTATGTGCTGTCCACCGACGTGACCGCCGAGGTGAACACCCGCGAGGCGCTGACCCATGCCTCGCGGCGAGAGGTGGCGGCGCGGATGACCTCGGGGCTGGCGCATGATTTCGGCAACCTGCTGACCATCATCCTGGGCCTGCAAGGGCGGCTTGCGCGGCTGGACCTGCCCCCCGAGGCTGCCGAGGCCGTGCAGGGCACGCTGGCAGCGGCGCGGCGCGGCGCGGTGCTGCTGGACCGCATCGCCACCATTACCGGGCCGCGGCGGCTGTCGCCCCAGCCGGTGAACCTGCCGGCGCTGCTGGACCAGATCGCGGCGATGGCGCGGCCCTCGCTGGGGCGGGGGCAACGGCTGGTGCTGGACATCGACCTGCCCGACGGGGCGCTGCTGCTGGACCCCGGGTCGTTGCAGGATTCGATCCTGAACCTGATCCTGAACGCCCGCCACGCGACCGCGGCTTCGGCCTCGGGGGCCGGGGCGGCGACTGGGGC
>JAZIHR010000039.1:0-21014 GCA_036678445.1 Alphaproteobacteria bacterium
GCATGACGACGGCGGGGGTGGCGGGATTTTCCGGGTCTTTGGCGCAAAATGCAGAGATCGGCAGGACGGCTGCGTCTAGCATCCGAACCACAACGCCGCGACCGATCCGGCCGCCGCGTCACGAACCACCGGGAGGAAGATGAATGTATGATCTCGTTATCGGCGGCCGGACCGTCAGCACCGCCAGCCGCTTTCCCGTCCTGAACCCGGCCAGCGGCGAGGTCGTGGCCGAGGCTCCGAACGCGACCGAAGCCGATCTTGATCGTGCCGTCGCCGCCGCTGCCGCCGCCTTCGGCGAGTTCTCTGCGCGCCCCGAGACAGAGCGGCAGCAGCTTTGCGAAGCGATGGCGGCCAAGCTTGAGGAACATTCCGAAGAACTGGCCCGGCTGCTGACCCTTGAACAGGGCAAGCCCCTGAACGGGCTGGGTTCTCGTTGGGAACTGGGGGCGGCGGTGGCCTGGGCCAGGCATACCTGTTCGCTGTCGCTGCCGGTCAAGGTGATCCAGGACGACAATCGCGGGACGGTGGAACTGCACCGCAAGCCGCTGGGGGTGGTGGGGTCGATCACGCCGTGGAACTTCCCCATTCTCATCGCGGTCTGGCATGTCTTTCCGGCAGTGCTGACCGGCAATACCGTGGTGATCAAGCCTTCGCCCTACACGCCCCTGGCCACGCTGCGCTTCGTCGAGCTGATGAACGAGGTCCTGCCGCCGGGCGTGATGAACAGCGTTGCCGGAGATGACCGCGGGATCAATCTTGGGGCGCTCATGTCCGCGCATCCCGACATCCGCAAGATCGTGTTCACCGGCTCGTCCGAGACCGGCAAGAAGGTCGCCGCCAGCGCCTCGGCCACGATGAAGCGGCTGACCCTTGAACTGGGCGGCAACGACGCCGGCATCGTGCTGCCGGACGTGGACCCCAGGGAAATCGCCGAAGGGGTGTTCTGGGGCGCCTTCATCAACAATGGGCAGACCTGCGCCGCCATCAAGCGCCTTTACGTCCACGAAGACGTCTATGATGCGGTCTGCGACGAGCTGGTGAACTACGCCCGGACCGTCAACGTCGGCGACGGCACCGACGAAACCACCGGGCTGGGGCCGATGCAGAACCGGATGCAGTTCGACAAGGTCTCGCGGCTGGTCGCCGACGCCCGGACCCGCGGCCGCGTCCTGATCGGCGGCGAACCCGGCGAGGGGCTGTTCTTTCCCCCGACGATCATTGCCGACCTGGACGACGGAATGCCGCTGGTCGACGAGGAACAGTTCGGCCCGGCCTTGCCCATCATCCGATACAGCGACGTTGACGACGCAATCGCGCGCGCCAACAATAGCCCCTGGGGGCTGGGAGGCTCGATCTGGACCAAGGACATCGACAAGGCCCGGGGCCTCGCGCTGCGTCTTGAAACCGGATCGGCATGGGTCAACAAACATGTGGCGATCCAGCCGGACGCTCCGTTCGGCGGGGTCAAGGGGTCGGGACTGGGAACCGAATTCGGCGAGGAGGGCTTGCAGGAATACACCGATATCCAGGTGTTGTCCTACTGATCCGGGGCCTTTGCCCGCATGGGGCAGGGGGGTCGGGGCGGTGCCTGCAAAGATCGGTCCCTGAAGAAAGGCGAATCATCTGGAAAGCGCGGGGAGGCGTTTTTTGGAATGAATGAACAGATCGAGTTCGATCGCTGGTGCGAGGACCTGCGGGGGATCTGCGGACATTATCAGGGCGTCGCCCGCGACCGCCAGCGCGCGGTCCGCGGCCTGATCCATCCGCGCAAGTTCGACGGGCTGGACGTGGCCGATGTCGCCGGCGACGTGCAGGCGATCAGCCGCGACCACCGCGGCATCCGGCGCGATGATGCCGAACATATCTTCTGCATCATCCAGGCAGCGGGGCAGCTTCACGTCACCCACGACGGCGTGGCTTCGCTGCTGGGGGTCGGGGACTGCCTGCTGCTTGATTCCACCAAAGAGGGGGTGCTTTCCTTCGTCGGGCCGGGGCGGCTCTTGTCGCTGCACATGCCGCGGGCGCTGTTCATGAAAAGCTGCCGGGGGCAGGTGCAGATCGGCCGCAGGCTTGCGGGCGACCATCCGCTTGCCCCCTCGATCCGCCAGCAGATCCAGCATTTCACCCTGGGCTGGGACCCCGACGCCCCGGTGGGCAAGGCCAGCGCCGACCTGCTGCTGGGGATGATCCAGCTTGCCTTCTGCCGGCCCGGGGATTTTTCGAAAGAGCTTGATGCGCAGCAGCCCGAAAGGCGCTTTGCGATCGTTCTGAACGTGATCGACCGCAACCTGACCAGCGAGGTGCTTTCGCTTGACTGGCTGGCCAGAGAGGTCGGAATGTCCACCCGACAGATCCAGCGTCTGTTCAAGTCCGAACAGACGACCTTTGCCCGCGAGGTCCGTGACCGCCGGCTGAACCTGGCCGCCTCGCATCTGCGTCGCGGGCGGCAGGCGGGATCGGCGCGCATTTCCAATGTCGCCTATGAATCCGGCTTTCGCGACCTGTCGAACTTCAATCGCGGCTTCAAGTCCCGCTTTGGCATGACGCCGCGCGAATACCTGGAAGTAATGGTCTAGGCCCGGATCGCCCGGGCATCGGACGACGGCACTGCGGTGCCCAGAAACCCTGCAAGAGGTTCACGTCGATATGTATGAATTCATGAACGTGCCCCGGGATTATCCTGCGGCACGCAGCGCCTATCGCTTTGCCTGCCCAGAGCGGTTCAACTTTGCCTACGACGTCATCGACCGGCGCGGACGCGAGGCGGACAAGGTCGCGGTCCTGGCCGTGGGGGACGCCGGCAAGCCGGTGCGCCGCCTGCGCTATTCCGACCTTGCGCGCCGTTCGTCCCGGCTTGCGAACGGGTTTCGCGCGGCCGGGCTTGGAAAAGGCGATTTCGCCTGTGTCGTGGCCGGCCGGATTCCCGAATGGTATGATGTGATCTTCGCCTGCATGAAGCGCGGCATCGTCGCCCTGCCGGGAACCACGCTGCTGACCGGGCCGGATATCGCCTACCGGGTCAACCAGACCAGGGCCCGCGCCGTGATCGTCAGCCCCGAGCATTGCGAAAAGGTCGAAGCGGTGCGTGCCTCGTGCCCGTCGCTGACCCATCTTGTCGTCATCGGGAAACCCCGGCCCGGCTGGATTTCGACCGACGAGCTGACGGCCGGGCAGCCCGACGAGGTGGCCCCGGACAAACGCCCCGATCTTCGGTCCGACGACATGATGCTGGGCTATTTCACCTCGGGGACGACCGGGATGCCCAAGATGGTGCCGCGGGATTTTTCCTATGGCCTGGCCCATGCCGCGACCGGGATGTTCTGGATGGACCTGCAACCCGACGACATTCACTGGACGCTGACGGACACCGGCTGGGCCAAGGCGGCCTGGGGCATCCTGTTCCCGCCGTTCCTGATGGGGTGCACCACGGTGCTGTTCGATGCGCCCGGCTTTGACGCGGACCAGCATCTGCGGCTTGTGTCCAGCCTGGGGGTTACCTCTTTCTGTGCGCCGCCGACGGCCTATCGGATGTTCGGCCAGATGGATCTGTCGCAATATGACTTCAGCTCGCTTCGCCGCGCGATCAGCGCCGGAGAGCCGCTGAACCCCGAAATGATGCGTATCTGGCAAGAGGCAACCGGAACCGTGATTTCCGATGGTTACGGCCAGACCGAGACCATCAACATCGTGGCGAACTTTCCCGGCCAGCCGGTCAAGTTCGGGTCGATGGGCCAGCCGGTCCCGGGGTTCGACATCGAGGTCGTGGATGACGAGGGCAACCCCATGCCCACGGGCGACATCGGGAACATTGCCATCCGCGTCGGGGACACGCCGCCGCCGGGGCTGTTCTCGGGGTATTTCACGGGTGGCGAACCGGACCGCCGCTCTTTCCGGAACGGCTGGTATTACACCGGCGATCTCGCCCGCCGCGACGAGGACGGCTATTTCTGGTTCGTCGGCCGGGCGGATGACATCATCACCTCGGGCGGCTACCGGATCAGCCCCTTCGAGGTGGAAAGCGCGCTTCTGGAACACCCGGCGGTGGCGGAAAGCGCGGTGGTTGCCCGGCCCGACCCGCTGCGCGGCGAAATCGTCAGCGCCTATGTCATCCTGGCTGCGGGTCAGACCGCCAGCGACGAACTGGCGCGCGAGTTGCAGGAACACTGCAAGCGCGTGACCGCCCCCTATAAATACCCCCGCGAAATCCGGTTCGTCGATGTGCTGCCCAAGACCATCTCGGGCAAGATCCGCCGGGTCGAGCTTCGCCGCCCCGAGACGGCCTGAACCATCCCTCGCGGGGGCCGACGATGTGCGGCCCCCGCGTTTTGACCCCTCGGGCCGCGGGGGCGGCGGATCAGCCGCCCGCCACCTGCGGCCTGCCAATCCAGGCCGCCACGATCGCCCCCGCGCGCCCGAAACGGCTGTAAAGCTGCCCGGGGCCGGCGCCGGCCTCGATGGCGCGCCAGATCGCCGCGGCGGGCTGGCCCTCGACCCAGGCGACTCCGCCGGGCTGGTGGGGGGTGACCAGCACTTCGCTGTCGGACAGCCTGCCGTTCTCGACGACGATGCGCCGCGCGATGCGGCTGGCTTCCGGCTGGGGATCAAGCGGCTGGTCGTCGGGAAAGGCCGCGCGCCGCGACCAGAAGGGCAGATGTGCCCGCCCGGTTTCGCTGCGGATGAAATCGCGCCCCAGCCGTGCCTGCCGCAGGTAAAGCAGTTCCAGCCTTTCATTGAGAAAGCGCAGCGCGAGGTCGCGGTTCGCCGGGTCGTCCCGCCATTCAAGCGTGCGTCGCACAGCCGTCACCGCAAGGGCGGACGAGATTGCAAAGAACATGCCGTGCCCCGACAGCGGGTCCATCCCGGCCACCGCGTCGCCGATCGCGATGACCTCCAGTCCGGTGACCGGCACCGGCAGCACCACCGAGGAATCGCGCACCAGAGGCTGCCCCGCGATACCCACGATGCCGGGCAGGATATCGCCGGCGGCGGCAAGAGCGTCGCGCAGCCGGGCCATCGGGTCGCGTCCGGCCACGTCCACCGTGTCCTGGGTCAGCTGGACCCAACCCCTGTCATTGCCGATGTTGGCCAGCCACAGCCAGCCGTCGTCAAGCGGCTGCACCAGCGCGCCGGCCCCGCTGCCGGGCGCAAGGTCAAGCGCCGCGGCAATCGCGATCGTCGCGGGCCCCCGCCGCCGTGCCGGCCCGGCCGCACCCTCGCGCCGGGCCAGCGCCTTTCGGCCGCGCGCGTCCAGGATCATGGCTCCTTCCACCACGCGGCCGTCGGCAAGCACGGCCCGCCCCGGTTGCGGGCTGGCGGTCGAGACCACGAGCCTGGCCCCGGCCTGTTGCGCGGCGCGGCGCAGATGGCGGTCCAGCGCCGTCCGTTCGACCACCGTTTCGACGTTTTCGCGGTATTCGGCATCGCCCCAGCGGCTGTGGCGGGTCAGGCGGCGGGCCTGCATGGCCTGCGCGTCGAACAGCCCGGCCTGTTCAAGCCAGTGATGCAGGCGCGGGCCGATGCCCTCCATGCGATACATGGGGGTGTCGGGGTCGATCAGGGCGACCCGGCGCCCGTCCCGCGCGGCATGCCATGCGGCGATGGCGCCTGCCGGACCCCCGCCCGTGATGACGACATCGAAAGCTTCATCGAAAGCTTCGGACATTCCGGCTCTCCCATGGCTAGTGTTTTACCTTTGGGCAGCATCGGCAATCCAGCGCGGCAAAGTTGACATTTCCGGCCATTCTCGGGCCGCGCTGCGCTTTGTCCGGAAATGTCAACTATGACAATTCGCCGCCTGCTTCATTCGGACGCAGATCATGCGGCGCGAGGCCGCCCAGCCAAAGGAAGCCAGACGCAATGTCCCGTCCGACCCTTGCCATATTGCTGACCACGACAACTGCAATTCTAGCCGCACCCGCGCTTGCCGCGACCGGCGAGGAAATCGTCGCGAATGTCTGCGGTGCCTGCCATGCAAAGAACGAGAAAGGGGAATATTCGCGTATCGACGCCAGCCGCCGCACCCCCGAGGGCTGGGAAATGAACCTGGTGCGGATGATGCGCAATTACGGCGTGCAGCTTGACGACGCCGAATTCGTCGCGGTGCTGCGCCACCTTGCCGATACCCGCGGTCTTTCCGTCGAAGAAACCGAGGGTTTCCGTTATATTCTGGAAAACGAGCCGGTCGCCGACGATCACGGCCCGAATCAGTTGATGACCGATACCTGCGGTCGCTGCCATTCCTATGCCCGCGTCGCCATGCAGCGGCGCAGCAGCGGCGACGACTGGCTCAAGACGATCAATTTCCATTTGGGGCAATTCCCGTCCCTGGAATACCAGGCGCTGGCCCGGGACCGCGACTGGTGGGGGATGGCCCGCACCGATGTCCTGAATGAACTGACCGAACGCTACGTCTCGGCCACCGTGCCCGAACGCAGCCAGGCCGATCTTTCGGGCGAATGGCGCATTGCCGGGCACCAGCCGGGGCGAGGGGCCTATGACGGCACCCTGACCATCGAACGCGATGGCGATGGCTACTCCCTGGTCGAGACCCTGAACTTCGCCGACGGGCAGAGCTGGACGCGCAGCGGCGCCGCCTATCTGTACGGGGCCGGGGAATGGCGGGCGACGCTGACCTCTGACCAGACCGAACTGCGCGAGGTGATGGCGCTGCGGGCCGATGGCTCGCTGGAAGGGCGCTGGTTCCACGCCGACCAGACGGCGCTTGGCGGGCGGATCCATGCTGTCCGGATGGACGGCGCGCCGCAGATCCTCGCGGTGTCCCCGGACCATATCCGGGCGGGCGACACCATCGAGATGCGCGTCTCGGGCGTCGGGCTTGACGGCGATATCGCGATGCCGGCGGGGCTGACGGCCGAGGTGGTCAGCCGTGACGCAACCGCCGCCGTGCTGCGGGTCTCGGCGGCGGCGGACGCGGCGCCGGGGCGCGCCGCGCTGGGGATCGGGGCGGCAACGCTCGATTCGGCGGTTGGCGTCTATTCGCAACTGGACCACGTCACCGTCGAGCCGGCGCTGACCTATTCGCGCATCGGGGACAACGGCGGGCCGATTGCCCGGCAGCCCGCGGTGTTCGACGCGGTCGGCTGGCTGAACGGCCCCGACGGGGTTGCCGGAACCGCCGACGACATCCGCATCGGCGTGGTCCCGGCCGAATGGTCAAGCGACAATTTCGACGAGATGGCCAGGGCGAACGAGGACGCGCGCTTTGCCGGCAGGATCGAGCCGACCGGCATCTTCGAGCCGGCCGACGCGGGCCCCAACCCCGAACGTGTCATGACCACGAACAACGCCGGCCACCTGGGCATTACCGCCAGGGTGCAGGACGGGGATCGCTCTCTCGAAGGCAAGGCCGAACTTTACGCGACCGTGCAGCGGTTCGTCGACACCCCGATCCGCTGAGAGGACAAGATGGGAGAACTGACCCTTATCCGCCACAACGCGCATCGCGTGGATGTGGACAGCCATGCGATGCTGCTGCATGTGCCCACCACCAGCCTGTTCGAAATGGACGAGGTCGGGCAGGCGGTCTACGACCTGTTCAGCCGGGCCGGTTCCGCCGACCCGGGGCTGCTGCGCCGGGAACTGGGCGACAGGTTCGGGCCGCAGGCGCTGGCGGACTGCCTGCAAAGCCTGATCACCCTGGATATTCTGCGCGATGCGGATGCCCCCGGAACGCCGATCGTCGTCCAGAAGGTCGAGGACATCCCCCTGTCCACGATCATCCTGAACGTGAACACCGGCTGCAACCTTGCCTGCACCTACTGCTACAAAGAGGACCTGACGACCCCCGCCCTGGGCGAGAAGATGGATTTCCCCACCGCGCGCGCGGCAGTCGATCTGTTGATCCGGCAGGCGCCCCGGCGCGACAGGATCAACATCGTGTTCTTCGGGGGCGAGCCCCTGACCAACATGCCGCTGATCCGGCAGGTGGTGGAATATGCCGAAACCCATGCGGCGCAGGCCGGCAAGACGGTGGATTTCTCGCTGACCACCAACGCCACGCTGCTGACCGAGGAACTGGTGGACTGGTTCGACGCGCATCGTTTCGGGCTGACCGTCAGCATGGACGGGCCGCGCGCGATGCACGACATGAACCGGCGCAGCGTCGGGGGGCGGGGGACGTATGATGTCGTCGCCTCGAAGGTGCGGATGCTTCTGTCGCGCTACCGCTCGCGGCCGGTCGGTGCCCGCGTGACCCTGACCGCCGGCGTCACCGACGTGCTGGCGATCCATGACCACCTGAGAACCGACCTGGGTTTCCCCGAGGTGGGGTTCGGGCCGGCCACCTCGGGGCCGATCGCCGTGTTCAACCTGACCCCTGATCTGATGAAGGGGGTGTTCGAGGACATGAAGACCTTGGGCCGCCGCTATGTCGATGCGGCGATCCGCGGGGAAAACATCGGCTTTTCCAACATGCACCAGCTTTTGACCGATATCGCGCAGGGGATGAAGAAAGCCGTGCCCTGTGGCGCGGGGCTGGGGTTGCTGGCGGTGGATCGCAAGGGCGACCTGCATCTGTGCCACCGCTTCGTCGGCTCGAACGAACCGACATACGGGAATGTCACGACCGGGATCGACGTGCCCCGGCTGGCGGCCTTTGTCGAGGGCGCGCAGGACCGCAGCAACTTTGGCTGCGCCACCTGCCGCATCCGCTCGATCTGCGCGGGCGGCTGCTACCATGAAAGCTACGCGCGCCAGGGCGACCCCTTCGCCCCGGTTTACCACTACTGCGACCTGCTGCGCGACTGGGTGGATTTCGGCATCGAAGCCTACACCCGGATCATGCAGGCCAACCCATCGTTTTTTCGCAGCCACCTGGCGCCAAGGAGACCCGCCTGATGAAACACCTGACCCCCGCGAACGCCAAGGCCGCGCAGTTCTCGCAAGCGGCGGACGAAGGCAAGGAAGACGAGGTCGTGGCGATGAATTCCCTTGTCGGGTGCACGACCTCTTTCGACCCCGGCTGGGAAGTCGATGCCTTTGGCGGCGTCGGCAACCTGTGCCAGCCGATGGAGGCCGATCTTTACGGCTGCGCCGACCCCTGCTGGTGGCCGGCACAGGTCCCCGACACGATGAACACCTATCCCGACTGGTCCAGCCCCGCCTCTGACATCGGCAGCGACTGGCGCCAGCTTCAGTCCGTCTTTCCCAAGAGCAAGGTGTGAAACCATGACGTTCCACCACGGAATGACCGCCCTGGCCGTGCTGGCCGTTGTTGCCGGAACCGGCCTGCCGGCCGCCGCAAGGGACTATCTGCTGATCCCCACCCGCCCGGACAAGCTGGTGGTCGTCGATGCCGAGGCAATGGCCATCGACAAGGTGATCCCGCTGGACAATGCCGGGCCGATGCCCATGACCTCGGTGGTCAACAAGGACGGCACCCGCGCCTTTGTGTCGATGAACATGCTGGAAAGCATCGGCATCGTCGATCTTGAATCCGGCAAGATGACCGGGCGGATCGAGCTCAGCACCGCCGAGGAACGGGTCAAGTCCATGTTCGGCATGGACCTGTCGCCCGACGGCAAGACGCTGGTCGTCTATCAAAGCCCGGTCAAGATGCTGGCCGACGAATTCCAGGTCCAGCCGACCCGGCTTGGCTTTTACGACGCCGAAACCGGCAAGCTGAAATCGACGGTCGAGGCCCCCAGGCAGATCACCCTGCTGGCCTGGTCGGGGGACGGCAGCCGCATCTATGGCATGGGTCACAAGATGTATGTCTTTGATTCTGCCGGCACCTTGCTCGAAGAAAAGCCGATCCACGGCTACAAGACCGATCTTTATGCCCAGCCCGACGTGCTGGACGTGTGGTCGCAGTTCGAGCAGTCGCGGGTGATCTCGACCCCGTTCTTCACCGCCCGGCTGGACAAGCCGCAGGACGACCCCGACCTGTACCGGACCGGGATCCTGACGCAGGACCTGGACAGCGGGGAAATGCTGATGCGCGAGGTGGAAACCACCGACATCTTCTATTTCTCGACCGTCATCAGCCCCACCGACAAGAACCGGGCTTACGGAGCCTATAACTTCCTGTCGAGCTTCGATCTCGAGGCCGGAAAGCCGATCAAGCGCGTGTCGCTGCCGCACAGCTATTATTCGGTCAATGTCTCGTCGGATGGAAAGACGATCTACCTGAGCGGGGCGATGTCGGATGTCGCGGCCTATGACGCCGAGACCCTGGAACAAAAGGCGGTGCTGGCGATGCCCGACAACGCGGCGATCTCGCTGGCGTCGGTGCGGATGTTCCAGCGGTAAGGGCCGGGCACATGCGGGCGGTCACGGTGGGGATCGTGGACAGCGGCGGTCCCCCCGCCCAGATGGATGGGGCGCGGGCGTTCCATCCCGGCGGGGACGGCCCGGCCCGGCCCGACCGGCTGGGCCATGGCAGCGCGGTCGCCGCCGTTCTTGGCAGGGCCGCGCCCGGGGCCGTGCTGCGCCATGCCCAGGTTTTCGACGAAACCCCGGTCACCAGCGCGGACCGGGTGGCGCGCGCCATCGACTGGCTGGCCGCGCAGTCCGACATCATCCTGCTCAGCCTGGGGCTGGCCGCCGACCGGCAGGTGCTGCGTGCCGCCTGCGACCGTGCGATCGGGGCCGGGGTCTGCCTGGTCGCGGCCTCGCCGGCGCAGGGGGGCAGGGCCTGCTGGCCGGCGGCCTATCCCGGCGTCGTCGCGGCGACCGGGGACGCGCGCTGCACCTGGGACGAGCTTTCCTGCCTGCCCGGCCCGGTCTTCGGGGCGTGGTGCGCCTCGCCCGAGCGGGGCGGGCAGGGCATGGGCGGCGCCAGCCTTGCCGCGGCGCGGGTCGCCGGGCATCTGGCCGCCGCCTTTCCCGTCGCCCGGGACGATCCGGCCGGATGGCTCGCGGCGCGCTGCCGCTTTTCCGGCCCCGAGCGCCGGTTGGCGCGCATGGGGCAGGGCTAGCCCATGCGCAACGACTCGATGCGCGAACGTGCGGCCGCCCTGCTGGTCCGGGGTATTTTCGGCAGCAGTGCCCGGCCCTGGCTTGTCGGGGTGATGGCGCAGGCGCTTCCGGGGCTGGGGTTGCTGCTTGTGACCTCGCTGTCGGCGGCACTGCTGGGGTTGTTGCCGCCCTGGCTGGGCAAGCTGCTGATAGATCGCGGGCTTGTCGGGCAGGACTGGGACGCGGTGCGCCATTACGTGACCCTGACGCTGCTGGCCGGCACCGCGATCCTTGCGGGGTCGGTGGTCAACAGCCTGCTGCACCTGCATTTCTCGGCGCGGATGCTGACCACGCTCAGGCAGCGGCTGTTCGACGCCATGCTGCACCGCCGGATCGAGCGGCCGCCGCTTGCGGTGGGCGAGGCGATGTCGCGCCTTGACGGCGACACCGCCGAAATCCAGCGGTTTTCCTTTGACACGCTGCTGGCCGCGGCCTCATCGGTGTTCCGCCTGGGCGGAGGCGCCACGATGCTGTTCCTTCTGGACTGGAGGCTGGCCCTCGTCTCGGTCCTGGTGGTGCCGTTCAACCTTGCGTTCCTGTCCTGGGCACGTCCCCGCACCCGGGCCCGCGCCGACGACCTGCGCGCCGCCCGGGGCGAACTTGCCGCCTATATGGCCGAAAGCCTGGTCGCGCTGCCCACGCTGCGGGCGCTGGCTGGCCAGCAGGCGCGGGCAGGGGACTTTGCCCCGCTTCAGTCCCGCCAGATCGCGCTGCTGATGCGCCAGCGCCGCTGGGCCGAACTGGTCGGGCTGGTGCCGCAATTCAGCGCGGCGCTGATCCGTGCCGCCGTCGTGCTTGGCGGTGCCTGGCTGATCATTCGCGGCGATTGGCAGATCGGGTCGCTGGTGGCATTCCTTGGCTATCTGGGAATGATGGTGGGGCCGATCCAGAATCTTCTGGGGCTTTACCATGCGCAGGCGGTCGCTCAGGTCGCGCTTGCCCGCCTGGACGAACTGGCCGATCCCGACGCAGACGAACGTGGCGGCCACAGGCCGGGGCAGGGGCCGGGGGCGCTGCGGCTGGTGCGCGCCCGCGCGGCCAACGGGCACCACGAGCCGGTCGATCTGTCCATCGCTCCGGGCAGTCTGGTGCTGGTGGATGGGCCGTCCGGCATCGGAAAATCCTCGCTTGTCGGGCTGTTTGCGCGCATGGCGCTGCCTGCGCCCGGCGCGGGGCTGTTCCTGGATGACGAGGATATCCAGGCGCTGGAACCGGCGGCGCTGCGCCGCAAGGTGACTATCGTGCCGCAGGCGGTGACGCTGTTTCGCGGAAATCTTGCGCAAAACCTCAGGCTTGCCCGGCCAGAGGCCAGCGACGACGCGATCTGCGAGGCCCTGCGCCTGACCGCGCTGCTGCCGCCCGCAGGGCCGCTGGATGCCGGCGCGCTGGAGGCGCCGATCGACGAGGCGGGGCGCAACCTGTCAGGGGGGCAGCGTCAGCGCATCGCACTGGCTCGCGCGCTTTTGCAGCCGTTCCGCGTGCTGGTGCTGGATGAATGCCTGTCCGAGGTGGACGGCCCCACCGCGCGGCGAATCCTGTCGGCGATCCGCACCCGATTTCCCGACCGGACGATCATCGTCATCGCCCATGCCGGCCCGGCCCGCGACCTGCCGTTCGATCAGGTCGTGACGCTGGCGCCCACCCGGACCTTGCGCAGCGCGCCGGGCGGCACCCCGCACCAGCGCGAGAACGCCCGGGAAAACGCCGTATGATCAGAATAGCCCAACCGCATCGCGATCTCGACAAGCGGCAGCTCGGTCCGGGTCAGAAGCGCGCGGCCGATGCTGCACCGGCAGACCTCGCTGAGCTCCAGAAACGAGGTGCCCTCGGCCTCGAGCTTGCGCCGCAGCGTCCGGCGCGACATGGCAAGGCTGCGCGCCACCGTGTCCTGATCGGTCGGAGTCCGCCCGGTCCGTTCCAGCAGCAGTTCGCGCACCCGTGCGGAAACGGGCTGCATCGACCGCACACTGCTCAGATGGCGGTCCAGCAGGTGCAGGCCGTCGCGGAAATCGCTGGCCGCGGCGCAGGGGGCCGCCGTGGGCAGGGGGGTATCCAGAAGCCGGACCGGAAGGCTGATGACATTGTCGTCGCCCTGTCGCACCGGGCGTTGCAGCCGCGTTTCGATGGCGCGGCTCGAGGCGGCCCGCCCCCCTTCGAACTGCACCGAGACGGAGCGGGTCGCGGCGGGCGCATAGCGCCGGATCGTGCTGGCTACGATGCCCAGCGTCAGTTCGGCATCCGCCCGCCGGGGCCAGATGCTTTCGTCAAGGATGCGATAGTTCAGGCGGACGCGGTCGCCATGCTGTTCGATCCCGATTGCCGTCGCCGACTGGATGGTGCCGAAATAATTGACAAAGCAGCGCAGGGCCGCCCCCAGGGTGGGGGCCACCGACATGGTGCAGCCCAGGACCCCCAGATAGGCCAGGTCCAGCGCCTCGCCGGCGCTCCAGACCGCGGCCTCGTTGCTGGTGGCGTGCGCGGCAAGCCGTTCAAGGCTGGCGACGAAAGCCCCCAGCGACAGGATGCCTCCGCCCTGGTTTTCGCCGCTTGGGGACCCGAGGACCGACATCTCCACGGCAGCCAGCGGTCCCGAAACGATCCATGGAGCCTGCATCCGAACGCTCTCCTCTTCCCCGGGGAAAAAATATGTTCCCGCCCGTCTGCCTGTCAACGTCCTGATCTGCCTTCGGGCGGGGCGCGAACCGGGAAATTCCGCATGACACCCGGAAAAACGCGACCAGCCGTAAAACCCGACAATCGGAGTAAACCATGCCGCGCAGCCGCTATATCCTGATTGCCCGTGTGCTGCACTGGATTCTGGCAATCGGCATTATCGCCGAGATCATTCTGGGGCTTTACGGCGACAATATGCCATATGGGGCAGGGCGGGCTGCAGCCCGGGCCACGACGCTTTACACGTTTCACAAGACATTCGGCGTGGTCTTGCTGGCAATTGCCATCGCTTTCACATTGTGGATGCAATTGGGGCCAAAGCGGCCGGCACCTGCCGGGCAATTTCCGGAACGGCAAGATTGGGACCGGGCGCTTGGCCGCCTGGTCTATTGGGGCTTGCTTGTCGCGATATTCGCAATTCCGATCACCGGCCCGATCCTGCACAGCAATGGTCCAAGCTGGGGATACGCGCCCATGTTCCGTCCATTCGGCGACCGCGTTCCGGGCGTTCCGGAAAGCTTTGCGTCGAATGCCGTGGTCAGGGCGTTTCACGTCGAATCCTGGTGGCTGTTTGCCGGGCTGGCGATTATCCATGTGCTGCTATGGCTGCGCCGCCGCCACCTGCGCCGCCATCCGGCCTTGCGTCCCGCCACCCTGACGGTCGATGCCCGACTGGTGCGGCTGGCACCGCTTGGCGGCGTGCTGATGTGGCTTGCCGTGGCAGCGTTGGTAGCCTGAGCGGAAAACTGCGCAAGCCGAAGGTCGGGTGGGCCAGTCGGGTAAAATACAAATAATCCGTATTATGTAATTCAAGCAGATTTGCGCGCCCTCGGCTTGACAGTCAGCGGTGGCCATCCACCATGCACAGCTCTGGAAAGCACAGGATGAACCATGGACCTACGCCAGCTTACGCACGATCTTGCCGTTGCGCCCCAGATCGACCCCGAGGATATGCGCCGGCTGGCGGATGCAGGCTTTACCACGGTGGTCGCGAACCGGCCCGATGTCGAAGTCGAGCCCTCGCATCGCAGTGCCCGCATGGCCGAACTGGCCGCCGAAGCCGGGCTGGAGTTCCACTATGTTCCGATCCTGCCCGGGCAGCTTGGCCCCGAACAGGTCCGGGCGTTGCGGGACATTCTGGATGGCGCCAGCGGAAAGGTGCTGGCCTATTGCCGCTCGGGAACCCGCTCGACGATCGCCTGGGCTCTGGGCCAGGCAGGCCGGCGCCCGGCGTCGGAAATCATGCAGGCCGCGGCGCGCGCCGGCTATGACCTGTCGGACCTCGTTCCCGCGCTTGAGGGGTAAACCCCCGCTACAACACGGTTATCCGCCCCGCGCCGGATCGGGAAGCCGCCATCGCAGCCGGTCGCAAGCCCAAGGATGATTCGGGATCCCACCCGGATCACCAGGCGGAAAACGCAGACGGCGGCAGGTCCGGGGAACATTCGGCGTGGGGCCCGCCGTGCTGGACGGGCCGAATACCAAATGATTTCAATATGGTGCCCGAGGTCGGACTCGAACCGACATGACTTGCGTCGGCGGATTTTGAATCCGCTGCGTCTACCATTCCGCCACTCGGGCCACCCTGCCCCTTTATGCGCAACGCTGCCGTCGCGCAAGCGTGGTTCAGGTGGCAAGCTTGGCTTGCCGTGCCGCGCGCAGCCGGGCGAAATCATCGCCGGCGTGATACGAGGACCGCGTCAGCGGCGTCGCCGAAACCATCAGGAACCCCTTGCCCCAGGCCGCTTTTTCGTAGCCCGAGAACTCCTCGGGGGTGACGAAGCGGTCGACGCGGTGGTGTTTCGGCGTTGGTTGCAGATACTGGCCGATGGTGATGAAATCGACATCGGCCGCGCGCATGTCGTCCATCACCTGCAACACGCCCTGCCGGTCCTCGCCCAGACCCACCATGATGCCGGACTTGGTGAACATCGCGGGGTCCAGTTCCTTGACCCGCTGCAAAAGCCGCAGCGAGGCGAAATACCGCGCCCCCGGCCGCACGGTGGGATAAAGCCCGGGCACGGTTTCCAGATTGTGGTTGAACACGTCGGGCCGCGCCTCGATCACGATGTCCAGCGCATCGGGCCGCGCCTTCAGGAAATCTGGGGTCAGCACCTCGATGGTCGCCCCCGGCGAGCGGTGGCGGATCGCGCGGATGGTCTGGGCGAAATGCTCGGCGCCGCCATCCTCCAGGTCGTCGCGATCGACGCTGGTGATGACCACGTGCTTCAGCCCCAGCGTGGCGACGGCATGGGCGACGCGGCCCGGCTCGAACACGTCCAGCGCATTGGGCTTGCCGGTGGTGACATTGCAGAAGGAACAGCCGCGGGTGCAGATATCGCCCATGATCATCATGGTGGCGTGGCCCGCGCTCCAGCATTCGCCGACATTGGGGCAGCCGGCCTCTTCGCAGACGGTGGACAGGCGGTTGTCGCGCAGGATGTCGCGCGTGTCCTTGTAGCCCTGGCTGGTCGGGGCCTTGACCCGGATCCATGACGGCTTGCGGGGCTGGCTCTGGTCGGGGCGATGGGCCTTTTCGGGGTGTCGCAGGATCGGGGGCGTGTCGGACATCGAAGATCCCTTCGGGCTTGGCGGGCGCGGGTCTGTCGGAACCGGCCTATCCTCTTGGCAGGGGTTGATCAACCGTCGCGTCCGGCCCAGATACGGACATGATGAAATTCTGCGCCGCAGCAACGCGGCGCCGCGACGAGATGAGGACCAGCGCATGAAGCCCGGCGACAGACTGCCCGAAGTCACCTTCCAGACCCGCGTCCGCGATGCCGAGATCGGGGGACCGAACCCGTTCCGCTGGCAGGCGATGACGACCAGCGACTATTTCAAGGGCAAGCGCGTGGTGCTGTTTTCGCTGCCCGGGGCTTTTACGCCCACCTGCTCGACCTACCAGCTACCCCAGTTCGAGACCGCCGCCGCCGAGATGGCCGAGCTGGGCATCGACGAAATCTACTGCCTGTCGGTCAACGACGCCTTCGTGATGAACCAGTGGGCGCGCTCGCAAGAGCTGCGGCACGTCAAGGTGATCCCGGACGGTTCGGGCGAGTTCACCGAAAAGGTCGGGATGCTGGTGCGCAAGGACAACCTGGGCTTCGGCTGCCGCTCGTGGCGCTATGCGGCGATCATTGATGACGGCGTCGTCGAGCACCTGTTCGTTGAGCCGGGGAAATGCGACAACCACACCGAGGATCCCTATGGCGAATCCTCGCCCGACAGGATCCTGGCCTATCTGCGCGACAAGTCCCGCGCCGTCGCCTGATCACCGGGCGCCAGCGGCGACATTGGGGCCGGAGCGGGTCTTGCCCGCCCCGGCGCGGTCGGCGCGCGGCGGGGTCCGTTCGCGGTCAGCCGATCATCGGGGTGCCGCGGCCATAGCGTTCCAGGTAGTGGCGCTCCAGCCGCATCAGCGCCAGCCGCAGCACCACCTTGCCCGAACGGGCCGACCAGCCCAGGCGGCGCTCGGTCATCTCGATCCCCTCCAGGAAACAGCAGACCCGCAGCACCAGGTCGCCCATGCCGGGGCCAAGCTCTCGCAGCGCCTCGGCCACGCGGCTGCGCGCCGCTTCGGACCCGCCGCCCGCACCGGGAAAGAACCCGGCGTCGATGCCGGCGGTCATGAACCCGTCCCAGTTCTGGGTGATGCGGGTGCCCATCTGGGCCAGCTCGAAATCCTCGCGCAGCCGCTCGCCCGCCGCCACCATGCCGGGGTCGAGGAATGGCTGCCCGTTGGCATCGCGGCGCCGCGCCATCATCTGCAACGGGCTTTCCGCGGCATTGAACCGCATCCGGCGGGTGCCGCCCTCGGGGGCGTCCATCACCCGTTCTTCCATCACCCGGTGGGCCTGAGCCTCGGCCGGGCCGTGGTCGGGGGCCGGATCGGGACTGTGCCCGGGGGCGATATAGGGGGCCTGCGCTTCCTCCATCCCCGGGCGGCGGTCGACCGGCACTGAATCGCCGAAATCGCGTGGCGAGGGCAGCCCTGCCCCGCGCCCCGTCGCCATGGATTTCAGCGCGGCCCGCCCGGCGGCACTGATCCGGTGACGGGTGATCCGGCCTTGCGCGACCAGCGTCACCCAGCCGTTCAGCGCCAGCATCTCGGCCAGCCGCCGGTCGAGGATCGCGGTGCGGATGTCGGCGCGGGTCACGATCGCCTTGTCCATCCCCTCGGCCACCGCCAGCACCGCGCCGGGTTCCGCCAGCCGCCGCAGGGCGCGGCGCAACTGGGCCAGATCTTCGGAAGAGGGCGCACCCTGCCCCGCCCCCGCCGTTTCCACCGCGCGATCGACCAGCGGATCGTCGCGGCGGGTTTCGAACCTGCGGATGCGCCGCAGGATGGTCGAGGCATGGCACCCGGTTTCCCGTGCCAGCGACCGGATCGATTCGCCCCCCTGCACATGGCGCAGATACAGCCGCGCGTCCTCGGGAAGGGCAGCGGCCGCAGTTCCTGCGTCGCCCGCGCGATCCGGTCCGGCCGTGCTGCCGGGCGGCACCGCTCCGCAGGACAGCGGAACGGCGGCCCCGCCCGAGAAACCACCCGTCAATATGGTCATGTCGTCTAGTCCTCTGTCATCCTTGGGCCACGCCGGCCCTGGGCCTGAACCTGTCGAAAAGGACAGGTCCAGGATCACATCGGTGACGAATGGCTAAGATTTCCTAAAGATCATTAACCATACCGGACGCTGCATCGCCCGGTTACGCAACAACCGCGCATCGGGTGCAGGATCAGGCCCAGCAAAACCTGCCCGAATCCCGGAGACCCGAAACATGAGCGTGATGTCCAACATCCTTGCCTTTCCCGCGCGCCCGGTCGGCGCGACACTGCGCCGGCCGGCGACTCTGGTCCGGGCAGCAGTCGCCGGGCAGGCACTGTGGCGGCGCGACCGCGACCTGCGCCGGGTGCTGCGCTGCGAAACGCTGCCGGCACAGCCGTTACCGCTGCTGCGCGAGGAAGAGGATCGGCTGAACACCGCCCGGCTGGAGGGCGCGGCCGACTATGACATGCAGCAGCATGTCCGGCTGATCGTCGCGATCCTGGCCGAAACGCGGCTGGCGTCCGCGCGGCCAGCCGCCCCCCGGCTGCGCGCGCCCGGTTGAGGGCGGCTGGCTGAGGGCCGCCTAACGTTTGCTGCTGAGCGACCCCAGGATCCCGCGTACCAGGATCTGGCCCGAGCGGGTGCCAAGCTGCCGCGCCATGCTCTTGCCAAAGGCTTCCAGCATGGAATCCCCGCGCCGCGGGGCAGCCGGCTTGCGCGCCGCCCCGGTTTCCGGCTGATAGCGCCGGCCGCGCGAATGACCTTCCCCCGCCGCATCGGGCCCGGCGACCGTATCGGACCCGGCGGCGGCGCGGGCGGCGGCCTCGGTGCGGCGGGCCAGCATCTCATGGGCGGAATCGCGGTCGATGGTGGTGTCGTATTTCAGCCCCAGCGGCGACAGCTGCATCACCCGCGCCCGCTCGGCATCCGTGATCGGGCCCAGCTGCGACAGCGGCGGCCGGATCAGCGTGCGCTCGGCCACCCCCGGCGCGCCCTTGGCCCCCAGGAACGAGGTTACCGCCTCGCCCGTGCCGACATGCTGGATGGCGTCGGAAGTGTCGAATGCCGGGTTTGCGCGGTAATTCTCGGCCGCCATCCGCAGCGCGCGCTGGTCCTTGGCGGTAAAGGCACGCAGCGCGTGCTGGACACGGTTGCCAAGCTGGCCCAGCACCGGGTCGGGCAGATCGGCGGGATTCTGGGTGATGAACCAGACGCTGACCCCTTTGGATCGCACCAGCCGCGCCACCTGCTCGATCTTTTCGACCAGCGCGCGGGGGGCGCGGTCGAACAGCAGATGCGCCTCGTCGAAAAAGAACGCCAGCCGCGGCTTGTCGGGGTCGCCGACCTCGGGCAGCTTCTCGAACAGTTCCGACAGCAGCCACAGCAGCAGCGTGGAATACAGCCGCGGCGACTGCATCAGCCGGTCGGCGGCCAGGATATTGACCATCCCCAGCCCCGAGGCATCCAGCCGCATCAGGTCCGCCAGTTCCAGCGCCGGTTCCCCGAACAGCCGGTCGCCGCCCTGCTGTTCCAGCACCAGCAGCGCCCGCTGGATCGCCCCGACCGAGGCGGTGGCGACATTGCCATAGCGCAGCGACAGCTCGCGCGCGTTCTGCCCGACCCACAGCAGCATCGCCTGCAAGTCCTTCATGTCGGCGACGGGCAGGCCCTGTTCGTCGGCGACGCGAAAGGCGATGTTCAGCACCCCTTCCTGTGCCGGGGTCAGGTCCATCAGCCGCGACAGCAGCAGCGGCCCCATCTCGGCCGGAGTGGTGCGGACCGGGTGCCCCTGCTCGCCCCAGACATCCCAGAAGGTGACGGGAAAGCCACGATAATCCAGCGGAGCCCCGATCCGGGCGGCGCGCTCGGCAAAGGGTTGCAGCAGCTTGGGGTTGCCGCCCCCCGGCAGCGCCATCCCGGCCAGGTCGCCCTTGACGTCGGCCAGCACCACCGGCACCCCGGCCAGCGACAGCGATTCCGCCAGCGTCTGCAAGGTGACGGTCTTGCCGGTGCCGGTGGCGCCGGCGATCAGCCCGTGGCGGTTGGCGTATTTCAGCAGAAGGGTCTGCGGGGTGGCATAGGCTTCGGCCCCGCCGCCGACAAAGATCGTGCCGGCGGCAAGGTCCGCCAGCACCTGCGGGGCAGCGGCCGGGCCGGGGTTGTCGGCAGGGTTCTCGGCGGGATTGCCAGCAGGGCTTTCGGTCGGGGCGCTGGACGGAATCGGCTGGTCGGTCACTTGCAATCCTTCGGGCGGTTCACGCGAAAAGGGGGCGCGGGCCTGTCTTGGACCCCGCATATGCGGCCCAGCATAACGCAGCCCCCCTGCACCGCCAGAGCTTTCGCGCATCCGCCCGAAACCCCGCCCGGCAGGGCCGCGCATGTCTAACAACCTGTCTTTTCAGGCAGTTGACGTGCCGCATAACCAAGCCTAACGTCGCAGGAAATAAACCGCCGGTCCGACAGGGACGGACGGGGAATGTGGCCTCGGGGCTTCATTCCCCGTTTATATTCCGGCCTTTGGATTCTTGGGACGGCCCTGCCCGTCACGCTGCCGCGACAGCGGAAAACCGGCGCAAGAACCGACGCAATCCCCTTGCACGCAAAGGTTATTCCGCCCCCCGGCACGGGCGCTGACAAGATGGCGCGGCCATGCTACAGCGCGAGCGCGTTCTGCCGAAAGGAAAAGACATGGCTCGCACAACCTCTGTAGTTCTGGCGGCCCTGATCGCCATGGCGCCCCTTGCGGGCGCTTTCGCGCAATCCGAGGCCCAGCCCGAGACCCCGCCTGCGGCCACCCCCGAAACCACCGCTGCCCCCGAG
>JAZIHR010000040.1:0-20590 GCA_036678445.1 Alphaproteobacteria bacterium
GGTCGAGGACGAAATCCCCCGGGGCGATCTCGCCCGTGTCGATGAAGCGGAACCCTGATTGCGGCTCGGGCGCGCCGTCGAAGCGAAAGCCCCCCCAGCGCAGCCCCGGCGCCAGCGTCAGCAATCGCCCCAAGGGCGAGGGCGCCAGCCCCAGCAGGATTTCCAGCGCCATCTGCGCCTGCATCGTGCCCAGCATGGCAACGACCGGCCCCAGAACCCCGGCGGTGGCGCAGGTGGCGGCGCGGTCGGGCAGGTCGGGAAACACCGCCCGCAGGCTGGGCGCACCACCGCAGAACCCGCCGACATAGCCGCCAAGCCCCAGCGCCGAGGCGGACACCAGCGGCACCTCTGCCGCCATGCAGGCGTCGGACAGGATCAGGCCCACCGCGAAACTGTCGGCGCAATCCAGCACCACGTCGCAGCCTGAGACCAGCGCCGGGGCATTGGCCGGGGTCAGCCGCCCGGCCAGCGCCCGCAGCTGCACCCCGGGGTCCAGCGCGGCGGCAAAGGCCGCGGCGGATTCTGCCTTGCCCATGCCGACGCGTCCGGCGTGGATCGGCTGGCGGTGCAGGTTGCCCAGTTCGACCACATCGGCATCGACGACGGTCAGCGCCCCGATCCCGGCCCCGACCAGATACATGATCGCCGGAGACCCCAGCCCGCCCGCGCCGACCACCAGCACCCGCGCGGCGCGCAGCCGCGCCTGCCCCTCGGCCCCGACCTCGGGCAGCACCATCTGCCGGATGTGCCGTTCTTCCCTGTCAGGAAATGTCCCACGGGGGGCCGGGAGTGTGCCCCCCCCGGTCGCCGGGGTGAAGCCCTCCGGACCGCTCATTCCACGATCTCCAGCCATTCCCGCATCCGCGCTTCGGGGTCGGGGTGCAGGGTGATGTCGGTCACCGCCGCGACCACATCCGCGCCGGCGTCCAGCGCCGCGCGGCCGCGTTCCGGGGTCAGCCCGCCAATGGCGACCAGCGGCAGGTCGCCGACGCGGTGCCTCCAGTCCGTCACGCGGTCCAGCCCCTGCGGCGCCCAGGGCATCTTTTTCAGGATCGTCGGCCAGACCGGCCCCAGCGCCACATAATCGGGGCCGACCGACAGCGCCCGGTCGAGTTCCGCCCCGTCATGGGTGGACACCCCCAGCCGCAGCCCTGCCGCGCGGATCGCGGGCAGGTCGGCCGTGTCGAGATCCTCTTGCCCCAGATGCAGCCAGTCGCAGCCCAATTCAACGGCAAGCTGCCAGTGGTCGTTGACGACGAGGGTGGCCCCGGCCGCGCGGCACAGGTCGCGGGCGCGGGCAATCTCGGCGCGCAGCGCGGGTTCGGGCGTGTCCTTGATGCGCAGCTGCACCATGCGCACCCCGGCCGCCAGCGCGCGTTCCACCCAGTCGGCGGTATCGAAGATCGGGTAAAAGCGGGGCAGGGTCATGGTCCGGCTCTTTCAGCAGCGTTGCACCGGGGGTTTTCCACCCCCGGACCCCCGGAGGATATTTTCGTAATGGAGAACGGGCTTTGGCCGGCAGGCGGCGGCAGGGAAGCGGGGGTCATTGCAGAAACGCCTTGCCGATGACGGGGGTCGAGGGGGCCGCCATCTCGCGCGGTTCGATCGGGTCGGCGAGGTAGGCGGCGCGGCCCGCCATGGCCGCCTGCGCCATGGCGCGTGCCATCGCCACCGGGTCGCCGGCCCTGGCGACGGCGGTGTTCAGCAGCACCGCGTCAAAGCCCAGCTCCATCGCGCTTGCGGCGTGGCTGGGGCGGCCGATACCGGCGTCGACCACCAGCGGAACCTCGGGGAAGGCGGCGCGCAGCGCCCGCAGCCCGTGCGGGTTGTTCAGCCCCAACCCCGAGCCGATGGGCGCGCCCCAGGGCATCAGCACCTCGCACCCCGCCCGCAGCAGCCGTTCGGCGACCGACAGGTCCTCGGTGCAGTAGGGAAAGACCTTGAAGCCCTGCGCGGACAGTTCCGCCGCGGCCTCGACCAGCGCAAACACGTCGGGCGACAGCAGGTCGGAATGGCCGATCACCTCGAGCTTGATCCAGTCGGTGCCCAGCAGTTCGCGCGCCATCTGCGCGGTGGTCACGGCTTCCTTGACGGAATGGCAGCCGGCGGTGTTGGGCAGGATCGTGGCGCCCAGGCCCTCGACCAGCCGCAGGAAATCCTGCCCGCCGCCGGCCTCGCGCCGCAAGGATACGGTGGCGATGCCGGCGCCCGAGGCGCGGAAGGCATCCGCGAGGATCGCCGGGCTGGGGTATTGCGCCGTGCCCAGCATCAGCGGCGAGGCGATGTGCTTGCCGTAAAAGACCGGCATTTCAGCCCCCCTGCATCGGCGCGACGATTTCCAGTGCGTCGCCGGGCGACAGCACTGTTTCCCCCCGCGCCGCGGCGGGGACGAAATCGCCGTTCAGGGCAGTGGCCACGCGGGCGTCGCCCATGTCCAGCGCCGCCAATGCCTCGGCCACCGTTGCGGCGTTCAGGTCGCGCCGCTCACCGTTGATCGTCAGGATCATGCCAGAACTCCGGTTTGTCGCCCGTGTCGATGTGGTCGGCCAGCTGCATGGCAACCGCGGGGGCCAGCAGGTAGCCGTGGCGATACAGGCCGTTGGCATAAAGCCGGCCATCCGCCGCCCGTCCGATCCGGGGCAGGTTGTCGGGGAAGGCCGGGCGCGCATCGGCGCCCAGCTCAAGGATCTCGGCCTCGCCGAAGCCGGGGTGCAGCGCATAGGCGGCGCTGAGCAGTTCCAGCACCGAGCGCGCCGTCACCACCCCGCGCCGGTCGCTTTCGATCATCGTCGCGCCCAGCATGAAGATGCCGCCTTCGCGCGGAACCAGGTAGATCGGCACTCGCGGATGCAGCAGCCGCACGCTGCGTTGCAGCGTCACGCCGGGGCAGCGCAGCACCAGCATCTCGCCCCGCACGCCGCGCAGGTCGGGCAGGATGTCGCGGGCGGCAAGCCCGCGGCAGTCGATGATCTGGCCGGGGTCCTCGGGCGGTTCGGCGGCAATGGCGATGCCGCGTTCGGACAGCCGCGCTTGCAGCCCGGCCATGGCGGTGCGGGGGTCCAGATGCGCCTCGGCCGCGAAGAACAGCCCGCGGTCGAAGCGGCCGGCGAGGTCGGGTTCCAGTTCCGCCAGCCGGTTGCCGCCGATCTCGTCGTAGTTATGGGTGCGGCGGGCAAAGCGGTCGAGTTCGGCCCGGTCGCGCCCCAGCGCCAGCACCAGCGTGCCCTTGCGGGTGACGCCGCCGGCGTTGCGGTCCCACCAGCCGATGGCGGACTGGCCGTGGCGCAGCACGGGTTCCTCGGCGTTCTCGAATTCGCACCAGGGCGCAAGCATCCCGCCCGCCCACCAGGAACAGCCATGGGTGCCGGGGCCAAGCGCGGGGTCGACCAGCGTCACCGCGTGGCCGCGCCCGGCCAGTTCGGTCGCGACGCACAGGCCCAGCACCCCGGCGCCCAGCACGGTGTAATGCGTGCTCATTCCTGCCACCATTGATGGAAGTGATGCACCGGCCCGTGGCCATGGCCGACCGCCAGCCGGTCGGCGGCCGCGATGGCGCCGTGCAGCCAGGAATGGGCGCGGGCAACCGCTTCAGGAACCGCCAGCCCCTGCGCCAGCCCGGCAGCGATGGCCGAGGACAGTGAGCAGCCGGTGCCGTGGGTGTTCCTTGTGGCGATGCGGGGCGCGGTGAAATCGTGGCGTTCCGGCCCCACCAGCAGGTCGGTGCAGGCGCCGCCCTCGGCATGGCCGCCCTTCATCAGCACCCAATCGGCACCAAGCGCGGCAAGCGC
Organism: Alphaproteobacteria bacterium; assembly: GCA_036678445.1. Lineage (GTDB taxonomy): Bacteria > Pseudomonadota > Alphaproteobacteria > Rhodobacterales > Rhodobacteraceae > Paracoccus. The sequence continues at coordinate 3,789 of JAZIHR010000040.1, forward strand.
GCGGCCCTGAGCCTCGGTCTCGGTGGGGTCGGTGGCGACCATGCGGCCCAGCAGGCGGGCGGCCTCGGGCAGGTTCGGGGTCAGCACGGTGGCGCGCGGCAGCAGCAGTTCGCACAGCGCGGCGATAGCGTCATTCTGGATCAGCCGGTCGCCGGACTTGGCGATCATCACCGGGTCCAGCACGATGGGCAGGTCGCGACCCGCCAGCGCCCCGGCCACCGCCGCCGTGGCCTCGGCGGTGCCCAGCATCCCGATCTTGATCGCGCCGACCGCGAGATCGTCCAGCACGGACTCGATCTGGGCGCGGATCATCGCGGGCGACACCGGTTCGACCAGCGCCACCGTGCGGGTGTTCTGGGCGGTGATCGCGGTCAGAACGCTGGCGCCATAGACGCCCAGCGCGGAAAAGCTCTTGAGATCGGCCTGGATGCCGGCGCCGCCGCCGCTGTCCGACCCGGCGATGGTCAGCGCGATGGCTGTTTGCTTGCTCAAATCGTCTTCCCCCATGCTGGGGCCAACGCACGAGCGGACAGGAAAGGAGAGATGGCGCATCTGAGGATGCGACACTGCCCGTTCCCTTCGCCGGCATGACCCGGATCAGGTTCGATGGGTGCTGTGCCTGGCACATCTCAGCCCCGCGCGGGGCGCCCCAACGAGCGTTGTGTGGAAGTATAGCGTCAGTGGCAGCAGACGCAAGCCGCAGTTGTGCAGGCCACCGTCGCGAAGACGTCGGCGCCGCAGGGGGCTGTCTGCCCCCCGTCGCCGTGCCGGCGCCTCCCCCCGAGGATATTTCGGACCGCCCGAAGCCGGCAGGGCAGTTCGGGCGGTTTCAAATATCCTCCGGGGGTGCGGGGGTGGAAAACCCCCGCTTGCGGCGGCGTTACAGTCCCAGCGCGTCGTAGCTTGCCGCGATGCGCCGGATCGCGACCATGTAGGCGGCGGTGCGCAGGTCGGGGATGCGGCTGTCGTCCAGGCGCGTGGTCACCATCTGCTGGAATGCGGCGCGCATCGTGTCGTCCAGCCCAGACCGCACCAGTTCAAGTTCCCCGGCCCCGCGCAGGTATTTCTGCTTGAAACCCTCGGAAAGGGACCAGCCGAGGCCACGGTCGGCGGACAGCCGTTCCAGTTCCTCGACCAGCATCTGGTGGCGGTGTTCTTCCAGGCGCCGTTCCAGCCGGCCGAAGCTGATCTGTTGCAGGTTCTTGACCCATTCGAAATAGCTGACCGTCACGCCCCCGGCATTGGCGTAAAGGTCGGGGACGATCACTACTCCGCGTTCGCGCAGGATGCGGTCGGCCTCGGCGGTGGTGGGGCCGTTGGCGGCCTCGAGCACCAGCCTGGCCCGGATCTGCCCGGCGTTGCCGGCGTGGATCGCGCCCTCCATCGCCGCGGGGATCAGGATGTCGCAGTCGAGCGCCAGCGCCGCGGCGGAATCGGCAAGGAACGTCCCGCCGGCAAAGCCGCGCACGCCGCCGGTTTCGCGCAGATGTTCGCGCAGGCTGGCGATGTCCAGCCCGTCGGGGTTGGTCACCGCCCCGTCGCGTTCTGAAACCGCGACGATGCGGGCGCCATCCTCGGTCGACAGGAACTGCGCGGCGTGGAAGCCGACGTTGCCCAGGCCCTGCACGACGATGCGCTGCCCCTCAAGGCTGCCCGACAGCCCCGCGGCCTCTAGCACCTCGGGGGTGCGGAAGATCTCGCGCAGGGCGTATTGCACCCCGCGGCCGGTCGCCTCGACCCGGCCGGCGATGCCGCCCAGGCCCAGCGGCTTGCCGGTCACGCAGGCGCGGGCGTCGATGTCCTCGGGGTGCAGGCGTTTGTAGGCGTCGGCCATCCACGCCATTTCCCGTTCGCCCGTGCCCATGTCGGGGGCCGGCACGTTCTGGCTGGGAGAGATCAGGCGCCGCCGCGACAGTTCATAGGTGAAGCGGCGGGTGATCTTTTCCAGCTCGTCCTCGGACCAGTCGCGGGGGTTCAGCGACAGCCCGCCCTTGGCGCCGCCGAAGGGCAGGTCCACCAGCGAGCATTTATAGGTCATCAGCGCGGCCAGCGCCTCGACCTCGTCCTGATCGACGTTGGGGGCGTAGCGGATGCCGCCCTTGACCGGCTCGTGATGTTCGGAATGGACCGAGCGATAGCCGGTAAAGGTATGGATCCGCCCGCGCAGCCGCACGCCGAAGCGCACGACATAGGTCGAGTTGCAGACCCGGATCTTTTCTTCCAGCCCGGGACCGAGGTCCAGCAGCCGCGCGGCGCGGGTGAACATCTGGTCGACGGAATCGCGGAAGGACGGGTGTTGGAGGGGGGCTGAGTCGTTCATGGTTGCGTCCCTGTTGCGGCGGCGGGGGCACCGCATCAAGGGCGGCGGCCGTCACCCTGTTGTGGCAGCCGGGGCCCGCCGCGTCCAGCGATCCGGCCTAATGCCCCGCGCCGGCCAGCGCGGATTTCAGCGGCCGCCCGGCGACATAGGTTTCCACCACCGCGCGGTCGTCGCCCATCACCTGCAAGATGAACAGTTCCTGCATCAGGCTGTCCACCTTGTCGTGGCGCAGCCGCATTGCCGACGTCGCGCGCGGGTCCAGCACCACCAGATCGGCAAAGCGACCGGGCTGGACACTGCCGGCCCGGTCCCCGATCCCCAGCGCCAGCGCGTTGCCGCGGGTGGCCCAGTGGAACGCCGCCAGCGGGTGCATCCGCCGCCCGCGCAGCTGCGCGATCTTGTAGGCCTCGGCCAGCGTCGCCAGCATCGACCAGTCGGTGCCACCGCCGATGTCGGTGGCGACCCCGGTCACCACCCCCGCCGCCCGCATGGCGTGGTCGTCGAACAGCCCCGAGCCCAGGAACAGGTTCGAGGTCGGACAGTGGATCGCCCGCGTCCCGGTTTCGGCCATGCGCGCGGTTTCCCGGCCGCTCAGGTGGATCGAATGCCCCATCAGGCTGCGCGGCCCCAGCAGGCCGAAGCGGTCGTAGATATCCAGATAGTCCTGCGCGCCGGGGTAAAGTTGCAGGGTCAGTTCGATCTCGGCGCGGTTCTCGCTCAGGTGGGTCTGGATCACCATGCCGGGGTTCTCGGCCGCCAGCGTGCCGGCCGCGCGCAGCTGTTCGGGGGTCGAGGTGATCGCAAAGCGCGGCGTGATCACGTATTCCAGCCGTCCGCGCCCGTGCCAGCGGCCGATCAGCGCGCGGCTGTCGTCATAGGACGATTGCGCGTCGTCAAGCACAGCGCCCGGCGCGTTGCGGTCCATCATCACCTTGCCGGCCAGCAGCGCCATGCCGCGCGATTCCGCCGCCGCGAACAGCGCCTCGGCGCTGGCCTTGTGGACCGAGCCGAAGGCGCAGGCGGTGGTGGTGCCGTTCAGGATCAACTGGTCCAGGAACGCCCCGGCCATGCGGGAGGCATGGGCGGGGTCGCGATACTGGGCCTCGATCGGGAAGGTGTGCTCGTTCAGCCAGTCCAGCAGTTCGGCCGCCCAGGCGGCGACCACCTGCACCTGCGGGAAATGGATATGCGGGTCGATGAAGCCGGCCATGACGATATGCGGACGGTGGTCGATTTCGACCGCCGCCGCGTCGCGGACATCGGCATGGTCGCCCACGGCGATGATGCGGCCGTCCTGCACCAGGATGGCGCCGTTTTCCCAGAAACGGTGGTTGTCTGCGGTATCTGCCGGATCGGCGTGAAAGCTCAGCACGCGGCCGCGGATCAGGGTCTTCATCGGGAAACCTTCATGTCAGGCGAGGGTTGCGGGGCGGCGGCTCAGGCAGGAACGGGGGCGCGGACGGGCAGCAGCCGGGCCATGATCTCGGCGGCGGTAAAGGCGGCGATCACCTCGGGGCGCTTGTCGCGGATGCCCGCGCCGATCGGGCAGGTCAAGCCGGCGGGGTCGATGCCGCGGGGGCGGGCGAAACGGGCGAAACCGGCGCGCTTGGTGGCGCTGCCGATCATGCCGACATAGGCGGCGTCGCGGCGGGACAGCGCCTCGGCCGCGATCAGGAAATCCAGCGCGTGGTCATGGGTGACGACGACATGGGCGGCGCCAGAGGGGGCGCGGCGGACCTCGGCCTCGGGCAGCGGGGTCAGGGTCTGCGGCACGCCGGGGGCCAGCGCCAGTTCCGCCGCGCGCGGGTCGATCAGCCGCACCGAAACCGGCAGCGGCAGCATGGCGCGGGCCAGCGCCCGCCCGACGTGACCGGCGCCGAAGATCAGCACCGCGGGGCGCGGGGGCGGCGGGCTGGCGGGGCCGCGGTCCAGAATCAGTTCCACCCTCCCGCCGCAGCACTGGCCGATCTCGGGGCCCAGCGGCACGTCCATCACCGCCCGTGCCTCGTCCCGCGCCAGCATCTGCCGGGCGCGGTCGATGGCCAGATATTCCAGTTGCCCGCCGCCGATGCTGCCCGTGGTGGTGTCGCGCCCGACCAGCATCTCGGCCCCCGCCTCGCGCGGGGTCGAGCCGCGGGCGCGGGTGATGCGGACGCGGATCGTGGCGGAAAGCATGGCGGGGTTTTCGGCAGGAATATCCGGGGAAAGGGGCATCGCGGTCACCTGTCCTGCAACCCCGGCGCCCCGCCGCGCAGCCGCTCCGCCGCCATCAGCACCCGCTCCGGCGTCGCGGGCGCGTCCAGCCGTGGACATTCGCGGTAGCCTGCGAGTGAGGCCAGCGCATGGCCGATCGCCTCGAACACCGAAATTCCCAGCATGAAGGGCGGCTCGCCCACCGCTTTCGACCGCCTGATCGTGGGCTCGCGGTTCACCGACCAGTCGGCAAGCGCCACGTTGAAGACCTTGGGCCGGTCCGAGGCCAGCGGGATCTTGTAGGTCGAGGGCGCGTGGGTGCGCAGCCGACCCGCCGCGTCCCAGACCAGTTCCTCGCTGGTCAGCCAGCCGGCGCCCTGCACGAAGCCGCCTTCGATCTGGCCGATGTCCAGCGCCGGGTTGATGGACCGCCCCACATCATGCAGCACATCCGCGCGCTCGATCACATATTCCCCGGTCAGCGTATCGACCGAGACCTCGGCGCAGGCGGCGCCATAGGCAAAGTAATAGAACGGCCGCCCCGAGCCCTGCGCGCGGTTCCAGTGGATCTTCGGCGTCGCATAGAACCCCGCCGCCGACAGTTGCACCCGGGCCAGATAGGCCATCTGCACGACCTCGGAAAACTTGATGCTCTCGTCCCGGACCACGATGTGATCGGGGACAAAGCGGATTTCCTCGGGCGTCGCGTCCCTGGCCTTGCACAGGAAATCCACCAGCCGCGCCTTGATCTGGTTGGCCGCGTCCAGCGCCGCCATGCCGTTGAGATCGGTCCCCGAGGACGCCGCCGTGGCCGAGGTATTCGGCACCTTCTCGGTCGTGGTCTTTGTCACCCGGATGCGGTCAAGACCCACCTGGAACGCCTCGGCCACCACCTGCGCGATCTTGGTGTGCAGGCCCTGTCCCATCTCGCAGCCGCCGTGGTTCAGCTGGATCGAGCCGTCGGTATAGACATGCACCAGCGCGCCGGCCTGGTTGAAATGCGTAGCAGTGAAGCTGATGCCGAACTTGACCGGGGTCAGCGCGATGCCGCGCCGGATCGGACCTCCGGCAGCCTGCATCCGCGCGTTGAAATCCAGCACGGCCTGCCGGCGGGCGGCATAGTCGCAGGATGCTTCGAGTTCGTCGAAGATGCGCGGCAGGATCATGTCCTCGACCGGCTGGTGATAGGGGGTGGGCTGGCCGTCGCGATACAGGTTCGCCTTGCGCACGGCCAGAGTGTCCTGCCCGGTGGCATAGGCGATTTCCTCGATGATCCGCTCGGCCACGATCACCCCCTGCGGGCCGCCGAAGCCGCGGAATGCGGTGTTCGACACGGTGTTGGTGCGCAGCGGGTGCGAGCGCAGCTCTACGTCCGGATAGTAATAGGCGTTGTCGGCGTGAAACAGCGCCCGGTCGGTGACCGCCATGCTCAGATCGGCCGAAAACCCGCAGCGCGCATACCAGTCGCCCGTCACCGCAAGGATGCGGCCGGAATCGTCAAAGCCGACGCCGTAATCCACCACGAAATCATGGCGCTTGCCGGTGGCGATCATGTCGTCGTCACGGTCGGGGCGCAGCTTGACGGCGCGGTTCCACTTGCGCGCGGCGATGGCAGCCACGCAGCAGAACAGGTTCATCTGGGTTTCCTTGCCGCCGAACCCGCCGCCCATCCGGCGCACGTTCACCACCACCGCGTTGGCCGGCACGTCCAGCGCGTGGGCGACCATGTGCTGCACCTCGGTCGGGTGCTGGGTCGAGGTGAAGATGGTCATTTCCTCTTCGTTCGGGATCGCCAGCGCGATCTGGCCCTCCAGATAGAAATGATCCTGCCCGCCGATGGCAAAGCGGCCCGCAAGCCGCCGGGGGGCGGCGGCCAGTGCCGCGGCGGCGTCGCCCCGGCGCAGGGTCATGCCGGGCACCACCAGATCGCCCCCCGCCGCCAGCGCCGCCAGCGGGTCCAGCACATGGGGCAGCGGCTCGTAGTCGATCCGCGCCAGCGCCGCCGCGCGGCGGGCCTGGTCGCGGGTATGGGCGATCACCGCAAACACCGGCTGGCCATGAAAGCGCACGATGCCGGGGGCAAGGATCGGGTCGTCGCCGGCGCCGATCGGGCTGACGTCGTTGCGGCCCGGCACGTCGTCGGCGGTCAGCACGTCGATCACCCCGGGCGCGGCGCGCACGGCCGTCAGGTCCATCGACAGGATACGCCCGTGCGCGACCGAGGACAGCCCCAGATAGGCATGCAGCGCGCCCTGCGGCAGCACCAGGTCGTCGGTGTAATCCGCCGTTCCCGTCACATGCCGCCACGCCGATTCATGTGGCGTGTCCACGGGTGGCGCGCTCAGATGTTCGTGTTTCATGGTCAGCCCCCCAGCGCCCGGTCCAGCCGGACGGGAATGTCGGTGTCGCGATCCCTCGGCCCCTGATGTTCCAGCCAGAAGCGGCGGAACAGATTGCCCGCAATCATCCGGCGATAGTCGGCGCTGGCCCGGAAATCGTCCAGCGGGGTGAAATCGCCTCGCACGGCGGCGGCCGCGGCCTGAAAACTGGCGGCGGCGAAGGGCTGGCCGAGCAGCGCGGATTCTGCCGCCCGCGCGCGCAACGGAGTGCCCGCCATGCCGCCGAACGCCACGCGGGCATCGGCGATGACCCCGCCGTCAAGCCGGATGCAGAACCCCGCCGCCACCGCCGAGATGTCGGATGCCTGCCGCTTCGACACCTTGTAGGCCGCGACCAGCGCATCCCCCGGTTTCGGGATCACCACGGTTTCCAGAAACTCGCCCTCGGCCCGGTCCTGCTGCCCGTAGGCGATAAAGAACTCCTCAAGCGGCAGTTCGCGCCGCGCATCGCCCCGGCGCAGCACGATCCGCGCGCCCAGCGCGATCAGCAGCGGCGGGGTTTCCCCGATGGGCGAGCCGTTGGCGATATTGCCGCCGATGGTGCCGGCGTTGCGCACCTGCCAGCCACCGATGCGCTGGATGTAATCCTCGGCCTGCGGCAGATGCTTGCGGATTACGGGCAGGAACTCGGAATAGGTCGCGCCGGCGCCGATGCGGATTTCATCGGCGGTGACTTCGATCCCCTTCAGCAGATGGCCGATGAAGATGGCGGGGGAAATCGCGCGCATCTGCTTCGTCACCCACAGCCCGACGTCGGTCGCCCCGGCAACGATGCTGGCCTTGGGATGGTCCAGCAGCGCAAGGGCAAGGGCATCGCTGTCGGCGGGCAGGATGGCGCGTTCGTCACCGCGGGAAACCTCGGCCCCCGCGGGCATGGCGGAAAGCCTCGCGCGCACCGCGTCACGCTCGACGGTCAGGAAATCCTGCAACTGCCCGCCGGCCAGCGCCGCCGCCAGTGCCGCCCGGATGATCGGCGCATAGCCGGTGCAGCGGCACAGATTGCCCTGCAACGCAGTTTCCACCTGCACCGCGTCCGGGTCGGGATTTGCCATCCACAGCCCGTAAAGCGCCATGACGAAGCCCGGCGTGCAGAAACCGCACTGGCTGGCGTGATGCTCGACCATGGCGCGCTGGATCGGGTGCAGCCCGCCGTTTTCGCCGCGCAGATGCTCGATGGTGACGACATGGCAGCGGTGGCAAGAGGCAAGAAAGCGGATGCAGGCATTCACCGGCTCGTAGACCAGCGCATCCCCGTGCAGCCGCCCGACCAGCACCGTGCAGGCGCCGCAGTCGCCCTCGGCGCAGCCCTCCTTGGTGCCGGTCAGGCCGCGCCCCAGCCGCAGGAAGTCCAGCAGCGTGTCGTCCGGCCCGGCCTCGGTCAGGCGGATCTCGGTATCGTTGAGCAGGAAACGGATCATCTTGGGAACTGCCGCCTTTCATCAGTGCGCCCCAGCATGGCGCATATTTCCGCTTGCACAAAACGCCTCCACGCGTGAACAGTTTATGCCATTTCAAGAAAAAGCGGGCGAAAATGTCCTATCTGGAAAGCCTCAGGGTGTTCGTGCGGGTGGTCGAGCTGGGCTCGATCACCGCGGGCGGACGCGACATGCGGCTGTCGCCCGCAGCCGCCTCGACCCGGATCCGCGACCTGGAAAGCCGCTTTGGCGCGCGGCTGCTGAACCGCACCACCCGCACGCTGACCCCGACCGAGATCGGGCAGGTGCTTTACGACAACGCGCGCCGTGTGCTGGCCGCGGTGGACGAGGCCGAGGCCGCGGTCTCCAGCCATTCCGGCACGCCGCTGGGGGCGATGCGGGTATCGGCGCCGCTGGGGGCGGGGCGGCGACTGGTCGCGCCGCTGGTGCCGCGCTTCGTGGCCGAAAACCCCGAGGTGCAGGTGCGACTGCGCCTGTCCGACCGGGTGGTGAACATCGTCGAGGACGCGATCGACCTGGCCTTCTACCTGGGACAGCCCGAGGATTCGACGCTGATCCGCCGCAAGATCGCCGATTGCCCGCGGGTGCTGGTGGCCTCGCCCGCCTATCTGGCGCAGCATGGCACGCCCGAGGCGCCCGAGGACCTGAAACGCCACAACTGCCTGCTGCTGCGCTTTCCGCGCTCGCCCGAGTATTACTGGATGCTGCAAACCCCCGAGGGGCCGCGAAAACTGGCGGTGGCGGGCGGGTTCGATTCCGACGACGGCGAGGTGCTGACCGACTGGGCGCTGGCCGGCACCGGCATCGCCAACCGCCCGCGATACGAGGTCGCCGCGGCGCTGCGGGACGGGCGGCTGGTCGAGGTTCTGCCCAAGACGCCCCCGGTCAGCGTCGAATTCGGCGTGCTGACCCCGCACCGCGACCTGCAAGACCCCAAGCTGCGCCTGTTCATCGACTTTGCCGCACGAGAGCTGAAGGGCGCGCTGGGGTAAGGGAGGCTGCCCCGCCCCGCGCCCCCGCAGGACAGCCGGGCAAGGCAGGACGGGGCAGGGCTTCTTTCTGGAAAAATACCCTCGGGGGTCCGGGGGCGGAAAGCCCCCGGTCGCCACGGCGCCGGATCAGCCGCGGCCGGCGCTGTCGAACCAGGCGCGCAGGATGGCGCGTTCCTGCGGCTCGATGAAACTGGCGTTGGCGGGGGGCATGGCATCGGTCAGCCCGGCTTGCAGGAGGATCTCGCGCGCGTGGCGGGCGATCTGGGCGTCGGTTTCCAGCACCACCCGCTTCGGCGCGGTGGCGATGCCGGGCCAGCCGGGTTCCGCTGCGTGGCACATCGAGCAGCGCCCCAGCACGATATCGCGCACCTGCCCGAAATGCGCATCACCGATCAGCCGCGCCTCGGCGGTGGTGGGGCTGCGGTCTTCGTCCCCCAGCCGCTGGGTGCCCTGCGCCGACAGGAACACGCAGGCCAGAAACAGCGCCACGGTCGCCCCCCAGGTCCACCACGGCGCCGGCTTGCGCGCGTGCATGGTGTTGAAGAAATGCCGGATCGTCACCCCCATCAGGAACACCAGCGCCGCGATCAGCCAGTTCCAGCGGCTGGCAAAGGCCAGCGGATAGTGGTTCGACAGCATCAGGAACACCACCGGCAGCGTCAGGTAGTTGTTATGCGTGGACCTCAGCTTGGCGATACGGCCGTATTTCGGGTCCGGCGTCCGCCCGGCCTTGAGGTCGGCGACCACGATCCTCTGGTTGGGAATGATGATCATCGCCACGTTCGCGGTCATGATCGTGGCGGTGAACGCGCCCAGGTGCAGCAGTGCCGCGCGGCCGGTGAACACCCGGTCATAGCCCCAGGCCATCGCTACCAAAGCCACGAACAGCAGCAGCATCAACACGGTGGGGTTCTCGCCCAGCCGGCTTTTGCACAGGTGGTCGTAGATCACCCAGCCCGCCCCCAGCGACAGCGCCGAGATCAGCATCGCCCCCCACGGCGCCAGCGCCAGCTTGGCCGGGTCGATCAGGTAAAGCTCGGACTGCGCCCAGTAAAGCACCATCAGCATCGCCGCGCCGGATAGCCAGGTCGCGTAGCTTTCCCATTTGAACCAGGTCAGGTGCTCGGGCAGGCGCTCGGGCGCGACCAGGTATTTGGTGATGTGGTAGAAGCCGCCGCCGTGGACCTGCCATTCCTCGCCATGCGCCTTGTCCGGCAGGCCGGGGGCCTTTTGCAGGCCAAGGTCCAGCGCGATGAAATAGAAGCTCGACCCGATCCAGGCGATGGCAGTGACGACATGAACCCAGCGGATCGCCAGCGCCGCCCAGTCGTGCAGGATGATCCCCTCCATCTCAGCTGCCCCTGTAGGTGGAATAGCCGTAGGGAGAGATCAGCAGCGGCACGTGGTAATGATCCTGCTCGGCCATGCCGAAACGGATCGGCACCTCGTCCAGGAACCGCGGCGCGGGGGTGTCGTCGTCCAGCCCGTCCAGCCATTCGCCGACATGGAACAGCAGCTCGTAGCGGCCGGGGCGGAACTCGGCCTCGGGCAGGATCGGGCCGTCGGTGCGCCCGTCGGCGTTGGTGACAAGTTCGCGCAACTGGCGGCGTTCGCCGTCCAGCGCGTAAAGCGTGATGCGCAGCCCCGCGGCGGGCCGACCCCGCGCGGTGTCCAGCACATGGGTGGTCAGATAGCCGGCCATGGTCCCCCCTCAAGATTGCTTGTCCCCGTGATACGGCAGGACGCCGGGTGCTGGACAGCAGCCACGGCAACATTCAGCTTATCGTTTCGCGAAAGAATGATAAGCGAGGATACATGCACGACGATCGTATCATCCGGGCCTGGCCCCTGAGCGCGCAGGCGTTCGCGCCCTGGGGCCAGGTGATCGAGGCCGCCGGCCCCCCCGACCGGCTGATCAACGAGGGGCGCTGCGGGCGCTGGCACGACCGCGCGACGCTGGATGTCGAGGGCCGGGCAGGGGTCTCGGTCTTTCGGTCGGAATCGGTGCGGCTGCCCTATCGGTTCCGGCTGGTCGAGCGGCATCCGCTGGGCAGCCAGGCGTTTCTGCCGATGACGCAGAATCCGTTCCTGGTGATCGTGGCGCCGGATGAAGGCGGGCGCCCGGGCCGGCCGCTGGCTTTTGTGGCGGCGCCGGGGCAGGGGATCAATCTGGCGCGCGGGGCTTGGCACGGGGTGCTGACGCCCTTGGGCGACCCGGGGCTGTTTGCGGTGGTGGACCGCTGCGCGGACGGCCCGAATCTGGAAGAATACCGCTGGGATCAGGACTGGATGGTGGTGGGCTGAACGGCAAGGAAGGCCGCGAACTCATCCTGCGTCGCGTAAGAGGACTGCGCCCCCGGCCGGGTCACCGACAGCGCCGCATAGGCCGAGGCAAGGCGCAGCGCCTGCCCGGCCGGCTGGCCCGCCGCGAGGTAATGCGCAAAGGCGCCGACGAAACCGTCGCCCGCGCCGGTAGTATCGACCGGGGTGACCGGCAGCGCCGGAACCGGCACGCAGCCCGAGGCCGTGACCAGCAACGCGCCGCGCGCGCCCAGCGTCACCACCACGTTGCCCAGATCTTGCGCGAACAGCGCGCGTGCCGCGGCTTCGATCTGGGCTGCGGTGTCCACCGGCAGGTTGGTCAGCTGCGCCAGCTCGGTCTCGTTCGGGCAGATCCATGCCAGCCCGCGCAGCCGCGCGAGATCCAGCCCCGGCGCGGCAGGGGCGGGGTTCAGGATCACCGGCACCCCCAGCCGCGCCGCCACGGCGACCGCGTGATAGACGGTGTCCAGCGGCACTTCGAGTTGCAGCAGGATCAGGTCGCAGCCTGCCAGATCCTCCGCGGCGCGATCCACGTCGGCGGGCGACAGCGCGCCATTCGCCCCGGCCACGATGACGATGGCGTTTTCACCCGAAGGCTCGACAAAGATCGAGGCGATGCCGTTCGGCAGCCCCGGCGCGGTGATTACATGGGTCAGGTCGATGCCGGCGGCGTCAAGGTTGCGGCGCATGTCGCGCCCGAACCCGTCGTCGCCGGTGCGGGCGATCATCGTCACCTTTGATCCCAGCCGCGCCGCCGCCACCGCCTGGTTGGCGCCCTTGCCACCAAAGCCGGTGGAAAACCCGGTCCCCGCCAGCGTCTCGCCGCGCGCGGGCAACCGGGCGACGGTGGTCACCAGATCGACGTTGTTCGACCCGATCACCGCGATCCGCCCGGCCATGTGCCGTTCCCCCCTTGCCGCTGCCTGTGCGGGGCGCGCCTTAGCGCACCACCAGCACCGGCACAGTGGTCTTGACCAGCACTTCCGAGGTCTGGCTGCCCAGCAGCAGCTTCTGCAAGCCGCGCCGCCCGTGCGAGGACATCACGATCAGGTCGCAGCCGTGCAGGTTGGCGGCGCGCAGAATGGCCTCGGCGGGGGAATCATCGACCTCATGGATCGGCTCGATGGTCACGCCCTGCTCGGCGGCCTCGGCCTGGATGGTGGCCAGGCGTTCCTTCATCATCTCATCGACCTGAAGGTCGTAGCGGCCGACAGGATCCTCGATTCCCGCCATCTGCGCGGCCTGGGCGACCTGCGGACGCAGCGGCTCGATCACCGTCAGCACCGTGACCTTGGACCCGGCCAGCCGCGCCAGACCCAGCCCCTGCCGCAGCCCCCTGAGCGCGAGTTCCGAACCATCGGTGGCAATCAGAATATGCTTGTACATCCGCAACCCCTTTCGCTTGTGCCGTCAGGGTGCATGATCGCGGGGCAAACGCAAGCCGGCACGGGGGCGCAGGGACGCGGGAAAGGCCCCGCGCGGGAAATGCCGGCCCGCCGGACGGGGGCCGGCGGCGGCATCAGGGCCGCCAGGCCGCGGCGAACACCGGGGCATAGATCGCCTCCAGCCGCTCGACCGCCTGCGCGGGCGGCAGTTCGAGCGATTCTCCGGTGCGGCGGCTGGTCAGCTCGACCACGTTCGCAGCCAGGCCGCGCGGGCCGACGGTGATCCGCCAGGGCAGGCCGATCAGGTCCATGGTGGCGAACTTGGCGCCGGCGCGTTCGTCGCGGTCGTCGTAAAGCACGTCGAACCCGCGGGCGCGCAGGTCGCGCTCCAGCGCCTCGCAGGCGCTGTCGGTCGAGGGATCGCCCTGCTTCAGGTTCACCAGCCCGACGTGGAAAGGGGTGACGCCCTCGGGCCAGATGATGCCGCGGTCGTCGTGGCTGGCCTCGATGATCGCGCCCAGCAGGCGGGAAACGCCGATGCCGTGGCTGCCCATGTGGACCGGCACCCGCGTCCCGTCCGGGCCGACCACGGTCGCGCCCATCGGTTCCGAATACTTGGTGCCGAAATAGAAGATCTGCCCGACCTCGATGCCGCGGGCGGAGCGGCGGCGGTCCTCGGGGACCTGGTTGAACAGGGCCTCGTCGTGGGTTTCGTCGGTGCGGGCGTAGCGGCTGGTGAATTCTTCCAGCACGGCGCGGCAGGCGGCGGGGTCGTCATAGTCGATAGCGCGATCCCCGAAGCGCAGGTCGGTGATGGCGCTGTCATAGAACACCTCGGATTCGCCGGTTTCGGCGAGGACGAGGAACTCATGCGTATCCTCGCCGCCGATGGGGCCGCTGTCGGCGCGCATCGGAATCGCCTGAAGCCCCATGCGTTCATAGGTGCGCAGGTAGCTGACCAGATGGCGGTTATAGGCGTGCAGCGCGTCCTCTTGCGTGAGGTCGAAGTTGTAGCCGTCCTTCATCAGGAATTCGCGGCCGCGCATCACGCCGAAGCGCGGGCGGATCTCGTCGCGGAACTTCCACTGGATGTGATAGAGGGTCAGCGGCAGGTCCTTGTAGCTGTTCACATGGGCGCGGAAGATGTCGGTGATCATCTCCTCGTTGGTCGGCCCGTAGAGCAGGTCGCGCTTGTGGCGGTCCTTGATGCGCAGCATCTCTTCGCCGTAATCGTCGTAGCGGCCGGATTCGCGCCACAGGTCGGCCGGTTGCAGCGTCGGCATCAAAAGCGGGATATGGCCCGCGCGCTGCTGTTCCTCGTTCACGATCTGCTCGATGCGCTCCAGCACCTTGAGCCCCAGCGGCAGCCAGGAATAGATGCCGGCGGCCTGCTGCTTGATCATGCCGGCGCGCAGCATCAGCCGGTGGCTGACGATCTGTGCCTCGGCGGGGTTTTCTTTCAGGACGGGCAGGAAATAGCGCGACAGACGCATGGGACGGGACCTTTGGGCGAGTTCACCGGCCGGGTTAGCGGATCGGGACGCGGGGGGCAACGGTGACGGCGGCGGCGGTGGCGGCGGTCGGGCACGAAGGCCGGACCTTTGGCCCGGCCTGCCTGCGGCGCGGGTATTTGGGCCAGAAAGATGCCCCCCAGCCCCCGGAAAGGCGGCGCCTGTGCCCGGGCCGGGGGCGCGCCATGCTTGCGCCGCCGCGCGGGACGCGACAAACAGGGATCAAGGCCGGGGCGGAACCCGGATGACACGGAGGGCCCTGTGCCCCGGAACGGAGCATGGACGATGCGGTTTGCCGGCAGCAAGCAGGCCATCTGGTGGGGCGCCGCGGCGCTGATCCTGGTGCTGGTCCTGTGGTTTCTGGGCAATGCGATCATGCCTTTTCTGCTGGGCACGGCCATCGCCTATCTTCTGGATCCCGTGGCCGACCGGCTGGAACGCATCGGCCTGTCGCGCACGCTGGCGGTGGTGCTGATCACCGCCAGCGTGGTGCTGGCGCTGACGGCGGCGCTGGTATGGCTGGTGCCGCTGCTGGTGCGGCAGGGCACGCAGCTGGTCGAGACCACCCCCCACATGATCCAGCGCCTGAAAGAGGTGGTGCAGCTGCGATTTCCCGACCTGCTGCCGTCAGGAGGGTTTTTCGACATGGCGCTGACCAAGGGCCGCGAGACGGTGGTCGGCAGCATGGGCACCATCGTCGGCAGCGTCATGGGCTCGATCAACGGGGTGATCGGCTTTGTCATGGTGATCGTGATTGCCCCGGTGGTGGCGTTCTACATGCTGCTGGACTGGGACCGGATGGTCGAGCGGATCGACGCGCTGCTGCCGCGCCCGCATCTGGACACGCTGCGCGGCATCTTTTCGCAGATCAACGACAGCATCTCGGGGTTCGTGCGCGGGCAGGCGGTGGTGATCCTGATCCTGGCGCTGCTGTATTCGACCGGGCTGGCGCTGGCCGGGCTGCCCTTCGGCATCGTGATCGGGGTGTCGGCGGCGTCGCTGTCCTTCATCCCCTATCTGGGCACGCTGCTGGGCGGGGTGCTGTCGATCGGGGTGGCGCTGTTTTCGTTCTGGGACGAGCCGGCGCGCATCCTGGTCGTCGTGGGGATCTTCGCCGCCGGGCAGATGCTGGAAAGCAACTATCTGCAACCCAAGATCATTGGCGGCCATGTCGGGCTGCATCCGGTGTGGCTGATGCTGTCGCTGGCGGTTTTCGGCACGCTGTTCGGTTTCGTCGGGCTGCTGGTGGCGGTTCCGCTGGGTGCCGCGGTGGGGGTGATCGTCCGCTACATGGTCGAACGCTACACGGAAAGCGCGCTTTACACCGGCGCGCAGCAGCCCGCGCCTCCGCCCCAGCCGACGCTGGTCGAAATCGTGCCTCACGGCACGCTGGCGCGGCGCATCGCGCAGGAACAGCGCACCCATGACGAGGCGGTGCGCGAGGCGCGGACCGGCGCGCAGGCGGCCCCCGAGCATGGCCCAGAACCTGCCCATCCTGCCGCCGGCCCGATGGTCGGCCGAACCGGGAGAAACTAGGCTTGTCGCGTCAGCTGACGCTGGACCTGCGCACGCCTCCGGCGCTGTCGCGGCAGGATTTCCTGCCCGCCCCCGCCAATGCCGAGGCGCTGGCGCTGCTGGACCGGCCGCAGGGCTGGCCGCAGGGGCGGTTGCTGCTGGTCGGCCCCGAGGCCTCGGGCAAGTCGCATCTGGCGGCGTTCTGGGCGGCCGAGAACGGGGCGCAGCGGGTCCGGGCCTCGGCGCTGCGGCCCGAGACCGCGGATGCGCTGATCGCGCCCGGCGGCGCGCTGGTGGTCGAGGATGCCCACCGTGCCGGCGGCGCGGCCGGGGCCGAAACGGCGCTGTTCCACCTGTGGAACCTCAGCGCCGCGCAGGGGGCGCTTTTGCTGATCACCGCGCGGACGCCGCCGCGCGACTGGGGGCTGGCGCTGCCCGACCTTGCCTCGCGCATGGGGGCGACCGCGCTGGTGCAGCTGGAACGGCCCGACGAAACCCTGCTGACCGCGGTGCTGGTCAAGCTGTTTGCCGACCGCCAGTTGGTGCCCGGGCCGGGGGTGGTCGAATCGCTGGCCCGGCACATGGACCGCGACCTGGGGCTGGCCCGGCGCGTGGTGGCCGAGATCGACCGCGCCGCGCTGGCCGAGGGCCGGGCGGTGACGCGGCCGCTGGCACTGGCGGCGCTGGCGCGGATTACGGGCGATGTGGCGTAGGCGGCCGGCGCTGGGG
>JAZIHR010000041.1:0-19596 GCA_036678445.1 Alphaproteobacteria bacterium
GGGACGGGGTGCGCCGGGGACCAGCGGCCCAGTCGATGCCAAGGCTCAGCACCACCGGCAGCAGCAGCAGCAGCCCCACGGCATAGACCCACGCCTCGATCCGCGGTAACCGGGCTTCGGCCGGTCTCAGCCACCCGGTCACCTCGGTGACCTGCGTGCAGCACGGGGCGGGATTCGTGATCGCATCCACCTGGAGCGGAGGCAGGATCGCGACAGATCCCCATCCCTGGAAGATGGCATGAAACAACAGCCACAGCGCGATGGCCGCGGCAAGAATCGCCACAATTATGACAATGCATATTCTGGGAAAGAACATATCTTTCACAGCCTTGTCCGCCACACGTCAGCCGAGAGTCATAATTGTAACTAATCCTGTTATGGCGAGCGGAGCAACCTTTGCTTGCACCAACAATTGAGGGACGCCACAAGGGCCAGCCGTGGCCATGGAACCGCCTGCGCCTGCCTGTGCCGCGACGCGAATCACAAGGGCCGCACCCTGCGGCGCGGCCCTGTTCCTCAGTCCCGGTCCGATCCCGCCCTAGCCCAGGGCGCGGTCGAGATCGGCGATGATGTCCTCGGGGTCCTCGATGCCGATCGACAGCCGCACCTGGTCCGGCCCGGCGCCGGCGGCGATCTGCTGCGCCTCGGTCAGTTGGCGGTGGGTGGTCGAGGCCGGGTGGATCGCCAGCGTCCGCGCATCGCCCAGGTTGGCGACATGGCTGATCATCTGCAACCGCCCGATCGTCGCCACGCAGGCGTCATAGCCGCCCTTCAGCCGCATGCTGAACAGCGCCCCCGCCCCCTTGGGATACAACCGCTGCACGCGGTCATGCCAGGGCGAGCCTTGCAACCCGGCATAGGTCACCTCGGCCACGCGGGGGTCGGCCTCCAGCCACTCGGCCACGCGGCGGGCGTTGGCGACATGGCGCTGCATCCGCAGGCCCAGCGTCTCGATCCCCATCAGCACATAATGGGCGGCCTGCGGGTTCATGGTCATCCCCAGGTCGCGCAGCCCGATGGCGATGGAGTGGAAGGTAAAGGCGGCGGGGCCGAAGGTCTCGTGGAAGCGCAGCCCGTGATAGGCGGGCTCGGGTTCGGACAGCGAGGGGAACTTGCCCGAGGCCGACCAGTCGAACTTGCCGGAATCGACCACCGCACCGCCCATGACGGTGCCGTTGCCGGTCAGGTATTTGGTCAGGCTGTGGACCACCAGCGTCGCCCCCTGCTCGATCGGGCGGCACAGGAACGGGGTTGCCAGCGTGTTGTCCACGACCAGCGGGATCCCCGCCCCGTCGGCGATGGCGGCGATGGCGGGAATATCGGTGACATACCCCCCGGGGTTGGAAATCGATTCGCAGAAGATCGCGCGGGTATTGTCGTCGATGGCGGCGCGCACCGCGTCCAGGTCCTCAAGATCGACAAAGCGGCAGGACCAGCCGAAACGGCGGATGGTCTGGGCGAACTGGGTGACGGTGCCGCCATACAGCCGCGACGAGGCGACGATGTTCAGCCCCGGCCCCATCAGCGGGAACAGCGCCATGATCTGCGCCGCATGCCCCGAGGAACAGCAGACCGCGCCCGCCCCCCCTTCCAGCGCCGCGACGCGGGTCTGAAGGGCCGAAATCGTCGGGTTGGTCAGGCGCGAATAGATATAGCCGACCTCTTGCAGGTTGAACAGCCGCGCGGCGTGGTCGGCATCGCGGAACTGATAGGCGGTGGTCTGGTAGATCGGCACCTGCCGCGCGCCGGTCGCGGGGTCCGGCTCGGCCCCGGCATGGATGGCAAGCGTGTCAAATCCCTGCGGGCGGGGGTCGGTCATGGCGCGTTCCTCTGGACTTGGGCAATTCCTCGGGCGCGAGGCTATGCCTGCCGGCGTCCCCTGGCAATCTCGGGCAAATCGGACAAATTCCCGCCCCGCGGGCAGGAAACCGCATTTTTCCGGCAGGCGCACGCAATACCCGACATCCGTCCTGCCGGATGCAAAAACCTGGCCGGCCGCCCGGCCCCGGGCCTGAAATCAGGAAAATCCTTCGCCCCGCCCATATATTCTCCGCGGCAGCCCCGCTACGGCCGCGCGGCCGGGGGATCGAGGGGGCGGCAGTTCGCCGCCCGGCGCCGCGCCGGGTTGAACCCCGGCCCCCGAAAGGACAGATGTTGCCCGACAGAACACAAGGAGACGCCGATGACCCGCCTGCCCCACTGCAACGGTCCCCTTCGCGATGCCGACGGTGTGGGGGGCGCGGATGCGGCTCCGCTGGGCGATCTGCCGGAATGGGACCTGAGCGATCTCTACGCCGCCCCCGACGCGCCGGAACTGGCGCGCGACCTTGACCGGCTTGACACCGCCTGCACCAGCTTTGCCGCCGATTATCAGGGACGGCTGGCCGGACTGACCCCGGCCGAGATGCTGGAATGCGTGGAACGCTACCAGCAGATCGACCTGATCGCCGGGCGGATCATGTCCTATGCCGGGCTGCGCTATTACCAGAACACCACCGACGCGGGCCGCGCCAAGATGCTGGGCGATCTTCAGGCCCGGATCACCGACATGACCACGCCGTTGGTGTTCTTCAGCCTTGAATTCAACCGCATCCCCGACGAGGTCTACGAACAGAGCTTCAGCGCCCCCTGCGGCCCGTCGCGCTACAAGCCGGTGTTCGACCGGATGCGCGCCATGCGCCCCTATCAGCTGTCGGACGAGCTGGAAAAATTCCTGCACGACAACTCTGTGGTGGGCGCCGCCGCCTGGAACCGGCTGTTCGACGAAACCACCGCCGCGCTGACCTTTGACGTGGACGGCGAGACGCTGGGGCTGGAAGCCACGCTGAACCTGCTGACCGACCACGACCGCACCCGGCGCGAGGCGGGGGCGCGGGCGCTGGCGCGGGTGTTCGGCGACAACATCAAGCTGTTTTCCCGCGTCCACAACACGCTGGCCAAGGAAAAGGCGATCGAGGACAAGTGGCGCAAGATGCCCACTCCGCAGACCGCCCGGCACCTGTCGAACCACGTCGAACCCGAGGTGGTGGCCGCGCTGCGCGACGCGGTGGTCGCCGCCTATCCGCGGCTGTCGCACCGCTACTACCGGCTCAAGGCGCGCTGGCTGGGGCTGGACAAGCTGCAAATCTGGGACCGCAACGCCCCCCTGCCGCAAGAGGCCGACCGGCTGGTCCCCTGGGCCGAGGCCCGGGCCACGGTGCTGGACGCCTATGCCGGCTTCGACCCGGAACTGGCGCGGCTGGCCGAGCCGTTCTTTGACCGCGGCTGGATCGACGCCGGCGTCAAGCCGGGCAAGTCGCCGGGCGCATTCGCGCACCCCACCGTGACCGACGCGCACCCCTATGTGCTGCTGAACTATCTGGGCAAGCCGCGCGACGTGATGACGCTGGCGCACGAACTCGGCCACGGCGTCCACCAGCGGCTGGCCGCAGGACAGGGCGAGCTGCTGGCCTCGACCCCGCTGACGCTGGCCGAAACCGCCAGCGTGTTCGGCGAGATGCTGACCTTCCGCGCGCTGCTGTCCCGCACCACCGACCCCGCGCAACGCAAGGCGCTGCTGGCCGGCAAGGTCGAGGACATGATCAATACGGTCGTGCGCCAGATCGCCTTCTATGATTTCGAATGTCGCCTGCACGCGGCGCGGGCGCAGGGCGAACTGACCCCCGACGACATCAACGCGATCTGGATGCAGGTGCAGCATGAATCGCTGGGCGACGCCTTCGAGTTCATGCCGGGGTATGAAACCTTCTGGTCCTATGTGCCGCATTTCGTGCACTCGCCCTTCTACGTCTACGCCTATGCCTTCGGCGACGGGCTGGTGAACGCGCTTTACGCCGCCTACGAGGCGCAGCCCGAGGGTTTCCCGGCCAAGTATTTCGACATGCTCAGGGCCGGCGGCTCGCGCCACCACGCGGAACTGCTGGCGCCCTTCGGGCTGGATGCCTCGGACCCGGCGTTCTGGGACAAGGGGCTGTCGATGATCGAGGGCTTCATCGACCAGCTCGAAGCGATGGAGGGCTAGGCGCGTGGCCCGCGACCCGTTCCGCCGCCAGCAGCCCCGGCGCTGGCTGCGTGTCCTGCTGGGGCTGGCGGGCCTGGTGGCGCTGGGGCTGGGGGCGGTCGCAGCCCTTGGCCCGCGCATCGTCGCGGACCGGCTGAACCCGGTCACCGCCCGCGCCGAATGGCCGGTGTCCGATACCGCGCGGGCGTTGCACCGGCGACTGGTGATCGGCGACCTGCACGCCGACCCGCTGCTGTGGGCGCGCGACCTGTCGGTCGAACGCCCCGAGGGGCATGTGGACCTGCCCCGGCTGGATCGCGGCAACGTGGCGGTGCAGGTGTTCAGCGCGGTCACCAAAAGCCCGCGCGGCCAGAACTATGGCGAAAACGCCACCGACGCGCCCGACAACATCACCCCGCTGGTCATCAGCCAGCTGCGCCCGGTGCAAAGCTGGTTCAGCCTCAAGGAACGCGCGCTTGACCAGTCGCGCCGCCTGACCCGGCTGGCCGAGGCCCACCCCGACCGGCTGCGTCTGATCCGCACCGCCGACGACCTGGAAACGCTGCTGGCCGAGCGCGCCTCGGGCAGCCGGGTGACCGGCGCCCTTCTGGCGCTGGAGGGCGCGCATCCGCTGGAAGGCAGCCTGGCCAACCTGCCGGTGATGGAGGCCGCGGGCTATCGCGTGGTCGGGCTGACGCATTTCTTTGACAACGAACTGGGGGGCTCGCTGCACGGAACCTCGCAGGCGGGGCTGACCGGGTTCGGCCGCGAGGTGGTGCAGGAACTGGTCGCCCGGCGGCTGGTGATCGACCTGGCCCATGCCTCGCCGCAGGTGGTGCGCGACGTGCTGGCGGTGCCGGGCGCAAAACCGATGCTCAGCCATACCGGGGTGCATGGGTTGTGCAACACGCCGCGCAACCTGGACGACGCGCTGCTGCGGCAGATCGCGGACAGGGGCGGTATCGTCGGCATCGGTTTCTGGGCCGACGTGACCTGCAACGACAGCCCCGCCGGGATCGCCGCGACCATCGTTGCCGCGATCGACCTGCTGGGCGAAGATCACGTCGCGCTGGGGTCGGACTGGGACGGCGCGGTGGGCGTGCCCTTTGACGCGGCCGGCCTGCCGGCGCTGACCCAGTCGCTGCTGGACGCCGGGCTGAGCGAACCGCAGATCGAAAAGGTCATGGGCGGCAACATGATGCGCTATCTGCGCGAGACCCTGCCACGGGGTTGATCGCTGCATCGTCAGAGCGGGGGCTTCGCGCCCCCGCGCCCCCGCGGGATATTTTCATGATGAAGAACCACGCTTGAAGGCGCGCCAGCCGCGGCCTAGAGCAGGCGCGACATCGAAAAGGGGGCGCGCATGAACATCCTGATCCTTGGCGGCGGCGGGCGCGAACACGCGCTGGCCTGGGCGATAAGGCAGAATCCGAAATGCGACCGGCTGATCGTGGCGCCCGGCAACGCGGGCATCGCCTGCATCGCCCGCTGCGCCGAGCTGGCGATCACCGACGGCACCGCGGTGGTGGGTTTCTGCGAGGAAAACGCCATCGACCTGGTGGTCATCGGCCCCGAGGCGCCTTTGGCCGCAGGCGTCGCCGATGCCCTGCGCGCGGCCGGGATCCTGGCCTTTGGCCCCTCGGCCGCGGCAGCGCAGCTTGAGGCGTCGAAAAGCTTCACCAAGGAAATCTGCGATGCCTGCGGCGCCCCCACCGCCGCATGGGCGCAGTTCACCGACGCCGCTGCCGCGCGCGACCATATCGCCCGGGTCGGCGCGCCGATCGTGGTCAAGGCCGACGGGCTGGCTGCCGGCAAGGGCGTCACCGTCGCGATGACCGAGGCCGAGGCCGTCGCCGCCGTCGATGCCGCCCTGGGCGGCGCTTTCGGCGCGGCCGGCGCCGAGGTGGTGATCGAGGAGTTCATGGCTGGCGAGGAAGCCAGTTTCTTCGTGCTGGTCGACGGCACCAACTGCCTGCCCATCGGCACTGCGCAGGACCACAAGCGCGTGGGCGAAGGCGACACCGGTCCCAATACCGGCGGCATGGGCGCCTATTCCCCCGCCCCGGTGCTGACCGAGGCGATCCAGGCGCAGGTGATGGCCGAGATCGTGGAACCCACCGTCGCCGAGATGGCCCGGCGCGGCACTCCGTTCCAGGGTGTGCTTTACGCCGGGCTGATGATCGAGAACGGCCGCGCGCGGCTGGTGGAATACAACGCCCGCTTCGGCGACCCCGAGGCGCAGGTGCTGATGATGCGGCTGGGGGCGCAGGCGCTTGACCTGATCCAGGCCTGCGCCGAAGGGCGGCTGGACAGCGTGACCGCCAACTGGGCCGAGGATCACGCGCTGACCGTGGTTCTGGCCGCCAAGGGCTATCCGGGCGATTATGAAAAGGGCACGCCGATCCGCCTGCCCGAGCTGGCCGAAAGCTCGTCGCGGATGGTCTTTCACGCCGGCACCGCCCTGCGCGACGGGCAGCTGGTCGCGACCGGCGGGCGGGTGCTGAACGCCACCGGCCGCGGCGCCACCCTGGCCGAGGCGCGCGAGGCCGCCTATGCACTGGCCGACGCCGTAGACTGGCCCGAGGGCTTTTACCGCCGCGACATCGGCTGGCGGGCACTTTGAACGAAAGACGGGCGCAGCCAAAAGGCGCGCCCGTTTTTCCTTCCTTGCGGACATTCCCCGCGCGGGCGGGGGCAATGCCGGCGCTTACGGCGCCGCATACATCCCTTCGTAGATCGGCAGCAGGGTTTCCAGCTCGAACAGCGACGACACCGAGGTGCCGTTCCAGATCGACATGATTGCCTGCGCGAACAGCGGCGCGGTGGGGACGATGCGGATGTTGCGGGCGTTCCTGACCGGCTCGGGCTGGCTGATCGAATCGGTGACGACCAGCGACTTCATCACCGATTTCTCGATCCGCTCGACCGCGGGGCCGGACAGCACCCCGTGAGTGATATAGGCATGCACCTCGGTCGCGCCGTGGTCGGCCAGCAGCTGCGCGGCCTTGACCAGGGTTCCGGCGGTGTCGCAGATGTCGTCGACGATGATGCAGGTCTTGCCCGCGACATCGCCGATCACCGTCATCTCGGCAATCTCGCCGGCTTTTTCGCGGCGCTTGTCCACGATGGCCATGGGCGCGTCGATCCGTGCCGCGATTTCGCGCGCCCGGGCCACCCCGCCCACGTCCGGCGACACGATCATCAGATCGTCCATCCGGTCCTTGAAGTGGTGCATGATGTCCAGCGAAAAGATCGGCGCCGCATAGAGGTTGTCCACCGGGATGTCGAAGAACCCCTGGATCTGGGTGGCGTGCAGGTCCAGCGTCAGCACCCGGTCCACGCCCGCCTGGGTCAGCAGGTTGGCCACCAGCTTGGCCGAGATCGGCGTGCGCGCCTTGGCCCGGCGGTCCTGCCGCGCATAGCCGAAATACGGGATCACCGCGGTGATGCGATTGGCCGAGCTGCGCCGCAGCGCGTCGGTCATGATCAGCAGCTCCATCAGGTTGTCGTTCGCCGGGTTCGAGGTCGGCTGGATGATATACATGTCCTCGCCACGGACGTTGTCATAGACCTCGACAAAGATTTCCTGGTCGTTGAACCGTTCGACCCGCGCATCGACCAGGCCGACGTTCATGCCCCGGTGCATCGACATGCGCCGCGCAATGGCTGTGGCCAGCGGGCGGTTGGCGTTCCCGGCGATCAGCTTGGGTTCGGTCATGGCGGGCATCGGCATCCTCGGCGGCTTTCTGGGGGTGGAGCACCCGGCGACTCGCCGGATTGCGCCCCGCTTACCACCGCGATAGCGTCCGGGCAAACCTGCGAAAGGGGGAAACTGGCCATGGCCGCGATTGACTATTACCTCAGCCCGATCAGCCCCTGGGCGTATCTGGCCGGCGACCGGCTGGAACGCATCGCGCAAGCGCACGGGGCAAGCGTGACCTATCGGCCGCTGGACATCATGGCGCTGTTCGACCGCACCGGCGGCACCCGCCCGGAATCGCGCCACCCCGCGCGGCTGGCCTATCGCGCGCAGGAACTGCCCCGCTGGGCCGAGCACCTGGGGATGAAGCTGCGCATGGACGTGTCCCTGACCAACCCCGCGCCCGCATCCTACGCGATCATTGCCGCGCAGGCCGAAGGCGGCGGCGATGTCGGCGCGCTGGTGCGCGGGCTGCTGGCCGCGCGTTTCGTCGAGGGGCGCGACATCGCCGAGGATGCGGTGATCCGCGAGGTGCTGGCGGCCACCGGCTTTGACCCCGGGCTGGCCGACCGCGGGCTGTTCGTCGGCGCCGAAACCTATGCCCGCAACCTTGAACGCGCGGTCGAGGCGGGGGTGTTCGGCGTCCCCTTCTACCATGTGCTGGACAGCGACCAGCGGTTCTGGGGGCAGGACCGGCTGGAGTTCCTCGACCGCCATCTCGGCACGCTGTGAGCCCCGTGCATCTGCGGCACTGGCCGGGCGATCCCGCGCGGCCGGCGCTGGCGATCCATTGCATGATGGGCAGCAGCCGCGCCTTTGACCCGGTGGCGGCGCGGCTGGGGGGGCGGGTTGACCTGCGGGGCTTCGACCTGCCCTCGCACGGGCGCAGCGCGCCGTGGCAGCCCGAGGCGGCCGAGGATTACCACAGCACCATCACCCGCATTGCCCGCGGGCTGATCGCTGCCGCCGGGGACGGGCCGCTGGACCTGATCGGCCATTCCATCGGCGCCACGGTGGCGCTGCGGATCGCGGTGGAAACGCCGGCGCTGGTGCGGTCGCTGTCGCTGATCGAGCCAGTGCTGTTCGCGGCCTCAACCAGCGGGCACGCGCTGGACGACCAGCTTGCCGCGCTGGCCGCGGCTGGGCAGATCGAGCAGGCGACGCGCCTGTTCATGCAGATGTGGGGCGGTCCCGGAGGCTTCGAGGCCCTGCCCGCCGCCACAAGACAGGCCGCCATCGCGCAGATGCCGCTGCTGCTGGAAACCAGCCCGGCGATGTCGGACGACTGCCACGGCATCCTGCGGCCCGGCGGGCTGGAATCCATCTCTGCCCCGGTGATGCTGATTTCGGGGGACGATAGCCCGCCAGTGATCGCCGAGATCGCGCAGGCCATCGCCGCGCGCCTGCCCGACGTGGGCCGCGCCAGCGTGCCGGGGGCCGGGCACATGCTGCCGATGACCCACCCCGAGCAGGTGGCGGGGCTGGTCGCGGTGAACCTGGACCGGGCCTGAGTCCTCTGCGCAGCCTCCGCAGGCGCGCGATGCGGGGGCGGCTGCGGGGGACCGACCGTTGCCGGGCTGACCCGGCGCGTATCCCCTGCCACGGTGGCTCGCGCACAGCAGATTTCCGGGTCTGCTTCCGCGCGCAAGATTACCGGCGGTATTGGCCTGCCTGCATTCCCTGCCCGCGCGCGTGTCTTGCCAAAAACGAATTGCCGAAAATGAAAACCCCCTTGCGGCCGCGTGGCCGCAAGGGGGCAATCTTGCATCGCAGGGGGCGAACCCCGGCGATCAGTCCGGGATGGTCGCCTGATTGGGGTCCAGCCCGATATGGGTGCCAAGCGCCTCCATGTCGCCAAGCAGCTTGGCGGCGGCGGCGACGACCTCGTCGCCCAGCGATTCACGGCGGGTCTCGGCGGAGCGATGGGCGCGACGGGCGTCGCGCATCATCTCGTTATAGACCTCTTGCGTGATCTCGGCGCGCGGGTGCCCCCGCTCGGCCAGCAGGCTGACGGATTCGCCGTTGATTTCGGCAAAGCCGCCGGTCACCGCGAATTCGGTCGCATTGCCCTGCGCGTCCACCACCGTGACCAGACCCGGCCGCAGCGTGACGATGGTCGCGGCATGGCCGGGCATGGCGGTCATGTCGCCGTCGGTGCCCGGCAGGCGCACCTCGCGCACCGGGACAGAGACGAGGCTCCGTTCCGGCGAGACGAGGTCGAACTGCATCGTGTCGGCCATGTCGCCCCCTTATGCCGCGTCAGCGGCGAGGCGCTGCGCCTTGGCTTTCACTTCCTCGATGCCGCCGACCATGTAGAAGGCCGCTTCCGGCAGGTGGTCGTATTCGCCGGCCACCACCGCCTTGAAGCTGGTGATCGTGTCCTCCAGCGGCACCTGAACGCCGTCCGAGCCGGTGAACACCTTGGCCACGTCGAAGGGCTGCGACAGGAAACGCTGGATCTTCCGGGCGCGGGCCACGGTCAGCTTGTCCTCTTCCGACAGCTCGTCCATCCCGAGAATGGCGATGATGTCCTGCAGCGACTTGTATTTCTGCAGGATGCCCTGGACGTCGCGGGCCACCTGATAATGTTCCTCGCCGACCACGGCCGGGTCGAGGATCCGGCTGTTCGAGTCGAGCGGGTCCACGGCCGGGTAGATCCCCAGTTCCGAGATCGCCCGCGACAGCACGGTGGTGGCGTCAAGGTGGGCAAAGGTCGTCGCAGGCGCCGGGTCGGTCAGGTCGTCGGCCGGCACATAGACGGCCTGGATCGAGGTGATCGAGCCTGCCTTGGTCGAGGTGATGCGTTCCTGCATCGCGCCCATGTCGGTGGCCAGCGTCGGCTGGTAGCCCACGGCGGACGGGATGCGGCCCAGCAGCGCCGACACTTCCGAACCCGCCTGGGTAAAGCGGAAGATGTTGTCGACGAAGAACAGCACGTCAGTGCCGGTCGCGTCGCGGAACTGTTCCGCCAGCGTCAGGCCGGTCAGCGCCACGCGCATCCGCGCGCCCGGGGGCTCGTTCATCTGGCCATAGACCAGCGCCACCTGGCTTTCCGGCAGGTTGTCCGGCTTGATGACGCCCGATTCCACCATCTCATGATACAGGTCGTTGCCTTCGCGGGTCCGTTCACCCACCCCGGCGAACACGGAATAGCCCGAGTGCACCTTGGCGATGTTGTTGATCAGCTCCATGATCAGCACGGTCTTGCCGACGCCGGCGCCGCCGAACAGCCCGATCTTGCCGCCCTTGGAATAGGGGGCCAGCAGGTCGATGACCTTGATCCCGGTGACCAGGATTTCCGAGCTGGTCGCCTGCTGGGCGAATTCCGGCGCGGGCTGGTGGATGGCGCGGCTTTCGGTCGCCTCGACCGGGCCGCGGTCGTCCACCGGCTCGCCCACCACGTTGAGGATGCGGCCCAGCGTCGCCTCGCCCACCGGCACCGAGATCGGGCCGCCCAGGTCGGTGACGATCGTGCCGCGGACCAGACCTTCGGTCGCGTCCATGGCGATGGTGCGGACGGTGTTCTCGCCCAGGTGCTGGGCCACTTCCAGCACCAGTTTCTTGCCGTTGTTCTCGGTTTCCAGCGCGTTCAGGATCGCCGGCAGATGGTCGTCGAACTGCACGTCGACGACGGCGCCGATGACCTGAGTAATCTTGCCAGTAGCTGCCATTATCTACCCCTGCGTTACGGTCAGAGCGCCTCGGCGCCCGAAATGATTTCAATGAGTTCCTTGGTGATCGCGGCCTGACGCGAGCGGTTGTAGACCGTCGTCAGCCTGTCGATCATGTCGCCCGCGTTGCGGGTGGCGTTGTCCATGGCGGTCATCCGCGCGCCCTGTTCCGAGGCCGCGTTTTCCAGCAGCGCCGCGAACACCTGCGTGGTGATCGAGCGCGGCAGCAGCTCGGACAGGATCGCTTCCTCGCCGGGTTCGTAATCGTAAAGCGACGACACCTCGGTCCCGTCCTCCTCGATCACGGCCGGGATGATCTGGCGCGCGGTCGGCACCTGGCTGATCACCGTTTCGAAGCGACTGTAGAACAGCGTCGCCACGTCGAAATCGCCCGCGTCAAAGCGGTCGAGGATGTCCTGCGCGATCTCGCGGGCGTTTTCATAGCCCACGCGCTTGACCTCGGACATGTCGACATGGTGGACGAAACGCTTGCCCATGTCGCGGCGCAGCTGTTCGCGGGCCTTCTTGCCCACGGTGACGATCGCCACTTCCTTGCCCTGGGCCAGCAGCACTTCGGCATGCTGGCGGGCCAGCTTGACGATCGAGCTGTTGAACCCGCCGGCCAGCCCGCGTTCCGAGGTCAGCACCACCAGCAGGTGGCGCCGGTCGGCGCCGGTGCCGGCCAGAAGGCGCGGCGCGCCCTCGGACCCGCTGGCGGCCGCGGTCAGCCCGGCCATCACGGCGGACATACGCTGGGCATAGGGGCGCGCGGCGACCGCCGCCTCTTGCGCGCGGCGCAATTTGGCGGCGGCGACCATCTGCATCGCCTTGGTGATCTTGCGCGTGTTCTTGACGCTCTCGATCCGGTTCTTGAGATCCTTGAGGCTGGGCATCTGTCACCCCCCTCAGGCGTAGGTCTTGGCGTAGGCGTCCAGAACCTTCTTCAGCCGATCCTCTGCGTCGCCCTTGATCTTGGGGTCGTCGCGGGTCAGCCAGTCCAGGACATCGGCGTGCTGGTTGCGCAGATAGGCCAGAAGCCCCTGTTCCCACTTGCCGACCTCGGCCAGCGGCAGGTTGTCCAGGTAGCCGTGGGTGCCGGCATAGATCACCGCGACGATTTCCGCGTTGGTCAGCGGCGAATACTGCGGCTGCTTCATCAGCTCGGTCAGGCGGGCGCCGCGGTTCAGCAGCTTCTGCGTGGCGGCGTCAAGGTCGGAGCCGAACTGCGCGAAGGCCGCCATCTCGCGGTACTGCGCCAGTTCCAGCTTGACCGGGCCGGCAACCGATTTCATCGCGTTGGTCTGCGCGGCCGAACCCACCCGCGACACCGACAGGCCGGTGTTCACGGCCGGGCGGATGCCCTGGAAGAACAGGTCGGTTTCCAGGAAGATCTGGCCGTCGGTGATCGAGATCACGTTGGTCGGGATATAGGCCGACACGTCGCCCGCCTGGGTTTCGATGACCGGCAGCGCGGTCAGCGAACCGGCGCCGTGGTCCTCGTTCAGCTTGGCCGAACGCTCCAGCAGGCGGCTATGCAGGTAGAACACGTCGCCCGGATAGGCTTCGCGCCCCGGCGGACGGCGCAGCAGCAGCGACATCTGGCGGTAGGCCACGGCCTGTTTCGACAGGTCGTCATAGATGATCAGCGCATCCATGCCGTTGTCGCGATAGTATTCGGCCATCGCGGTGGCGGCATAAGGGGCCAGATACTGCATCGGCGCGGGTTCCGAGGCGGTCGCGGCGATGATGGTCGTATAGGCCATGGCGCCGGTTTCTTCCAGCTTCTTGACCAGCTGGGCCACGGTCGAACGCTTCTGGCCGATGGCGACGTAGAAGCAGTGCAGCGTCTTCATCCCGTCGGCTTCGCGGCCGTTGTAGTTCTTCTGGTTGAGGATGGTGTCCATCGCGATGGCGGTCTTGCCGGTCTGGCGGTCGCCGATGATCAGCTCGCGCTGGCCGCGGCCGATCGGGATCATCGCGTCGACGGATTTCAGCCCGGTCGCCATCGGCTCGTGCACCGACTTGCGCGGCATGATGCCGGGGGCCTTGACGTCGGCCACGCGGCGCTCGGTCGCCTCGATCGGGCCCTTGCCGTCGATGGGGTTGCCCAATGCGTCCACCACGCGGCCCAGCAGCGCCGGGCCGACCGGCACGTCCACGATCGAGCGGGTGCGCTTGACGGTGTCACCTTCCTTGATGGAACGGTCGTCGCCGAAGATCACGATCCCGACGTTGTCGGTTTCCAGGTTCAGCACCATGCCGCGGATGCCGCCGGGGAACTCGACCATCTCGCCGGCCTGCACCTTGTCCAGACCGTGGACGCGCGCGATCCCGTCACCGACCGACAGCACCTGGCCGATTTCGGCCACTTCGGCGTCCTGACCGAAATTCTTGATCTGATCCTTGAGGATCGCCGAAATCTCGGCAGCCTGGATTCCCATTATCCGACCTCTTTCATGGCATTCTGGAGAGAAGCGAGCTTCGAGCGGATCGAGCTGTCGATCATCTGCGAGCCCAGCTTGACGATCATTCCGCCGATGAGGCTTTCATCGACGCTGGTGTTCAGTTTCACGGTCTTGCCGGATTTGGCGGCAAGCGTTTCGGTCAGCCGCTTCTGCTGGTCGGCCGACAGCGCGGCGGCGCTGACCACCTCGGCGGTGACCTCGCCGCGCGCCTCGGCGATCAGCTCGCCCAGGCGGGCGACCAGCTGCGGCAGGACGAACAGGCGGCGGTTCTGCGCCATCAGCCGCAGCGTGTTGGTCAGCGTGACCGACAGGCCCATCTTCGCGGCGATGGCGGCGATGGCGGTTTCCTGCTGCTCGCGCGAATACAGCGGCGAGGTGATCAGCGTGCGCAGGTCGGCGCTGTCGGCCAGGGCCGTGCGCAGACCGTCCAGTTGCGCGGCAAGCTGGTCCAGCCCGCCCTGTTCCTTCACCAGGTCGAACACGGCCTGCGCATAACGCCCGGCGATATTTGCGGAAATCGAAGCGGTATTGGCCACGGACACCCCTTTGGTTTGCGCGTAGCCCCGCGGGCGGGCCGCCACGACGGCGGCCGGTCGCGAGGTGCTGACAACGGCAGGGCGGCCTGTGGACGGCGCACCCCTCAAGATGCGGCGTCTCTATCAGCAGATCACCGCACCGCGCAACCATGCGAAGGGTGTAATTTCACGCCTGCGTGTCCGGAATCGCGCAGTTGCGGTGCCCGGGCCGCGCAACCGTCAAGGGTGCAGCGCTAACAGGCCGGCGGCCGGGGCACGGGGCATCGTGCTGCAACCGCATCCGACCTGCCTTCATCCCGCCGGTTCTCCCTGTGGCCCGCGCTTTCGCGGCGCACCGAATCGTTTGCGTGATCGTTTGCGTGATTGCTGCGGGCCGTATCGTCGCCGGCCCCGGCCCTGCCTCAGCCGTCGCCGCGCCGGCTGGACCCGCCCGAGCGGCTGGGCTCGGCCGAGGGGCGCGGGCGGCGGATCCCGTCCAGCAGCTCAAGCGGGCTGGGAATGACCACCCGCTGCGCCGGCCCGATCGGTGCCGGGGCCTGCTTGGAAAACTCGGCCACCACCACCCCCGCGATCAGCACCGAGGCGATGCGCGTCCCCGTCCGTTCCCAAAGCTGCGCGGTCTTGCGCCAGAAGCGCCGGTCCGAGGGCGGGATATACACCGCCGCGCCGGCGCTTTCGGGGACCAGCCCGGCGGCGCGGGCCTGCGCTTCCAACTGGCCGCGGGTGTAGCTGCGCCCGATGCCGAACGGGGTGGTGTCGTTCTGCGCCCACAGCCCGGCGCGGTTGGGCACCATCACCACCATCCGCCCCCCCGGCCCCAGCACCCGCGCACATTCCGCCAGCAGCCCGGCGGCGTGGCCGGCGGTTTCCAGCGCGTGCAGCAGCACCAGCCGGTCGACGCTGCCGGTATCCAGCGGCCAGGCGTCCTCGTCCGCCAGCACGCTGTGGTTGGGCAACCCCGCTGGCCAGGCCATCACCCCCTGCTGCGCCGGCATCAGGGCGGTGACCCGGCGCGCCCGCGCCAGATAGGGGCGCAGCAGGGGCGCGGCGAAGCCATAGCCTGCCACGGTCATCCCCGTGGCCCGTCCGGGCGGCCACAGCGCGGTCAGCCGTTCGCGCAGGATGCGCTGCACCACCCGGCCAAGTGCCCGGTCGTAATAGAAATTGCGCAGGTCGGCGACATCGTGGTGCATGGGGCCAAGTGGGACCGGCGCGGCGGCGGCGTCAAGGCCGCCCGACCCGTAAGCACTCTCGACCCCCTTCGGGGGTTGGCCCGCCCCCGGACCGCGCCTATCCTCGCCCGACCGACCAAGGAGGAAACGATGGCCGAGCTGCTCAGCATCCGCTGCCTGACCGACAACTATGCATATGTGGTCCACGACCGCGGCTGCACCCTGCTGGTCGACGCCCCCGAGGCCGCGCCGATCCTGGCCGAGCTGGACCGCCGCGGCTGGGGGCTGGACGTGATCCTGCTGACCCACCACCACCACGACCACATCCAGGCGGTGGCCGAAATCGTCGCGGCGACCGGCGCGCAGGTCTGGGGCAACGGGGCCGATGCCGCGCGCCTGCCGCCTCTGGACCGGGCGCTGGAACCGGGGGCCGGGGCCGAGGTCTGCGGCCAGCCCCTGCAAGTCATCGACGTGCCGGGCCACACCGTCGGCCATGTCGCCTATTACCTGCCGCAGACCGGGCTGGCCTTTACCGCCGACAGCCTGATGGCAATGGGCTGCGGGCGGCTGTTCGAGGGCACTCCGGCGCAGATGTGGGATTCGCTGTCCCGGCTGGCCGCCCTGCCTGACGATACGCTGATCTGTTCGGGCCACGATTATACAAGCGGCAACGGCGGTTTTGCCCTGGCGGTGGACCCGCAGAATCGGGCGCTGAAGGACCGGCTGGAATCGACGCTGGCCGGGCAGCGCCCCGCCGCCCCCGCGACGCTGGCCGATGAAAAGGCCACGAATCCCTTCCTGCGCGCGCCGGTGCTGGCGCGGCCGGGCGAGGATGCGCTGGCCTGCTTTACCCGGCTGCGCGCCGAAAAGGATGCGTTCCGCGGCTGAGCGGCGCTTGAAACCCGGCCTGGCCGTGATCACATCTCGCTCAACCGCCGCTACTTCGGCCCCATCTGTGACGTTACCCCCTTGCGTCGCGCCGAAATGCACCAATTCTTAATGGTATCGTGACAGTCTGGTCAGGTGGGCCGAACGCCCGGCCCAGACCGCCAGCCGACTGACAGGAGCAGTGAAGTGCCGTCCTTTTCGACTACCCTGGAACAGGCGATCCATGCCGCCTTGTCGCTGGCCAACCGCCATCGCCATGAACTGGCCACGCTGGAACACCTGCTGCTGGCCCTGACCGAAGAACCTGATGCCGTGCGCGTGATGCGTGCCTGCAATGTCGACCTGGACCGGCTGCGGCAGATGCTGAACGATTTCATCGAGGACGACCTGTCCACGCTGATTACCGATGTCGACGGGTCCGAGGCCGTGCCGACCGCCGCCTTCCAGCGGGTGATCCAGCGCGCCGCGATCCACGTGCAAAGCTCGGGCCGTAACGAGGTCACGGGCGCCAACGTGCTGGTCGCGATCTTCGCGGAACGGGAATCGAATGCCGCGTTCTTCCTGCAGGAACTCGACATGACCCGCTACGACGCGGTGAACTTCATCGCGCATGGCGTGGCCAAGAACCCGGCGTTTTCCGAATCGCGCCGGGTGCAGGGCGCCGAAAGCGAACAGCCCTCTGCCGAGGATCGCCCCGAGGGCAAGGAGGATTCGGCGCTGGCGAAATACTGCGTCGACCTGAACGTCAAGGCAGCGCGCGGCGACGTGGACCCGCTGATCGGCCGCGCGGACGAGGTCGAGCGCTGCATCCAGGTGCTGTGCCGCCGACGCAAGAACAACCCGCTGCTGGTCGGCGACCCCGGCGTCGGCAAGACCGCAATTGCTGAAGGACTGGCGCTCAAGATCGTGCGGGGGGAAACGCCCGACGTGCTCAAGGGGGCCACGATCTATTCGCTGGACTTGGGCGCGCTGCTGGCCGGCACCCGCTATCGCGGTGACTTCGAGGAGCGGCTGAAGGCCGTGGTGAAGGAACTCGAAGACCACGACGACGCCATCCTGTTCATCGACGAAATCCACACGGTGATCGGCGCAGGCGCGACCTCGGGCGGGGCGATGGATGCCTCGAACCTGCTGAAACCGGCGCTGGCGGGCGGCAAGCTGCGCTGCATGGGCTCGACCACCTACAAGGAGTTCCGCCAGCATTTCGAAAAGGACCGCGCCCTGTCGCGGCGGTTCCAGAAGATCGACGTGAACGAACCCTCGGTTCCCGACGCGATCAAGATCCTGATGGGACTCAAGCCCAGCTTCGAAAAGCACCACGAACTGCGCTACACGGCCGAGGCGATCCGCACCGCGGTGGAACTCGCCTCGCGCTATATCAACGACCGCAAGCTGCCCGATTCGGCGATCGACGTGATCGACGAGGCCGGGGCGGCGCAGCATGTCGTGGCGGAAAGCCGCCGCAAAAAGGTGATCTCTCCGAAAGAGATCGAGGCCGTGGTCGCCAAGATCGCCCGCATCCCTCCGAAGAGCGTCAGCAAGGACGACGCCGAGGTGCTGCGAAGCCTGGAAAGGAACCTCAAGCGGCTGGTGTTCGGGCAGGATGCGGCGATCGAGGCGCTGGCGTCCTCGATCAAGCTGGCGCGGGCCGGGCTGCGCGAACCGGAAAAACCCATCGGCAACTACCTGTTCGCCGGCCCCACCGGCGTCGGCAAGACCGAGGTCGCCAAGCAGCTGGCCAACACGCTGGGGGTGGAGCTGCTGCGCTTCGACATGTCCGAATACATGGAAAAACACGCGGTCTCGCGGCTGATCGGCGCGCCGCCGGGCTATGTCGGGTTCGACCAGGGCGGCCTGCTGACCGATGGCGTCGACCAGCATCCGCATTGCGTGCTGCTGCTGGACGAGATCGAAAAGGCGCACCCGGATGTCTACAACATCCTGTTGCAGGTGATGGACCACGGCAAGCTGACCGACCACAACGGCAGGCAGGTGGATTTCCGCAACGTGATTCTGATCATGACCTCGAACGCCGGGGCCGCCGACCAGGCGAAAGCCGCCATCGGCTTTGGCCGCGACCGGCGCGAGGGCGAGGACACGGAGGCGATCGAGCGCACCTTTACCCCCGAGTTCCGCAACCGGCTGGACGCGGTGATCAGCTTTGCGCCGCTTTCGCGCGAGGTGATCGTGCAGGTGGTGGAAAAATTCATCCTGCAACTCGAAGCGCAGCTGATGGACCGTGGCGTCCATATCGAGCTGACCCCCGAGGCCGCGGACTGGCTGGCGCATCGCGGTTACGATGACCGCATGGGCGCCCGCCCGCTGGCCCGCGTCATCCAGGAAACCATCAAGAAGCCGCTGGCCGAAGAACTGCTGTTCGGCCGGCTGATCAAGGGCGGCCTCGTCAAGGTCCGGATCGAGGACGACAAGCCGGTCTTCGACATCCAGGGCCCCGGCGCACCGCGGCTGGGCAAGGACCGGACGCCGCTGCTGACCGCGGAATAACGATGATCCTGAGGGGGCGCGGCAAGCGCCCCCTTTTTCCTTGCGGGACTGGGCCTGCCCCGGACACGGCGCCAACCTGCGCCGCGGACAGGCGCCGGGCAGCGCGGGGCGACAGGACGGCGGGAACGGGGCTTGCCGGGCAGTTGCGGGGGCTGACATGCGGCAAGGGCGGCCGGCTCTGGCCTGGAAATCTTGCGCGGTTCCGGCGCAACCCCGGCGCCTGCCGCCGCAGATGGCCGCACGAAAAGGGGTCTTGGGCGCGCGCAACGGTGCCCGCTTTGCACGCTGCCCCCGTCATCCCGGCCGGGCGGATCGGGGCGCGCCGCATCCGCGGCCTTGACCACGCGACCGGCCCGCGCGATTCACGGCAGGACGCCATGCACGAACCGCAAGGAAAACCCCATGTCCAAAGCCTATTGGATCGGCCATGTCACCGTTGACGATCCCGTCGCCTATCAGGACTACCGCATCGCCAACGCCGCGGCCTTTGCGAAATACGGCGGCCGCTTTCTGGTTCGTGGCGGCCAGCAAGAGGTGGTCGAGGGTACGCTGCGCCCGCGCGCGGTGGTGATCGAGTTCCCCTCGTACGAGGCCGCGCTGGCCTGTTATCATAGCCCCGAATATCAGGCGGCGCTGGCTATCCGCGCGCCGGTCTCGAT
>JAZIHR010000042.1:0-19507 GCA_036678445.1 Alphaproteobacteria bacterium
CCCCTACCCCTCGGCCTCTGCCCCCGGATCGCTGGCCCGCAGCAGCCGGATCGCCGCCGTGCGCGCCACATCGCGCAGCATCCGCGCGCGCCGCGCCGCCGCCAGCCGGGCCAGCGGCGCCATCAGCTCCAACTCGGCGCCATAGGGGTCGGCCAGGATCAGCCCGCCGCCATCGGGCAGGATCTCGCGCGGGAAATCGCTGTCCACCGCCCAGAAGAAGCGGTCGCACCAGTCCAGGTAACCTTGCCATTTGCGGTCCGCGGCGAAATCGGCGCGGCAGCTTTTGCATTCGACGATCCAGATCTCGCCGCCCGGCGCCACCGACACCACATCGACCCGCAGCCCCGGCGCCGGCACGAATTCGCACAGCGGCGCATGGCCCAGCGCCAGCAGCATCCGCGAGACGCCGCGGGCCAGCAACTGCCCCGGCCGGGCCAAGGGCTGGGACTGGGGCGGCGAAAGCTGCGGAAACGTCGGAATCACCATGTCGCCAACCATGAACGAAGCGGAAACATCCTGCAACGCCCCGCACCCTGCCCGCCCCCTTGCAGCGCCTGTTTGCCACCACTACCTAGGATGTTGGCGGGCTTCTGCTCTTCTCGTGACGGCCTTTTTTTCCACTGGCCTATAACTTCACCGAGGGGGCTGGCTCTGTCAGGGCCCTGGTCCTGTTACCCGGCTCCCACCTGGACATCCAGGCTTTCGGGGAAACCTGCGTCGGCACGGTTGCTGCGGTTCCCGCCACCTGAAAAGGCCGCCCCCCGTGGGCGGCCTTTTTCCGTATCAAGAAAGGGCGGCCACAAGGACCGCCCTTTCCCGAGAGACTTCTGACGAGGGAGGGATATCAGAAGCCGTAGACCAGCGACACGCCCAGCGTATTGTCGGTGCGGATCGCGCGGTCCGAAACATATTCGGTCTTGTAGGACACGCGGGTGGACAGCGCATCGTTCATCTTGAAGTTCAGGCCCAGTTCGTTCCACGCGACATCGCTTGCGTCCGAGGTCAGGTAGTCGGTGTCGTTGGTCAGGAAGAACTGGTCGTTGAACTTGTGGTAGAAGCGCGACGACACGATGTAGCCGACCGAGGTGTCGGACACGATACGGCCATCCTCGTCAGGGTTCGGCGTGGTTCCACCGGCAAGGAAAGCCCGCACGGTATGGGTGTAGCGGATCCCGACGCCGGCCTGAACGCGCCACGCGGTGGTGTCGTTGTTGATGACCCGATAGCCGGGACCGAAGCCCAGGAAGGCATCGCGCTTCAGCCGCCCGTCGTGGTCCGCAGCGTCTGCCAGGTCATAGTCGTTGGCCATCCCGTCAACGGCAGCCCGGCCCAGAACGAACGCATACATCTGGTCGTTGAAGAAATAGTTGCCGTCATAGATGACCGAGGTGCGCTTGGTGTCGGTGTTGCCGTCGTTGTCCTCGCCATATTCCAGCAACAGCCCGACCGACTGCTGGAAATTGCCCTGGTTGTTCGACAGCCGCCCGGCCAGCGAGAAATCCTGGTTCTCATAGTTGCCGCTGCGGCCGGCATAGGTCAGCGCGACCGAACCGAAGGTGCCGGTGCGGCGGTCGGACGGCCCAAAGCGGGCGGCGTCCTGCGAACGCTCGAAATTGTCCCGCACGGCGTCTTCGACATCCTCAAGCTTGTCCTGGACCCCGGACACGCCGGTGATGTTGGCGCCGGTCGAGAATTCGGCCTGAGCGAACACCGGGGCGCCGATCACGATGGCAAGCGCCGATGCGCTGGCGATAAGGGAAATCTTTTTCATGTCTGACCTCTCGTCCTGTGGCGGCGGCAGGCGCCGCTGGTTCGTGCAGGGCTGACCTAGCCCCTTGGCGCCGGCCGGTTAACCGCTGCGCGGAATACGGCTGGCGTCACGCAAGCGTGACCTTGTGTGACGGAACCATTCGCCGGGTCAGGACAGGCCGGGGAAGGCTGGCTTGGCGCCACTCGGAAAAAACGCTGTGGCGGGGGCGGTTGTCACGAATTGGAACAGCCGCGAGCAGTTCCTCCCTTGCCGCCCCGTCCGCTCACGCGATCACGGGATCGCGCAGCCCCAAGGGCAACGGGATGTTGCAAATACCCCACAGCGTGATGCGAAGAAACCGCGGCCGCCTTTGACAAACCGCGCAACCGACGCCTTTCGGGGGTGCAAGAGCGACAGGGAAAACAGGCTCAGGCCGCAGATCGGGACGTGGCGTGGCGTGG
This sequence comes from Alphaproteobacteria bacterium, assembly GCA_036678445.1. Lineage (GTDB taxonomy): Bacteria > Pseudomonadota > Alphaproteobacteria > Rhodobacterales > Rhodobacteraceae > Paracoccus. Next base: position 2,212 of record JAZIHR010000042.1, read on the forward strand.
CGATTCAGCCGCGCGGGCGGAACTGCGGCTGGGCCGGCACGGGCACGGTGGCCGGCTTGCGACGGGCAATCGGCGCCCGGTTGCCGCGGCGGGGCGAATCGCCCGGCTCGGCCATGCGCATCACCGCGATGGCGAACTGCACCCCGGCAAAGACGATGGTGTTGAACAGCACCAGCATGACGACCGCCAGCCAGCCGCCCGAGATCCCAAACGTCAGATGCCGCAGATGGGCCACGTCCAGCCCCAGCAGCAACCCGGTAAAGACCAGCGCCAGCAGGAAACCCAGGGCGATATTGCGCAGATACAGCCGGACCAGCTCGGGCAGGGCCGGCTCGGGGAGGTATGGCCCGGACAGAGCCTCAGGGGACAGAACCTCAGAAGACAGGGCCTCAGGGCCGGCGACCCCCGGTCTTGCGGCGCCGGGTGTCACCGGCGCAGGCTTGATCGATTCGGGCGTCAGGGGTTCGGGCATGGGACGACCTCATGCAGGTTCGCCCTCAGTCTAAAGGCTGCGGCCGGCGCTGTCACCTGCGCCCGCACGCCACCCCGGTCAAAAGGCCTCGGGCCGGGCGTCCCGCGCCATGTGGTCCAGCACCGCATTGACGAACCGCGTCTCTCGCCCGTCGGGGAAGAACGCGTCCGCCACCGCGACATATTCCGAGATCACCACCCGGGGCGGCGCCCCCGCCCCCACCAGTTCGGCCCCGGCGGCGCGGAACAGCGCCCGCAGCACCGGGTCGATGCGGGCGATGGGCCATTTCGCCACCAGCGCGCGGTCGGTCATCTGGTCGATCCGCGCCTGCCAGTTCACCGCCGCATCCACGATGCGCCGGAACAGGTCCTCGTCGGCCTCGGGCGAGGTGCCCTCTTCGTAATCGACGCCGATCCGCCAGTTGGCGAATTCGCGCACCACCCGGTCGGCGGACTGGTCGGCGGCCTCCATCTGGAACAGCGCCTGCACGGCATAGACCCGCGCCGCGGCGCTAAGCGCGCGGCGGTCGGGTTTCCCCTGCTTCGACTTCGAAGTCTCGCTCATGCCCGGACCGATCCGTCAAGTTCGCCCGCCAGCCGGATCGCGTCGCGATCCTCGTCGCGGCCAAAGCCCATCGGGCGCTTCGCCCCGGCCCAGCGCCGGTGCAGCGCGACCAGATGCAGCGCCGCGGCAGCAGCGCCGCCGCCCTTGTCCTGCTGCGCGGGGTCGGCGCGGACCACGGCCTGGTCCATGGTTTCGACGGTCAGGATGCCGTTGCCGATGCACAGCCCCTGCAAGCCCAGCAGCGTCAGCCCGCGCGAGCTGTCGTTGCACACGGTGTCATAATGCGTGGTCTCGCCCCGGATCACGCAGCCCAGCGCGACGAAACCGTCGTATTGCGCCAGCCGCCCGGCCATGCCGATGGCGGTGGGGATTTCCAGCGCCCCCGGCACCTCGACCAGATCGACGGCGGCACCGGCGGCACCGGCCACGGCGCGGGCGCCGGCGATCAGCCCGTCGGCGACGGCACGGTAATAGGGCGCCACCACGATCAGCAGCCGCACGGGCGCGTCAAAGGAAGGCAGCGGCAGGGTAGCGTGTTCGGTCAGCGCGGCCATGGTTCTCAGTCCTGCGGAATCGGGCGGGTGGAATGGATGGAAAGCCCGTAGGCGTCAAGCCCGACCACCTTGGGCAGCCCCGAGTTTGTCAGCAGCACCAACTGGTGCACCCCAAGCGAGGCAAGGATCTGCGCCCCCAGCCCGTATTGGCGCAGCGTGTGGGGCGAGGCCTCGCCCACCCGGGGCAGGGCCGGCGACAGATCGCGCAGCAGCACGATGATGCCACGGCCTTCGTCGGCGATCATCTGCATGGCGGCGGGCAGGTCGCCGGGACGACCGATGCCCAGCACGTCGCGCAGCGGGTCCAGCGCATGCATCCGCACCAGCACCGGCTCGGGCAAAGTCAGGTCACCCTTGCTCAGCACGATATGCTCGGCGCCCTGCGCCTCGTCGGCAAAGACCCGCATCATCCAGTCGCCGCCATGGGCCGAACTCACCTGCCGCTGCTCGCGTTCCGCGATCAGGTTGTCGTGGCGGCGGCGATAGGCGATCAGGTCGCTGATCGTGCCGATCTTCAGCCCGTGCTTCTGCGCGAATGCGACCAGATCGGGCAGCCGCGCCATCGAGCCGTCATCCTTCATGATCTCGCAGATCACGCCCGAGGGGTTCAGCCCGGCCAGCCGGGAAATATCCACCGCGGCCTCGGTATGGCCGGCGCGGACCAGCACCCCGCCCTCACGCGCGCGCAGCGGGAACACATGGCCCGGCGTCGCGATATCGGCGGCCCCGCGCGAGGGGTCGATGGCGACCGACACGGTGCGGGCGCGGTCATGGGCGGAAATCCCGGTGGTCACCCCCTCGCGCGCCTCGATCGACATGGTGAACGCGGTCTCGTGGCGGCTGGAGTTCTTGGGCGACATCAGCGGCAGGCCCAGCGCATCGACCCGCTCGGCGGTCAGGGCCAGGCAGATCAGCCCGCGGCCATGAGTGGCCATGAAGTTGATCGCGTCCGGCGTCGCCATCTGGGCGGGGATGACCAGATCGCCCTCGTTCTCGCGGTCCTCGTGATCGACCAGCACGAACATCCGCCCGTTGCGGGCATCCTCGATGATCTCTTCAATGCCCGAGATCGCGTCGGACCAGTCGCGCTCGACCTGTCCGGGCTGTTCATATTGCATCTTGGCGGCCTCGCAGAATGTTTGGCGATGGCTTAGCGCAAGCCGCCGCCCGGCGAAAGGGTGGCAGGAACATGGCCCCTGCCCGCCGCCCGCCCGCTTTCCGGCCGGCACATGGGCTTCGGGCGGTCTTAAATATCCCGGGGTCCGGGGCAGAGCCCCGGCCTGGGGCGCGGCGTTGCCGCCTTACCCTGCCTCGGCCAGCCGGGCGACATAGCGGGCCAGCGTGTCGATTTCCAGGTTGACGACATCTCCTTCGGCGACCTCGCCCCAGGTGGTCACCTCGCGGGTGTGGGGGATCAGGTTGACGCCGAAACGGTTGCCCGCGACCTCGTTCACGGTCAGCGAGGTGCCGTTCAGCGCGACCGAGCCCTTGGGCGCGATGAAGCGTGCCAGTTCCGGCGGCGCTTCCAGCGTCAGGCGCAGGCTGTCGCCCTCGGGGCGGGCCTCGACCACGCGCGCCACGCCGTCCACGTGGCCCGACACGATATGGCCGCCAAGCTCGTCCCCGACCCTCAGCGCGCGTTCCAGATTGATCCGCCGCCCGACCGGCCAGCCGCCCGGGCCGATATTGGTCTTGGCCATGGTCTCGGCCGAGATATCCACGTCGAACCAGCCCTCGCCCTTGGCGACGACGGTCAGGCACACCCCGTCGCAGGCGATCGAGGCGCCCATGTCCACGCCCCCCATGTCATAGGAACACGCGATCCTCGCCCGCAGGTCGCCGCGCATCTCGGCCCGGGCGACCGTCCCGATATCGGTGATGATTCCGGTAAACATCCGCCTGTCCTGCCTGCCTGTCCCGATCGCGCGCCACGATGACCGCCCGCGCGCCGCAAGGCAAGCGCCCGGCCGCCGAAATCCGCGCGCATGTCCTGTCCATGCCCCACGAAAGACCCCACGAAAGTCCCCGCGAAAGGCCCGATCCGATAAACTGTCCGTAGATGCCACTTGACCGGGACGGTGCTTCCTGTGTTTGTCGCGCTGGTAACCTGTGTCGTTTTTTTGCTTGTACCGGACCTTCCGCATGAACGCCCGCACCCGAGGACTCATGGCTGACATGGCCCGGACCAGGCCTCCCCCTGTCGAGCACCGGGTGTTCCTGATGCTGCAAGGGCCGCACGGGCCGTTCTTCGACCGGCTGGGGCAGTTGCTGACCGCGGCCGGGGCGCAGGTGTGGCGGGTCGGCTTCAACGCCGGCGACGAATTCTTCTGGAGCGATCGCGCCCGTTTCATCCCCCACCCTGACAGCCCCGAGGACTGGCCCGCGCATCTTGAACGCCTGATCGCCGAAAAGCAGGTGACCGACATCGTGCTTTACGGGGATGTGCGCCCGATCCATGCCGCCGCCCGGCAGGCGGCTGCGCGGCACGGGCTGGCGATGCATGTGTTCGAGGAAGGCTACCTGCGGCCCTACTGGATCACCTATGAACGCGACGGGACGAACGGCAACTCCCGGCTGATGGAAATCGGGCTGGACCGGATGCGCGCCATGCAGCGCAAGTTCGGCGACGACGTGAACCGTCCGCCGGCCCATTGGGGCGACATGCGCCAGCACAAGTTCTACGGCGCGCTTTATCATTTCATGGTGCTGACCGCGAACCGGCGCTTCCCGGGGTTCAACTCGCACCGCGGCATCTCGCTGTGGCGCGAGTTCCGGCTGAACCTGACCCGGCTGCTGCTGGCCCCCGCCCATTCCGTGCGCAGCTGGCGGCAGGTCGAGCGCATCCGCTCGGCGGGCTTTCCCTATGCGCTGGTGCTGCTGCAACTGGAACATGATTCCAGCTTCCTGGCCCATTCTCCCTATCGCACCATGGGCGAATTCACCGCCGAGGTGCTGGCCGCCTTTGCCCGCGCGGCCCCGCGCCACCACCACATCGTGTTCAAGGCCCACCCGCTGGAGGACGGGCGCGCCGGGCTGCACCGGGTGGTGCGCGAACAGGCGCAGGCGCTGGGGCTGGCCGGGCGGGTGCACCTGATCCGGGGCGGCAAGCTGGCGGCGCTGCTGTCGCAGGCGCGGGCGGTGGTCACGATCAACTCGACCTCGGCGCAGCAGGCACTGTGGCGCGGGCTGCCGGTCAAGGCGCTGGGTCGGGCGGTCTATGCCAAGCCGGGGCTGGTCTCGGGGCAGGATCTGGACGAATTCTTCCGCCAGCCCGCCCCGCCCGACACCGCCCGCTACCGCGATTACCGCAACTACCTGCTGGATACCTGCCAGGTGCCCGGCGGGTTCTACGCCCGGCGCTCGCGCGCCCATGCGCTGCGGCTGGTCGTGGACATGATGCTGGCCGCCGACGATCCTTATGTCGCGTTCGAAGGCGGCCATGCGTATAATCGGCAACAAATGAACGATGACGACCGCTAGGCTGCACCTTCCGGTAGATGAACCCGGCCACGCAGGTTAGACAATGGCTTGAACTTATGTGATCCGGCGACGCAGAATCACCGGAAGGGACAGGAGACTGGACTTGGCTGAACTTACCCTCTCGCCCTTGCCGCGCGGCGGGTCCGCCCGTGGCGGCGCGCTGCGTTTCGTGGCCATGGCCTCGCTGGTGCTGCTGGCGGCCTGTGCGCTGCCCCGATCCGGCCCCAACAAGAAGGAAATCTTCCGCGGCTCGATCGAAAACGGCGGCAACGCCCATATCCTGTTCGTCGATGACCGCGTGGCGCGGGCCGCCTCTTACACCCCGTCCTACGGGTTCGGGCAGGACTTCCTGAAAGCGGGGCAGGTTGGCGCGGACGAGATCCGCCCGGGCGACGTGCTGGGGCTGACGATCTGGGAAAACGTCGATGACGGGCTGCTGACCTCGATGGGGGCATCCAACACCGCGCTGACCGAGCTTCAGGTCGACAGCGGCGGCTATATCTTCGTGCCCTATGCCGGGCGGGTGCGCGCGGCGGGCAATTCCCCCGACGAGCTGCGCAACCTCATCACCCAGCGGCTGGCCACGCAGACCCCCGACCCGCAGGTGACAGTGACCCGCGTCGCGGGCGACGGCGCCACCGTGTCGGTGATGGGCCGGGTCGGCGGCCAGGGGGTGTTCCCGATCGAACGCCCGACCCGTTCGCTGTCCGCGATGCTGGCGCGCGCCGGCGGGGTCTCGATTGATCCGGACGTGGCGGTGGTCACGGTCAAGCGCGGCGGCAGCAGCGGCCGGATCTGGTTGCGCGACCTGTATTCCAACCCGCGTTACGACATCGCGCTGCGCCCCGGCGACGTGATCCTGGTGGAAGAGGACCAGCGCAGCTTCACCGCGCTGGGTGCATTGGGCGGGCAGACCAAGGTGCCGCTGGGGTCCGAGGAAATCAACGCGATCGAGGCCATCGCCATGGTCGGCGGCCTGCATTCCAGCCTTGCCGACCCGACCGGCGTGTTCGTGCTGCGCAACGAGCCGCAGTCGGTGGCGACCCGGGTGCTGGGCAAAAGCGTTTATGGCGATCAGCGCATGGCCTATGTTCTGGACCTGACGCGGCCCAACGGGCTGTTCCTGGCCCGCGACTTTCTGATCCGCGCCGGCGATACGGTCTATGTGACCGAGGCGCCCTATGTGCAGTGGCAAAAGACCCTCAGCGCGATCACCGGCAGCGTCGCCACCGCGGATTCGATGGCCAGCATCGGCGAGTGATCGCCAGGCAACCGCCCCTGTTGCAAAAGCCGCCGCGCGAATCGCGGCGGCTTTTCGTCTGCAACGGCGGGTTCTTCCTGCAACCCCGGCTGCGGCGGATCCTGCGGCTTTGCGGCTGGGAACCGGTGGTCGGCCTGCCCGGACCGGGCGATGCCGTCGCGGTCTGGGGCGCCAGCCCGACCGCATGGCGCGGGCGCTGGGTCGCCCGGCGCACCGGCGCCTCGGTGGTCACGGTCGAGGATGCGTTCCTGCGGTCCATCCTGCCGGGGCGGGACCGCAGCCGCATCGGGCGGCGCGGGCCGGTCGGGCTTCTGATCGACCCGGTGGGGCTGCATTTCGACCCCTCGGCGCCCTCGCTGATCGAGGAACTGGCCGCCTCGCCGCAGGCCGCGGCGCTGGCGGAGCGGGCGGCGGTCATGCTGACCCGGCTGCGCGCCGCCGATCTGTCCAAATACAACGCCCACCGTCCGGGGCTGGCCGCGGCACCCCCCGGTTATGTGCTGGTGGTGGACCAGACGCGGGGCGATGCCTCGCTGATGGGCGCGGGGCGCGAGACTTTCCTGCGGATGCTTGCAGCCGCCCGCGACGAACACCCCGGCGCGCGCATCCTGCTGCGCACCCACCCTGAAACCGCGGCGGGGCTGCGTCCCGGCCATCTGACCGCCGCCGACCTGCGCCCGGGCGAGGTGCTGTGCGACGCGCCGGTCTCGCCCTGGCGGCTGGTCGGGGATGCGGCGGCGGTCTATGCCGTAAGCTCGCAACTTGGGTATGAGGCGATGCTGGCTGGCCACCGCCCGCGGCTGTTCGGCCAGCCCTTCCATGCCGGCTGGGGGCTGTCCGACGACGATGCTCCGGTGCCGCGCCGGATGGGGCGCACCACCCTGCACGCGCTGTTCGCCGCCACGCATCTGTTGGCGCCGGTCTGGTATGACCCCTGCCGCGGCGCGCTGACCGATCTCGAAGGCGCGATCCGCCAGCTGGAGGCCGAGGCGCGCGCCCACGCGCAGGACCGCGACGGGCATCTGGCGCTGGGGATGCGGCTGTGGAAACGCCGCCCGCTTGCCGAGTTCTTTGGCGAGGGCCGCGGGGTCCGCTTTACCAACCGCGCCTCGGCCCGGGTGTCGCTGGTCTGGGCGGGCCGCATGGCCGAGGCCCCGCAGGCGCTGCGGGTCGAGGACGGGTTCCTGCGCTCGCGCGGTCTCGGCGCCGCGCTGGTGCCGCCGCTGTCGCTGGTCGCGGATTCCCGTGGCATCTACTACGACCCCACCGGCGAAAGCGACCTTGAAACGCTGATCGCGTCCCCCCTGCCACCCGGCGGCCACGCCCGCGCGGCCGCGCTGATCGCCCGGCTGCGCAAGGCGGCGCTGACGAAATACAACCTGCCCGGGACGATCCCCGCGATCCCGCATGACGGCCGCCGGGTGATCCTCGTGCCCGGTCAGGTCGAGGACGACGCCTCGATCCGCCTTGGCGCGGGGGCCGAGCGGACGAATCTGGCGCTGCTCGGCCGCACCCGCGCGGAAAACCCGGACGCGCTGATCGTCTGGAAACCCCACCCCGATGTCGAGGCCGGGCTGCGCCCCGGCGCGGTCGCGAGCGCCGACCTGAAGGGGCTGGCCGACCTCACCGCCAGCGGCGCCCCCGCCGCCGCGCTGATCGACGCGGCGGACGAAATCTGGACGATCACCTCGACCCTGGGGTTCGAGGCGCTGATCCGCGGCAAGCCCGTCACCACGCTGGGCGCCCCCTTTTATGCCGGCTGGGGGCTGACCCGGGACCTTGGGCCCATACCCGCCCGCAGGGTCGCGCGCCCCGACCTTGAAACGCTGGTCCATGCGGCGCTGATCGCCTATCCGCGCTACCGCGACCCGCGGTCGAAACTGCCCTGCCCGGTCGAAGTCGCGGCCGAGCGGCTGGCCGACCCCGGCGCCGCCCCCCAGCCCCCTGCCCTGCGCTGGCTGGCGAAACTGCAAGGCGCGCTCAGCGGGCATGCCCGGATTTGGCGCTAAGGGCCGGTTCTTTCCTGTGAAAATCGCGCGAGGGCTGGCCCCCGGCTTGTTCAGCGCAGCAGCGCCCAGCGGTGGAACACATCGCCACCCAGCGCCCGCGTCTCGACCAGACGAAAGCGCGGCGCATCGGCCAGTGCGCCCAGCCCCATCGGCGCGACGGCAGCGCGGCCGTCGCCGCCCAGCACCACGCCGGCCGTATAGCCGACCAGTTCGTCCACCAGCCCTGCCGCCAGCAGCGCCGCGGCCAGTTGCCCGCCGCCTTCGCAGAACACCCGGGTCAGCCCGCGCCGGCCCAGCTCGGCAAGCGCCTGCGGCAACGGTCCGGGCAGCACCCACAGCGGGCCGTGGTCTGGCCCCTCGGGGGGCAGCGCGGGGATCGGTGCAGTGGCGATCACCACCCGCACCGGCTGGCGCACCGGGCCAAAGCCGCGCACATTCAGCGCCGGCAGGTCGGCGCGCGCGGTCCCCGCCCCCACCATCACCGCGTCATGGGTCAGCCGCAGCAGATGCACATGCCGGCGCGCGGATTCGCCGGTGATCCAGCGGCTTTCACCCGAGGCGGTGGCGATGCGGCCGTCAAAGCTGGTCGCCAGCTTCAGCGTCACCATCGGCCGCCCCAGCGTCACCCGGTCCAGGAACCCGCGCTGCAACCCGGCGGCCGGGCCAGAGCGGACGCCCTCGACCACCTCGATCCCGGCGGCGCGCAGCCGTGCATGGCCGCGCCCGGCAACGCGCGGGTCCGGGTCGGTCAGGGCCGAAACCACCCGCGCCACCCCCGCCGCGACCAGCGCATCGGCGCAGGGCGGGGCGCGGCCGTGATGGGCGCAGGGTTCCAGCGTGACATAGGCGGTGGCGCCGCGCGCAGCCTCGCCAGCCGCCTCCAGCGCCATGCGCTCAGCGTGCGGGCGCCCGCCGGGCTGGGTCCAGCCGCGCCCGACCACCCGGTCCGCCGCCACGATCACGCAGCCCACCGCCGGGTTCGGCCAGACATTGCCCAGCCCCCGCCGCGCCAGCCGCAGCGCGTGGTCCATGTGGCGCAGGTCGTGGGGGGCGGCGCTCACTCGGTCGTCGGGCGCAGTTCCGACACGAAGCGGTCGAAATCGTCGGCCGCCTGGAAATTCTTGTAGACGCTGGCAAAGCGGACGTAAGCAACGGTGTCGATGCGGGCCAGCGTCTCCATCACGATTTCGCCGATGGCCTTGGAGGGGATGTCGGTTTCCCCCATGCTTTCCAGCCGCCGCACGATGCCCGAGATCAGCTGGTCGATGCGTTCGGCCTCGATCGGGCGTTTCTGCATGGCGATGCGGATCGAGCGGGCCAGCTTGTCGCGGTCGAAATCCTCGCGCCGGCCGTTGGACTTGATCACCACCAGATCGCGCAGCTGCACCCGTTCATAGGTGGTGAAGCGGCCGCCGCAGGCCGGGCAGAAACGGCGGCGGCGAATGGCGACGTTATCTTCGGCGGGGCGAGAATCCTTGACTTGCGTATCGACGTTTCCGCAGAACGGACAGCGCATGGGTAGCCCCTCGATCAGCCTCAGATACAGCCAGCATACAGAGCCCGCATGATCTTGGGTAGTGGCTTGCACGGGCTACAAGATAAGAGCCTCGGCCGTCCCGGGACCGGGCGCAGCTTCGGGCGCGTCCTCGGTATCGTGGACCAGCGCGATGCTGCGGGTATTGCGCGCGCCCAGTTCGCGCAGCATTTCCGCCTGCCGCACCACGTTGCCGGGGCCACGCGACAGCCGGGCCACCGCCGCGGCATGGGCGCGATGGGCCGCGTCCAGCGCCACCCCGGCGTCGTCCAGCGCTGCCACCACCCCCGCCAGCTTGTCATACAGCGCCCCGGCGCGGCGGGCGATCTCGGCCCCGTTGCGTTCGCGACGCTCGACCGCCCAGAGATGCTCGACCGTGCGCAGCGCCAGCATCAGGGTCGAGGGCGTGACCAGCCCCACCCGCCGTTCCAGTGCCTGCGTCATCAGCGCCGGGTCGGTGCGCAGCGCCTCGGCAAAGGCGCCCTCGACGGGCAGGAACATCAGCACATAATCGACGGAATCGGGGTGCAGGGACTGATAGCCGCGCTCGGACAGTTCGGCGACATGGGCGCGGATGGCGGCGACATGGCGGCGCAGCGCCCCGTCGCGTTCGGTCGCATCCTCGGCCGCGCAGGCATCCGCATAGGCATTGAGCGAGCATTTCGCGTCGATCACCAGCGAGCGCCCGCCCGGCATGTCCACCACCACGTCCGGCCGCAGCCGCCGCCCGTCGCCGTTGGTGCCGGAAATCTGGGTGCGGTAGTGGCGGCCCTGTTCCAGCCCCGCTGCTTCAAGCACCTGCGCAAGGATCATTTCCCCCCACGCCCCCTGTCGCTGCTTGTCGCCGCGCAGCGCCTTTGTCAGCGCCACCGCGTCGCGGCCGATTTCCTCGGACCGGCGGTGCAGCCCCTCGATCTGTTCGCGCAAGGAGGCCTGCGCGGCCGCGCGCGCGCGCTGGCCTGCCTGCAATTCGTCCTGGAACCGCGCCACCTGTTCGCGGAACGGGGTCAACAGCCCGGTCAGCCGTTCCTGATGTGCGCGTTCCAGATCGGCGCCCTGCCGGCGCAGGGATTCATCGGCGATCAGCCGGAACTGCGTGGACATTTCCTCGCGCGCCTGCCGCAGGGTCTGTAGCTCGGCCTGGGCGCGGGCGGCTTGATGGGTGGCCTCAAGCCGGGCTGCATCCAGCGCGCGGTCGCGGGCCGCAAGCTCTTGCCGGGTGCCATGCAGCGCATCGGTCAGGTTGTCGCGTTCCTCGGCCAGCTCGGCCAGGCGGGTGGACAGGGCGGTATCCCGGGCCCGCAGCGAGGCTGCCTCTACCGCGGCGGCGTGGGCCGCGGCCTCGGCCCGGCGGCGGGCGCGCGCCTGCACCAGCACCCAGGCCAGCAGCAACAGCGCCAGCCCCCAGCCCAGCACCCCCATGGCCGGATCAATTGACATCTGTCGGATAAGGTCCATTTTCGTTATATCGCCCCGGCATTCCGACCATTGTTCTTGATTTGGTCCAAGGATTCAACCGGCAACCTCGGCCCCGTGCCGCAAAGTCGAAAGGGTTTCACCATGTCCCGTTCCGTCGCCGTTCTGGTCGGCTCGCTGCGGTCGCAGTCGATCAACCAAATCACCGCCAGGGCGCTGGCCAAGGTGGCCGAAGGCAGCCTGACGTTCGATTTCGTCGAGATCGGGGACCTGCCGCTTTACAACGAGGACCTGTGGCACGACGGGCGCGGCCCCGCCCCGGTGGAACGGCTGAGGGCGCAGGTCGCCGCCGCCGACGCGGTGCTGCTGGTGTCGCCCGAATACAACCGCGCCGTGCCCGGCGTGCTGTGCAACGCGCTGGACTGGGGCAGCCGCCCGCCCGGCAAAACGGTCTGGAGCGGCAAGCCCGCCGCCTGTGTCGGCGCCTCGGCCGGGGCGATCGGGACGGCGGCCGGGCAGGTCCATCTCAAGGCGCGGATGGTGACGCTGGGCATGATCGCCATGGGCCATCCCGAATTCTATCTGCACTTCCAGCCGGAAAAATACGCCGATGACGGCAGCGTTCAGGACGAAAGCCTGCGCAAGTTCCTGAAAACCTACATGGACGCCTTTGCCCGCCATATCGAGCGGCTGGCCTGACAACCGCCGGTGCTGCTGGTGCTGCCGGCGCGTTCTTCCAGAAAGGACAACAGCGCCGTGGCAAGGGCCGAGTGTTCGCGCACGGTGACGGAATGGTCGGCCAGCCAGCGCAGCAGCGAATAATCGCTTTGCGTCGAATATCCCATCGGGCAGTCGGGAAACCGCCGCGCCGGCAACGGCCCGCTGGCCAGGACGACCAGGCCACGGTGGCGCGGGTCGTGCAGGATCCGTTCCATCGTCAGGGCCAGCGTCTCGGCATCGCCTTCCAGCCAGTGAAAGAAGATGCCGTCGTCGTGATGCAGAAACCCGGTCAGCGCCCGTTCGCGGTTGCGGCGGCGGGAACGGTCGATCAGCGTCCGGGTGGTGTCGCTTCTGGGCGTCAGGCTGGTTTCGCTGCGATAAAGCACGAAGGAGCGTTCGGTCATGCCCATCCTCCGAAGGTATGATCCGACAACCGGGATCACCAAGGATCATGGACTGCACTCAACCGCCTGATAACCCGATTCGGCCAAGAATTAACATTCTATTATCGGACCGAAGGCGGAAATGGCCGCAGCGCGGCCGGCCGCAAAGCCGGGCGCGCAAGGAAAAAACCTGCCCGAAAGGATGAACTTTCGGGCAGAGGTTGTTGTTATTGATCCAGGAAGCTGCGCAGCTTGCGCGACCGCGACGGGTGCTTGAGCTTGCGCAGGGCCTTGGCCTCGATCTGGCGGATCCGTTCGCGGGTGACGCTGAACTGCTGGCCGACCTCTTCCAGCGTATGGTCGGTGTTCATGCCGATGCCAAAGCGCATCCGCAGCACCCGTTCCTCGCGCGGGGTCAGGGACGCCAGCACCCGCGTGGTGGTTTCCTTGAGGTTTTCCTGAATGGCCGAATCCAGCGGCAGGACGGCGTTCTTGTCCTCGATGAAATCGCCAAGCTGGCTATCCTCTTCGTCCCCGATCGGAGTTTCAAGGCTGATCGGTTCCTTGGCGATTTTCATCACCTTGCGGACCTTTTCCAGCGGCATTTGCAGCTTTTCGGCCAGTTCCTCGGGGGTGGGCTCGCGGCCGATCTCGTGCAGCATCTGGCGCGAGGTGCGCACCAGCTTGTTGATCGTCTCGATCATGTGCACGGGAATACGGATGGTGCGGGCCTGGTCCGCGATGCTGCGCGTGATCGCCTGCCGGATCCACCAGGTGGCGTAGGTGCTGAACTTGTAGCCGCGGCGGTATTCGAACTTGTCCACCGCCTTCATCAGGCCGATGTTGCCTTCCTGAATAAGATCAAGGAATTGCAGGCCCCTGTTCGTGTATTTCTTGGCAATCGAGATCACCAGCCGCAGGTTGGCCTCGACCATTTCCTTCTTGGCCTGGCGGGCTTCTTTCTCGCCGCGCTGCACCTGGTTCACGATGCGGCGGAATTCCTCGATGTCGACGCCGACATACTGCCCGACCTCGGCCATGTCGGCGCGCAGGTTCTCGACCTGCGTGCGCGAGCGATCGAACAGCGCCTGCCAGCCGCGGCCCTTGTTTTCGCCCATGCGGTCGACCCAGGTCGGGTCCAGTTCGGAACCGCGATAGGCCTCGATGAATTCGCGGCGGTTGATGCGGGCGGCGTCGGCCAGCTTCACCATGCCGGAATCGATGGTCACGATGCGGCGGTTGATGCCGTAGACCTGATCGACCAGCGCCTCGATGCGGTTGTTGTGCAGGTGCAGTTCGTTGACCAGCGCCACGATCTCGCTGCGCAGCTTCTGATAGGCATCCTCATCCGAGGCCGAAAAGCTGGCATCCTCGTTCAGCGTCGCCGACATCCGCTGGTCCTGCATGTCGGCCAGCTGTTCGTAATGGCCGGCGATCGCTTCCAGCAGTTCCAGCACCCGCGGCTTGAGGCTGGCCTCCATCGCGGCCAGCGACAGGTTCTGGCCGTCGTCCTCGTCGTCCTCGTCCGCGTCGGTCCGCAGCGGGTTGCCGTCGGCGTCCACCTCGTCGCCGGCGCGCTTTTCAGCGGCGGGGCGGGCGGGCTCGGCGGGGCTGCCCAGCGGCAGGTTGACCGGCAGTTCCTCGTCCTCGTCCTCGCCCATCGCGCGGCCAAAGGTGGTTTCCAGGTCGATCACGTCGCGCAGCAGGATGTCCTCGTTCAGAAGCTCCTGCCGCCACATGGTGATGGCCTTGAAGGTCAGCGGGCTTTCGCACAGGCCCGCGATCATGGTGTTGCGGCCGGCCTCGATGCGCTTGGCGATGGCGATTTCGCCCTCGCGCGACAGCAGCTCGACCGAGCCCATCTCGCGCAGATACATCCGCACCGGGTCGTCGGTGCGGTCGAGCTTTTCGGTTTCCGGCGCCGCCACCGCGATTTCGCGGCTGGTCGAGACCGGCACCACCGCGCCGCCTGCCTCGGCCTCTTCGGCTTCCTCGTCCTCGATGACGTTGATGCCCATTTCGGACAGCATCGACATCACGTCCTCGATCTGTTCCGACGACACCTGGTCGGGCGGCAGGACCGAATTCAGCTGGTCATAGGTGATGTAGCCGCGCTCGCGCGCCTCGGCGATCATCCGCTTCACCGCGGCCTGGCTCATGTCCAGAGAATGATCGTCGTCCTTGGCTTCCGGCTTGTCGTCGTCGTCCTTGGCCATGGGCGGTTCCTTCTTAGCTGATTCGCTGCAAAAGCGAATCGGGTGCCGGGATTCCGGCGGTTCTAGTCGAAAGCGGCCGCCGATCAAAGACGGCGGCAGGTGATTCGGCCTGGTGATTCGCCGCGCTCAGCGGCGTTTTCGCCAGATTTCGTCGCTGAGCGCACGGCTGAGCCGTGCGGCAAGCGCCTCGCGGTCCTCGCCCAGATCGTCGCTGGCGCCGATCGCGGGGTGGTCGGCCGCGATTCGCGCCCGCGCCGACTGGCTGACGCGCCAGGTCAGCCCCTCGTCAGCCATGCCCTCGATCTCGGTCTCGGCGCGGGCAAGCTCTTCACGGGCGGCGCGGCGTGATTCGATCCGGTCAAGGGCGTTCAGCAGCATCGGTTCGGCGGTATCACTGGCACCCGCGGGGCGCGAGATTGCCGGGGCCGAGCGGACATGGGGATCGGCCATGATCGAATCAAGGGCCACGCGGCCCGCGTCGCTGCGGGTTCCGGCCAGCAGGTCGTGGACCAGCGCGGCCCGGCCGGGGTCCGCGGGTTCCAGCCGTTCCAGCCGTGATTCGACCAGCGGCACCAGGTTCGGGTGGGTAGCGCAGATGGCCAGCACCATCGCCTCGATCAGCTGTTCGCCCGCGTCGGTCGCCACCAGCGCCGAGGCCCGGGTCTGCGGCAGCGGCGGGGACGGCGGCGGGGTGCGGGGGGCAAAGCGGCCCTTCTGCGTGCGCGGCGGCGCGAACAGCGCCCAGCGGCGGGATTTCAGCTCTCGGGCGTAGTGGTCGCGGGTGGCGGGGTCGGGGATATGCGCCACCGCATCGGCCAGCGCCCGGTCCAGCGCGGCGCGGCGTTCGGGGCTGTCGAAGACGCGGCCCTCGGTCTCGCGCCGCCACAGCAGCTCGACCAGCGGTTGCGCCTGGTCCAGCACCGCCCGCATCGCCCCGGACCCGCTGGCGCGGATCAGGTCGTCGGGGTCCTGCCCCGCCGGCATCAGCGCAAATCGCAGCGCCTGCCCCGGCCCGGCCAGCGGCAGCGCCATGTCGATCAGCCGCAGCGCCGCGCGCTGACCGGCGGCATCGCCGTCCAGCGTAATGATCGGTTCGGGCGAGACGCGCCACATCAGCCGCAGTTGGTCCTCGGTGATCGCGGTGCCAAGCGGGGCCACCGCGCCCTCGAACCCCGCCAGCGCCAGCGCGATCACGTCCATGTAGCCCTCGACCACCACCAGCGGCTGGCCGCGCGATACCGCCGCCCGCGCGGGTCCGAGGTTGTAAAGGTTGCGCCCCTTGTCGAACAGCGCGGTTTCCGGCCCGTTAAGGTATTTGGCCCGCGCATTCGGGTCCATCGCCCGCCCACCAAAGGAAATGCAGCGCCCGCGCGCGTCGCGGATCGGAAAGATGATGCGGCCGCGAAAGCGGTCATAGGCAGCACCGCCATCGTCGGGCTTTGCGGCCAGCCCGGCCTCGACCGCCAGTTTTTCCGGCACGCCGGCGTCCGCCAGATGGCGCAGCAGCCCCTGCCGCAGGTCGGGGGCAAAGCCGATCTCAAAGCGCTCCAGCGCCAGGCCCTCCAGCCGCCGGCCGGACAGGTAATCGCGCGCCGCCGCCCCCGCGCCGGTCTGCAATTGCAGCCGGAACCAGCGGACCGCACGGTCCACGACCTCGACCAGCTGGGTGCGGCGGTCGGTCTGCGCCTGTTCGCGGGGGCTGCGTTCCGGCATCGGCAGCCCGGCCTCGGCCGCCATCACCGCCACCGCGTCCATGAAGCCCATGCCCTCGGCCTCGCGCAGGAAGGTCAGGGCGTCGCCTTTCGCGTGGCAGCCGAAGCAGTAATAAAAGCCCTTCTGGTCATCGACGTGGAAGGATGCGGTCTTTTCGCCATGGAACGGGCACGGCGCCCACCAGTCCCCCTTGGCCTGGTTCGAGCGCTTCAGATCCCACGTCACCTTGCGCCCCACGATCCGGCTGATCGGGACGCGGTTGCGCAGTTCGTCAAGGAATCCGGGCGGCAGGCTCATGGCGCGATCATCCCGCGCCCACGGCGCCGCGGACAAGCCCCCAGTAATGGTCGGCCACTGCCTGCCGGTCCAGCCGCCCGCCTTCGCGGAACCAGTTGGTAACCCCGGTCAGCATGGCGATCAGCGCCATGGTGGTCAGCCGCGCATCCGCCACAAGCATCGTCCCCGCCGCGGCACCGTCGCGCAGGATCGCGGTCAGCGCGTCCTCGTATCGGCCGCGCAGGGCGGCGATGGCGGCGTGGTTGTCGGGGGTCAGGTTGCGCAGCTCCATATAGCTGAGGAACACGGAATCGGCGTGGTCCAGCGAATAGGCGATGTGAAAGCGCACAAAGGCCTCCAGCCGCCCCAGCGGGGGGGCGTCGGGACCGTCGCCCCACGCGGCCAGCAGATCCTCCATATGCTCGACCAGCAGCCCGGCCAGCAGCGCCTGTTTGTCCGGCGTATAGGCATACAGCGCCCCCGCCTGCACACCCACGGCGGCGGCGATCTGACGCATCGAGACGGCGGCATAGCCATGCCGCGCGAAAAGCCGTAGCGCCGCCTGCCGGACAAGCGGTCCGGTGATCGCGGCGCGGGAACCTGTAGTGCGGGCCATGCCGCTGTTCTAGGCCAGAGCGGGCGCCGGGGCCAGAGCCGTGCAGAAAACCGCCCCTCCCCCCGCCCCGTGGCAGCGGAGC
>JAZIHR010000043.1:0-19458 GCA_036678445.1 Alphaproteobacteria bacterium
GCGCAGGGTGGGGAGACCGGCGGGGACAGGGGGTCATGTCAGGGCAATCTCGCGCGGCAGGGTGATGAGGAACTCGGAACCCGCATCGTCGCTGCGGATCAGTTCCAGCCGGCCGCCGTGGCCGCGGATCAGGTCGGCGGCGATGGCCAGCCCCAGCCCGGTGCCGCCCTTGCGGATGCCGCCGGTAAAGGGCTGGAACAGGTTGTCGCGGGCCTTTTGCGGCAGGCCGGGGCCGCTGTCGCCGACGCGCAGCCACCAGGCCGATTCGTCCTCGCCGGCCGCGATCTCGATGGTGCCGGGCTTGCGGGTCGCCTCGATCGCCTGCCGGGCGTTGCGGGCCAGGTTCGCCAGCACCCGATACAGCTGATCGCGGTCGGCCCGGATGCGCAGCCCGGCGGGGATGTCGGTAACGAAATCGACCTCGGCGCCGGGGGCGGGCTCGGCGGCCAGCTCTTCGGCCTCGACCACTTCGGCAACCAGCGGGCGCAGGTGGAACAGCGACAGCGAGGGCTGCGGCTCTTCGGCCTTGCCGAAAGCCAGCGTGGTTTCGCACAGCGTCACCGCGCGCGCGATCGCGCCCACCAGCTTGGGCGCCGTGCGCCGCACCGCCGGGTCGGCGCTTTCTTCCAGCCGGTCGGCCAGGATCTGGCCGGTGGTCAGGATGTTGCGCAGGTCGTGGCTGATCTTGGCGACGGCCTGTCCCAGCTGCGCCAGCCGCTCGCGCTGCTTGAGCGAGGCGGTGACCGTGTGCTGCATCGCCGCCAGCGCCGATTCGGCGGCGCGCACCTCGCCCATGCTGGCCGAGGGGGTGATGATGGTGCGCCGGTCGTCGGGCGAGGCCGCATAGGCGGTCATGTGACCGATCACCCGCCGGATCGGCCGGACGATCAGCCGTTGTGCCGCCAGGTTCAGCAGCAGCGCCGTCAGCACCGAAAACGTCGCCGACACCGTCAGCAGCTGCAACGCGAACTCGATCATCGCGGTGCGCATGGGCGCGGTGTTCATGGTGATCTCGATCAGCTGGCCGGCGTCGCGGACCGGCTCGCCGATGACCCGGATGGTCTGGGCGCGCGGGTTCAGCAGCCCGTGCAGCGTGTCGCGGACGCTGGCCCCGAAATTGCGGTCGCGCAGGTCATAGGTGGCCGAGATCGGCTCGGGCAGGGGGGACGACAGCACCAGTTGCCTGATGTCGTCGCGCCGCAGCACCACGTTGTAGACGCCGGCGTTTTCCAGCAGCTCGCTTTCCAGGTCGGCGGCGATGGATTCATCGGTCGCCAGCAGCGCGAGGCTGGCGATCTGTGCCCGCTCCAGCCGCGTTTCCAGATAGTTGCGGCGGAAATTGGTGACGCTGGGCACGAGAATGAAGATCTCGGCCAACAGCACGAACACGATCGTCAGCAGTGCAAAGCGGCCGGTAATACTGTTGAAGCTCATGTCGTCCTGTATCGTCGCACTGCGCACCCGCCGGCAATTGCCTCGGCGCGTGGCAGTGCCGAGCATCAAACATATGTGATCCGCAGGCGGTTCCCAAGATCCTCGCCCGCGGGCACCATGCGCAATGACCAGAGCCGCGGAAATATGGCGGAACGTCGCCGATGCGGTTGACTTGGGACCGCGCGCGCCCTATTTGGCGGGCTTCGCATTCCCGGCGTGCTTGCGTGGGCCCAAGCCCATACCCTGCGCGCCCCAGCTGTTGGAGCACGACGATGAAACGCACCTTCCAGCCGTCGAACCTGGTTCGCGCGCGTCGGCACGGTTTTCGCGCCCGCATGGCCACCAAGGGCGGCCGTCGGGTTCTGAACGCCCGCCGCGCCAAGGGCCGCAAGGTCCTGTCGGCCTGACAGGCCATGGGCCGTGGCTGCGCCGCTGACCGCTGACGCTCCGGTCCAGACCGGCGACGACCATCAGGTCCGCGGCCCGGCCCTTCGGGTTCCGGCCCTTGTCACATTGACCCGCCGCGCCGATTTCCTGCGCGCGGCCTCGGCCCGCCGTCAGGGAACGGCGGGTTTTCTGCTGCAAGCCCGGCGGCGGGATCCATCCGAGCCGGTGCCGCCGCAGGCGATTCGGGTCGGCTATACCTGTTCCAAGAAGCTGGGCAATGCCGTCGCCCGCAATCGCGCCAAGCGCCGGCTGCGGGAACTGGCGCGGCAGGTGATCCCGGCGCGGGGGCAGGGAGGCTGGGACTATGTGCTGGTCGGCCGCCCCGAGGCTACCGCGACCCGCGACTTTGCCGCCATGCTGTCCGACCTGGAAACCGCGCTGTCCCGTGTTCACGCGGCCCCGGCGCGCAAGGTCGATGCGCCCGCGCCCGACCGGGCGCCGCGCCGCCGTGGCAAGGGCGACCGCGCCCCGGCAGGCAAGCCATGACCCCGCTGGCCCATCTTGTCGCGCTGCCGGTGCGGGCCTATCGGCTGCTGGCCAGCCCGTGGGTGGGCCATGGTTGCCGCTATCAGCCGACCTGCTCGGCCTATGCGCTTGAGGCGCTGGAACGCCACGGCGCCTTTCGCGGCACCTGGCTGATGCTGCGGCGAATCGGGCGCTGCCACCCGCTGGGCGGCTCGGGCTACGACCCGGTGCCACCGCCCCGGGACAAAAGCCGATGACCCCTTACCCCAACCGCCCGAGGGCCGCCTGATGCTGGACGACGCCGCCGACACGCCCGATTCCGCGGATGAAAGCGAAATCCACCCGCTGTTCCGCGGCGCGCCCTCGTCCACCGAGTTTCGCAAGCTGCGCAAGCGGCTGGTGCGCGAAACCCGCGCCGCGATCGAGACCTATCACATGGTCACCCCCGGCGACCGCTGGCTGATCTGCCTGTCGGGCGGCAAGGACAGCTACACGCTGCTGGCGGTGCTGCACGAACTGAAATGGCGCGGGCTGCTGCCGGTCGAACTGCTGGCCTGCAACCTCGACCAGGGCCAGCCCGGTTTTCCCGCGACGGTGCTGCCGGAATTCCTGGCCGAACGGGGCGTGCCGCACCGGATCGAGTATCAGGACACCTATTCGGTGGTGAAGGCCAAGGTGCCCGAGGGCCGGACCTATTGCAGCCTGTGTTCGCGGCTGCGGCGCGGCAATCTGTATCGCATCGCGCGCGAAGAGGGCTGCTCGGCCGTGGTGCTGGGCCACCATCGAGACGATATTCTGGAAACATTTTTCATGAACCTGTTCCACGGCGGCAGGCTGGCCTCAATGCCGCCGAAGCTGCTGAACGAAGAGGGCGACCTGAACGTGCTGCGGCCGCTGGCCTTCGTGGCCGAGGCCGACTGCGACCGCTTTGCCCGGGCGATGAACTATCCGGTAATTCCCTGCGACCTGTGCGGCAGCCAGGACGGGTTGCAGCGGATGCAGGTGAAAAAGCTGCTGGACGAATGGGAATCGCGCAGTCCCGGCCGCCGGCAGGTGATGTTCCGGGCGCTGACCAACGTGCGCCCCTCGCATCTGCCGGACCCGGCGCTGTTCGATTTCTCGGCGCTGGCGCCGGGGGGCGCCGCGCCAGCCGCTGCAAAGGACGCCCCGCCCCGGCTGCGCTGATCCCGCCCCGGCTGCGCTAATCCAGCGGCGAGGCCGCGCTTTCCGGCCAGTGCAGCCACGGCAGCACCTGCCCGCGCTGCCGGCTTTCGGCGATGCGGTCCAGGTCGATTTCCACCTTGACCCAGCCGGGCCGGTCCATCGCGCCCTCGGCCACCACGCCGGTTTCGGGCCACATCCCGTCGGGGGGCGCATAGATCGCGGCGCGGCCGCGGTTTTCGTCGATGGCCGGGTTCCAGGCGCAGTCGCCCACGGTCGGCGCCTGCACCACGACGCACTGGTTTTCCAGCGCCCGCGCCATGCAGCCGATGCGCACCCGCATGAACCCTGCCACGCTGTCGGTGCAGCTTGGTGCCAGGATGATCTCGGCCCCTGCCTCGGCCAGCCGGCGGGCCAGCAGCGGAAATTCGCTGTCGTAGCAGATGGTGACGCCGATGCGCCCGACGGGCGTATCGAACACCCGCAGCCCCGGCGCGGCGACCACGTCCCATGATTCGCGCTCGAACCGCGTCATGATCTGCTTGTCCTGATGGCCGATCCGCCCTTGCGGCCCGAACAGCACCGTCCGGTTCACCGGCCTTGCCCCCGGTTGCGGAAACGCCGGCCCCGAGGCCGCAAGGATGTGGCAGCCGTGTTCCGCCGCCAGCCGCGTGTGCAGCGTGTCACGAGCGGTTGTGTGGCGGGCAACTTCGTGCAGGCTGGCTTCAAGGTCGCGGGCGATGTCGGGGCCGCCAAGGCTGGCCAGCTCCATCGCGCCGTATTCGGGAAACACCAGCAGGTCGCAGTCGTCGGCCTTGGCAACCCAGGCCGAGATCTTGGCCTCATAGGCAGCAAAATCGTCGAACCAGTCGAACGGATAAGCCGCAGCGGCGATGCGGACGGGACGGCTCATAGCGGCTTGATCCAGAATTGCAGTTGCTTGGGGGTTTCGGCGGTCTCGCCCAGGTCGCGCCAGTGGAATTGCGCAGTGACGCCCGGCAGGGGCGCATAGCCGCGCTTGCGCCAGAACCCGTCTAGCGGGCGGTAACCGGGGGGCCGCGCCGGGTGGTCGGGGGCGCGGATCACCGAGCAGAACGCCGACCAGCGCCGCCCCAGCGCGCGGGCCTGCGCCTCGCGCCCGTCGAAGAACGCATGGCCCAGCCCGCGGCCGCGATATGCCGGCAGCAGCACCGATTCGGCGCAGTAGAAGATGTCTTCCAGCGGCTCGGGGCGGCCGGCAAAGGCGGCGGAGAAATCGGCGGCGTGGTGTTCCATCGGGGCGCCGGTGGCGGCGCCGACCATGCGGTCGCCATCCATCGCCGCGACCACCACGGCGCCGGGGGCGGCATAGGCGCGCAGGTATTCGCGTTCATATGCCTCGTCGCCGTCGTAAAGATAGGGCCAGTCGCGGAACACCGCGATCCGCAGCCGCGCCAGATCCCCCAGCGCCAGGGTCAGTTCGTCCCCGGTCAGGATCCGCGTCGTGATCACGAAACCTGCCTGATCCAGTCGGCGAGGTTGTAATAGGTCGTCACCCGCGCGATCTGCCCGTCCCTGATGTCGAAAAATGCCCCTGCCGGCAGGCGGTAGCTCTGGCCGCGCGCCTCGGGCAGGCCGGGGTCGGTCCTCAGATAGGTTCCGTTCACGATGAATTCGGCGGCGCCGCGGCTGCCGTCGTCGCTGGCCATCACCACCATGTCGGTCAGGTTTTCGCGATAGGTCTCGCTCATGTGCCGGTTGAACTCGGCAAAGCCCTGTTTGCCGCGCCGCACACCGCCTTCGTTGACGTGGTGCTCGAAATCGTCGTGCAGCATCGACTCCATCGCTTCGGTGTCGCCGCAGTTGAAGGCGTCGTAATAGGCGGCGATCAGGGCTTTCGTCTGTGCGGTCATGGCGGTTCCGGCAGTTGTTTGCCCAGCACTAGCGCGGGCGCGGGGCAAGGTCAGCCCCGGCCAAAGTCGGACGGCTTGCGCCTTGCGTCGCGCTTGGGCAGTTTCGCCGCAACCGGACCCGGAGGCCGCCATGACCATGCGCAAGATCACCTGTTTCAAGGCCTACGACCTGCGCGGCAGGCTGGGCGAGGACCTGGACGAGGATATCGCCTGGCGCGTCGGCCGGGCCTTTGCCGCCCGTCCCGGCACGCGGCGGGTGGTGGTCGGGCGTGACGGGCGGGCCAGTTCGCCCGCGCTGGCGGCGGCGCTGATCCGCGGGCTGGTCGAAGGCGGGGTCGAGGTTCTGGACCTCGGCCTGGCCGGCACCGAGGAAATGTATTTCGCCACCGACCACCTTGGCGCCGATGGCGGGGTTGAGGTCACCGCCTCGCACAACCCCATTGATTACAACGGGATGAAGCTGGTCGGCCGCTGGGCCGCGCCGCTGGACCCGGTAACCGAACTGGCCGAACTGCAAGCGCTGGCCGAGGGGGGCGAGTTCCCCGATCGCGCGCCGGGCCGGGTCACGGATGCCAGCGCGGTGCGCGCCGACTACGCCCACCGGGTTTGTGATTTCGTTGATGCGGCCCGGTTGGGGCCGCTCAAGCTGCTGGTGAACGCGGGGAACGGCGTGGCCGGCCCGGCCTTTGACGCGATCACCGCGGAACTGGAACGCCGCGGCGCCCGGCTTGAGGTGGTGCGGCTGCATCACGCCCCCGACCCGACCTTTCCGCACGGGATCCCCAACCCGTTGCTGCCGGAAAACCAGCCGCAGACCGGCGATGCGGTGGTGACGCATGGCGCCGATCTGGGGGTGGCCTGGGACGGCGATTTCGACCGCTGCTTCCTGTTCGACGAACAGGGACGCTTCGTGCCGGGGGAATATGTGGTCGGGCTGCTTGCCGCCGCGTTTCTGGAACGCCACCCCGGCGAAAAAATCGTCCACGACCCCCGCGTGGTGCTGAACACGCGCGAGGTGATCGCGCAGGCCGGGGGCCGCGCGGTGCAGTCCCGCACCGGCCACGCCTTCGTCAAGCAGGTGATGCGCGAATCGGGCGCGATCTATGGCGGCGAGATGTCTGCGCATCATTATTTCCGCGACTTTGCCCATGCCGACAGCGGCATGATCCCCTGGCTGCTGGTCGCCGCGATGATGAGCGCGCGCCGCCAGCCCCTGTCGCGGCTGGTGGGCGACCGGATGGCGGCCTACCCCTCGTCCGGAGAGATCAATTTCCGCCTTTCCGACCCCGATGCGTCGCTGGCAAGGGTGCTGGCGGCGATGGAGGGCGCGGCGCTGTCGCGCGACGATACCGACGGGATCAGCCTGGAGTTTCCCGACTGGCGCTTCAACCTGCGCCGCTCGAACACCGAGCCGGTGGTGCGGCTGAACGTCGAAAGCCGCGGCGACGCCGGGCTGGTGGCGGCAAAGGTGGCGGAAATCTCGGCGTTGCTGGCGGGGTAGGGGCTAGCCCCCCGTCAGCGTGTCGATCACTGCGCGCAGGGTCTCGATCCCGTGGCCCTTTTCGGACGAGGTGACGATCAGCTCGGGATAGGCGGCGGGGTGTTTCTGCAACTCGGTCTCGATCTGGGCCAGCGTCTGGGCCAGCGTGCCGGCGCCGATCTTGTCGGCCTTGGTCACCACCACCTGGAACGGCACCGCCGAGCGGTCCAGCAGCGTCATGGTTTCGTGGTCCACCGGCTTGATGCCGTGGCGCGCGTCGATCAGCGCGAACACCCGACGCAGGTTCGGGCGCCCGGCAAGGTAACGCTTTTGCAGCGCCTGCCATTTCGCCACCACCGCCACCGGCGCCTTGGCAAAACCATAGCCCGGCAGGTCCACCAGATAGGCGCGGTCCCCCAGCGCAAAGAAGTTCAGCTCTTGCGTCCGCCCCGGCGTGTTCGAGGCCCTTGCGATGCCCTTGCGTCCGGTCAGCGCATTGATGAGGCTGGATTTCCCGACGTTCGAGCGGCCGGCAAAGCAGATTTCCGGACGGTCGGGGTCGGGCAGGCCGTCCATCGCGACGACGCCCTTGATGAAATCGACCGGGCCGGCGAACAGCAGCCGGCCGGCTTCGGCAGCCTCGGGCGAGGGGGCGGGGGCAGGGGGGAACGCGACTTTCACAGCAGGGTCACCTCATCGCCCTGGCGGATGGTGCCGCCGATGGCCACGCGGGCATAAATGCCGAAATCCCGGTGCCAGAACCGCTTTTCCAGCGCCGCCGGCAGGTCGATGTCGAACCGCCCCGTCGCGGTGTCGATGCTGGTTGCCGCACAGCGCCTGATGTGCCTGGTCAGCACCAGTTCGACGGTGTCGCCGATACGGATGCGGTGCAGCTGCATGTCGTGCTCGGCGAACGGCTCCCACCCGTCGATCCACAGGTTGGCGCGGAAGCGATGGGTGCCAAGGGGCTGGCCCGCCTGTTCCTCAAGCGCCCGCAACGAGGACAGCGACAGGACCGAGAGCCACGGCTCGGACACATCGGTCAGCGCCTGCACCCCCTCGACCAGCCTTGCGGGCGGGGCCTTGCCCGATTCGGCCCACAGCGGCGCCAGCCAGTCCAGAGCCGCAGCCTGATCGCGCAGCGGGTCAAAGGCCAGGTCGGGCAGGTCGGGATGCGACAGCACCAGCAGCCCGTCGCGCCAGCCGCCGGTGATCGCTTGCAGCGACCCGGCCGCCGCGCCGCGCAGGAACGCGGCCTTGGGCAGCCAGCGGCGCAGTTCGTCCCCGTCAAGATGGTGCAGCGCGTCCCCGTGCAGCACCGCAAAGCGACGGTCGCCGGGCAGGGGCCGGTCCGGGGCCAGCTCTACCCGCTCCAGCGATTCGCCCCCGGCCGACTTGACCGGGTAGCGAAAGATATGGCCCAGCCGCGCGGTCACGAACCCGGCGTCACTTGCGGCGCTTGGGCAGGCCGGCGCGGATGTTGCCGAACAGGTTCGGCGGGTGCCCGTGCATCGACATGATGGCGTATTGCTGGAAAATCGTGATCACGTTGTTGGTGATCCAGTACAGCACCAGCCCCGAGGCGAACCCGCCCAGCATGAACATGAAGATCCACGGCATCCACGCAAAGATCATCTTCTGCGCCGGATCGGTGGGGGCGGGGTTCAGCTTTTGCTGGAACCACATGGAAATCCCCAGCACGATCGCCAGCAACGGCAGCGAGATCGCGTGCAGCGTCGTCCCCTGCGCCGGCGCCGCAAAGGGCAGCAGCCCGAACAGGTTCAGCAACGACGACGGGTCGGGCGCCGACAGGTCGCGGATCCAGCCGATCCAGGGGGCGTGGCGCAGTTCCAGCGTGACGAAGATCACCTTGTAAAGCGCAAAGAAGATCGGGATTTGCAGCAGCAGCGGCAGACAGCCCGCGGCCGGGTTCACCTTGGCGTCGCGGTAAAGCGCCATCACCTCTTGCTGGTATTTGGCACGGTCGTCGCCGGTGCGTTCCTTGATCGCCTCCATCTGCGGCTGCAACTCGCGCATCCTTGCCATCGAGATGTAGGATTTTCGGGCCAGCGGGAACACCAGCGCCTTGAGGATGAAGGTCAGCGCGATGATCGACCAGCCCATGTTGCCGATCACCCCGTGCAGCCAGTGCAGCAGGCGGAAGATCGGCTTGGTCAGGAAATAGAACCAGCCCCAGTCGATCGAATCGACGAAACGGTCGATATGGTGGCTGTTCTGATAGGCGCGGATGGTTTCCCATTCCTTGGCCCCCGCGAACAGAAAGCTGGTCGAGGACATCTGCGTGCCCGGCGCGACAGTCTGCATCGGCAGGCGCGCCTCGGCCTGGTAGATGTCGGCACCCGGCGCGTATTTCACCACCGAGGTGAAGGGCTGCCCCGGCTGCGGGACCAGCGTCGTCATCCAGTATTTGTCGGTGAACCCGACCCAGCCGTTGCCGGTGACCTCGGTGACGATGGCAGGGCCTTCGTTGCCCACCGGGTCCAGCTTGGCCATGTCCTTGTATTTCTGCTCCAGCAGCTTGCCGTCGCTCATGCCGACGGCACCCTCGTGCAGGATAAAGAAGTTCTGGGTGTCGGGCTTGCCGTGCCGGGCCAGAATGCCATAGGGCGCGGCGACGAACGGGGCGGGGCCGGTGTTCTCAAGGCTCTGGGTGACCGTGAACATGTAACGGTCGTCCAGCTCGAAGCTGCGGCGGAAGATCTGGCCGGCGCCGTTGTCCCAAACCAGCGTGACCGGCTGGCCGGGCGCCAGGGTCGAGCCGCTTTCCAGCGACCAGACCGTCGCCGGGTTCGGCACCAGCGCCGGATCGACGCCAGCGCCGGGCATCCAGCCATAGACCGCGTAATAGGGTTTCTGCATCACCAGCGAGGGCATGGCGTCGGGCGCCGCCGGAGTGCTGATCGTGCCCAGCCCGGCCTGCGCCGTCGGCGACAACAGCCGCAGGAAGGGCGAACTGGGGTCCAGCGTCTCGCGGTAGCCGCTCAGCAGCAGATCGTCGATCCGCCCACCGGCCAGCGAGATCGAGCCCTGCAACGCGGGTGATTCGATCTCGACCCGCCCGGCGCTCAGCACCGGGTCCTGCGGGGTCGAAGGCGTCAGCGAGGGCGCCTCGCCCGGCACGGCATCGGGTTGCGGCGCCAGCGCGATGCCGGTCGCCGGGTCCACGGCCTGCGCGCCGGGGTCCGTTGCCTGCGTGGTCGTCACCGGCTCGGCCGGTTCGGGCGGGGGCGGTGCGAAGAAGGCATACCACCCGATCATGACCAGCGCCGACAGCACCATGGCAAGGATCAGGTTGCGGTTGTTGTCGTCCATCTTCGGACCCCGGATATTTCAGGAAATACGCGCTCGCTTCAACCGGACCCCCTTGCAAAGGTCAAGCCGATAGCTGTCGGGCGCCCCCGTCCCGGCGGTGCCTGATGACTTCTTTCTGGCCGAAATACCCCGGGGGTCCGGGGGCTGGCCCCCGGTTCGTCAGATCTGCGTGACCACGCGTTCCTGATACAGCCGTGCCACGTCGTCGGGGCGGCACAACCCGGTCCCGGGCATCATGCAGGTGGCCGAGGCGCAGGCCGCGCCCAGCCCCAGCGCCTCGGCCACCGAACGCCCGCGCGCGGCGGCCAGCGCATAGCCCGCGACGAAACTGTCGCCGGCGCCGACCTTGCTGATGATCGGCACGCGGTGGGCCTCGACATGCCAGCGCCCGTCGGCGCCGGCGGCGATATTGCCGTCGGCGCCGCGCGCGATGATTACCGTATGCGCCGCGCCGGCCGCGACCAGGGCGCTGGCGAAATCGGCGGTGTCGCGGCGTTCCGGCAGCTTGCGGCCGGCCAGTTCCTCGGCCTCGGCGTCGTCCATGCGCAGCACCGCCAGCGTGGCCTTGCCCCGCGCGGCAAGGGCCAGCGCCGCGCCCGAGCTGTCCATGAACAGCCGCACCGGCCGACCGCGCAACCGGCTGCACAGGCGCAGGACGAAATCATCCGGCACGCCGGGCGGGTTCGACCCCGACAGCACCACGATACTGCCCGGAGCGGCGGCCGAGGCCACCGCATCCAGCGCATCGGCCACATCCGCCGGCGCCCATTCCGGCCCCGGCAGGACAAAGCGGAACTGCTTTCCGGTCGAGCGGTCGGTCACCGACAGCGATTGCCGCGTCTCGCCGGGGGCGTCCAGCCGCAGCACCGGCAACCCGGCCTCGTTCAGCAATTGCCCCAGCCGCGTGCCGGTGCCGCCCCCCAGCGCCACCAGCGCCGTGGACCGCCCGCCGATGCGCAGGATCGCCCGGCTGACGTTGATGCCGCCGCCCCCGGGGTCGATCGCCGGGGCCTCGCAGCGCAGCTTGATGTCGGGGACCACCTGTTCGGCGCTGGTCGACAGGTCCAGCGCCGGGTTCAGGGTGACGGTCAGGATGGGGGCCTGGTCGGCGCCGATCATTCCCACCATCGGTCGATCCGGGCGATGTCGTCGTCCGACCAGCCGAAATGATGGGCGAATTCATGGATCACGATGTTGCGGACCAGCTCGCCCAGCGTCGCGTCGCCGCGCTCGGTCCATTCGTCCAGGATGGCGCGGCGGAACAGCCAGACGGTATCGGGGAAATGCTGCGGCTCGCTGACGGATTTTTCCGTCCGCGGGATGCCGTCGTAAAGCCCGGTCAGTTCCAGCGGGTCGTCGATTTCCAGCTCGTCCAGAACGTCCTCGCCGGCGAAATCCACGACCCGCAGGATCACCTCTTGCGCGTGGCCGGCGAATTCCACCGGCAGTTGGGCCAGCACGTCGCGGGCCAGCGCCTCGATCACGGCGGCAGAGGGGGCCGTGGCCTCGCTCCAGTCGGTCATGGTATGTTTTCCCCGCGGCTGTCGGTCGGTCAGTGCCTGATATGGACAAGAATCGCCCGGTATGAAAGAGCAGGCCCACCCAAGGAGGCCCCGATGACCACCACCCGTTTCGCGCCCTCGCCGACCGGCCATATCCATGTCGGCAACCTGCGCACCGCGCTGATGAACTATCTGATCGCGCGCAAGGCGGGGGGGACGTTCATCCTGCGGCTGGACGATACCGACCGCGAACGCTCGAAACAGGAATACGCCGACGGTATCCAGCGCGACCTGGAATGGCTGGGCCTGCACTGGGACCGGATCGAGCGGCAGTCCGACCGTCTGGACCGCTACGCCGAGGCCGCCGCCGGCCTGCGCGCCGCCGGCCGGCTGTATGAGGTGTTCGAGACCCCGACCGAGCTTGACCTCAAGCGCAAGAAGCAGCTGAACATGGGCCGCCCGCCGGTCTATGACCGCGCCGGGCTGGGGCTGAGCGACGACCAGAAAGCCGCGTTGCGCGCCGAGGGGCGCGAGGGCTACTGGCGGTTCCGGCTGGACCATGAACGCATCGAGTGGCCCGACGGCATCATCGGCGACGTGTCGATCGACGCGGCCTCGGTCAGTGACCCGGTGCTGATCCGCGCCGACGGGCAGGTGCTGTATACCTTTGCGTCCTCGGTCGATGACGTGGACATGGGGGTGACCGACATCGTGCGCGGCGCCGACCATGTGACCAACACCGCCACGCAGATCCAGATCATCCGCGCGCTGGGCGGGCAGCCGCCGCGCTTTGCCCACCACAGCCTGCTGACCGGCCCGCAGGGCGAGGAACTGTCCAAGCGGCTGGGCACGCTGTCCCTGCGCGACCTGCGCGAACAAGGCGTCGCCCCCGAGGCGCTGTTGTCCCTGATGGCGCGGCTGGGCTCGAACCAGCCGGTGGCGCTGCGGCTGAGCCTGGACGAGCTGGCCGAGGGGTTCGACCTGTCGCAGTTCGGCGCCTCGCCCACGAAATTCGATGCGGCGGACCTGTGGCCGCTGACCCGCGAACGCAATCAGCACCTGCCATTCGACGCCGTGCGCGGCCGCATCGCCGAGATGGGGGTGCCCGACGATATCGCCCCCGGTTTCTGGGAGGTCGCCCGCCAGAACATCACCCGGCTGGAGGATCTGGCCGAATGGTGGGTGCTGATGCGCGACGGCGCCGAGCCGGTAGTCGCCCCCGAGGATGCCGAGTTCGTGGCGCAGGCGCTGGCGCTGCTGCCGCCGCGGCCGTGGACCCAGGCGACCTGGGGTGAATGGACCGCCGCAGTCAAGGCGGCGACCGGGCGCAAGGGCAAGGGGCTGTTCATGCCGCTGCGCAAGGCGCTGACCGGGATGGACCACGGCCCCGAGATGGCCGGGCTGATGCCGCTGCTGCAACGGGTCCGCACCGCCTGAAGGGGGCTGATCCTTTTCGTCCCGAAGGGGCTGCGTGAGCAGCCCCTTTTGCGTTCCTTCTGCGCGGTTTGCCGCTGGCCAAAGTGTTTTTGTCGGAATTGCGTTGACACCCGGGGACGTTGACATAAAAGCTGGGGCATCTGGAACCATCCCGACCGACTCCGGAGGCTCTGATGAACGACCTTACCTTTGACGACACCCGACGCGTCGCCGTCCCGCTGCTGCGGGTTCCGCTGCACGAGGCCACCGACCTGACCGCCGGCGGCCACTTGGCGCAAATCGCGCTTGCCGACCAGATCTATACGCTGCGAATCACCCGCGCCGGCAAGCTGATCCTGACCAAGTAGACCTCGCCCCGCTTTGCCGTCCGGGCCTGTGGATTAACCCGGCAGGGCGGTCAGATGCGGTTCGGGTACAATCTGGCGCACGAAACCCGCGGCCAGGGATTCGGCCAGCAGATCGGACGGCAGCACCGCCATCCGCAGATAAAGCCGGTCAAGCCCGGCCTCGCCCTCGGCCGCCAGGGTTGCGGTGATCAGGTCCTGCTGGCGCGCCCGGAACTTTCCCGCCTGCGGAACCAGCACCTTGCCGGTGATCCGGCGCAGGTGCTTGTCCTTCCACTGCGCCGCCGACAGCGTGTCGTAATGGCGCAGGACCAGCCGGTCGTCATGGTGGCGCATCTTCAGTCCCGCGATTTCGTCGGGTTTCTTGCCATGCAGCGGCATTCGCCCCACCGGCGCCGCCGCACGGATGAAGGATTTGCCTAGGATATGCCCCCAGAATCCATATTTCGTCGCCGTCCACAGGTCGTCATAGACCCGCTGTGAAATGTCGCGATAGGCGCGAGGGCGGCCAGAGGGGTCGAAGAACCGCTTGAAGTAGGGAGTGTGGAAAATCGTCGCCTCGTCCGGCGGCGCCGCATAGACTGCTTCGACCGAACGGACGAGGATCCCGCCCACATCCTGCGGGACCGAGGCCAGCACCTCGGAGATCGGACCGTCGGACCAGATCAGTTCGTCGATGTCGCAATGCAGGATCCAGTCGGTGCCGCACCAGCTCTTGGCGCGGGTCGCGTTGCGGACCTGTCGCTGTTCCAGCGCCTCTGGCCGGCCGCGCCGCCACCAGCCGGCATCGCAGATCGTATTGGTGACGCCGGCAAGCGCGATTTCGGGCGCCATGTCCGGGTCGTCATGGAACAGGAACACGCGCGAGGCGCCGCGGGCCAGGTGGTGCCGGGCGAAAGTCTCGCACAGCGTGCGGTCGGCGCGGACCGTTGCGGTCACGCTCCAACTTGCCGAGCCGGTTTGTGGAGCGTCCATATGCTTGCCTGCGCTGCTGAAAGTTCATCGGCAGGCAAAAGCAGTTCCCGCGCGACAAGGCAAGATGTCGCGCGGGATTGTCGTGCTGGAATGGGAATAGGCCGGAAATCAGAAGCGGAAAGAGGCGCTCACGGCAAGCGTGTCGATATCGGCTTTTCCGGTGAATGTGGTAAATTCGTGGGTCATCCATTCGGCGCCCAGCATGAAACGTTCCGAGGCCAGGAACTTGATCCCGGCACCGTAACCGAAAGCGGTATCGCTGCCGTTGAGGGTATCGTCGCCGGTAATGCGATAATCGAATTGGGCGCGGGCAACGCCGATCGCGGCGTAGGGCAGGAAGCGCCCGGCGTCATAGCCGGCCAGCAGCTTGGCGCGGATCATGTCGCCGTCGGCGCGATCTTCGCCAGGCACTCCGAGCTTCGGAATGTCGACCTTGAGCTTGTCGTAGGACAGTTCGGCGCCGCCAACAAAACGACCGAAATCGCGCAGATAGCCGATATGGGCGCCGTATTGCTTTCCGCTTTCGTCGACTTGGCAAAAGCTGGGCAACCCAGGGCCGAAACGCTTATCAAAGCAGGTTGTGTCCTCTGCGATTCCCACGCGCCCGAATTGCAGACCGCCATAAAAGCCGGTCCAATCTCGCGTTGGTTGAGCGACAGGCGCGACCGCAACCGGCTCAACCGCGACGATAGGGGCCACATAACCGCCCGCCGTCGCCGCCGCAGCCGCTACGATGGCGGCCGCGGCAGTTGGGACCAAAAGAATGTTCATCGTTACAACTCCCACCGGAAAACATTCGACTCGTTGTGTCCTCTAGTTGCAGCAAAATGCGGAAGATTGGATGTTGTCTTTTTGGACAGGTGCTGTTTTCCCTGATTCGCAAGGGTTTGTCCGTGATTATGGCGGAATTGGTAATTATCAGGACAACAGCATGGACAAGCTGCATGGGCGCAGGGCGCGGCCCGGCACTGGCGTCATGCGCGCAGCCGAGGGTGGTGGCAGGGCCTTTGCGGGCAGCCTTGGACGGGCAGTGCCGGCTTGAACAACGCTGAGATGAAGACCCCGGGACAGTCGGCGCTTCCGAAGATCGGTGGTAGCGGAGGAGGGACTTGAACCCCCGACACGCGGATTATGATTCCGCTGCTCTAACCAGCTGAGCTACTCCGCCCCGATGCGCTGCGAGCCATGTCTCGCGAGGGGTGCGGGGGATGTAGGGCGCGCGGGGCGGCCCGTCAAGCGGATTTCTGGCGCGACCGCGGGTGCTTGCCTAACGGCGCCGGGCCGGGCAGGAAACCGGACAGGCCCGCAGGGCGTTGCAGCAGTGATAGCAAGGGGTTGCGAATGGCGGATGATCCGTATGTCGCGCTGGGGGTGTCCCGGACGGCCAGCGATGCCGAAATCAAGAAGGCATATCGGAAGATCGCGCGAACCGATCACCCTGATCTGACCGACGATCCGGCGGCGCATGAACGTTTCAAGGCCGCCTCGGCTGCCTATGACCTGCTGCGCGACCCCGAACAGCGTGCCCGGTTCGACCGGGGCGAAATCGACGCCCAGGGGCAGGAGCGCCCGCAGCGGCGCTATTATCGCGACTTTTCCGAATCGCCCGACAATCCCTATCGCGGGCAGGCGGATTTCGGCGACTTTTCGGACGTGTTCGCCGACCTGTTCGGCGAGGGCGGCCGCGGTGGCTTCCGCGCCGGTGGCCGGCCCGGGGCAGGGGGGCGCAGCTTCGACATGCGCGGGCAGGATTATCGCTATACGCTCGAAGTCGATTTTCTGACCGCCGCGCGGGGCGGCACCACCCGGATCACCCTGCCGGACGGGCAGATGCTGGACGTGAACATCCCCGCCGGTACTCGCGACGGCCAGACCATCCGGCTGCGCGGCAAGGGCGGCCCCGGCATGGGCGATGCGGCGTCGGGCGACGCGCTGCTGGCCGTAAGCGTGCGCGAGGATCCCGACTGGCGGGCCGAGGGCGACGACGTGACCACCGTGCTGCCGATCTCGCTGGACGAGGCGATCCTGGGCGGCCGGGTCGAGGTGCAGACCATCGACGGTCCGGTGGTGCTGACCATCCCTCGCGGCGCCTCAAGCGGGCAGAAGCTGCGGCTGCGCGGGCGCGGGTTGCAGGGGGCGGGGGGCAAGCGTGGCGACCAGCATGTCGAACTGCGGGTGGTGATGCCGCCCAAGGTGGACGACGAGTTGGCCCGTTTTATCGAGGACTGGCGCAAGGATCACGCCTATGACCCGCGCGCCACCCGCAGAAGAAAGGGGGGGCGATGACCAGCCGCTCGATGAGCCGGGATGAAATCCTGGCGCTGATCCCCGGGCTGTCGGGCGCGGCGCTGGATGCGCTGACCGATGCGGGAATCGTGCAGCCGGTGTTCAGGGATGGCGCGCCGCAGTTCCGCGACATCGACGCGGCGCGGCTGCAACTGGCGCTTGAGCTGGAGGATGCGTTCCAGCTTGATGCCGACGGGCTGGCGCTGGTGCTGTCGCTGATCGACCAGCTGCACGGGCTGAGAGGAGAGATGCGCGCCGTTCTGGGCGCGCTGGCCGCCGAGCCGCCCGAAACCCGCGCCCGGCTGCGCGGCGTCATCCGCCAGACCCGGGTGCTGCGGTTTCGCCAACGCTGATTCGACGGTGCAGGGCAGGCGCTGCCGGCTTCAAAGCGTGGCGAACAGGGCCGCCAGCCGCGCGGCTTCGTCCGCAAGTCCAAAGGGCGGGTTGATGACGAACATCCCCGACCCGACCATCCCGTGACCCGGCCGCGCCGGGGGGAAGCGGACCTCAGAGCGCAGCGCCCCCGGATGCGCGGCCGCCAGCGATTCGGCCATGGGCCGGTGGCGACTATCCTGCAAGATCGGATACCACAGGGCGATCACCCCGACGTTCCACTTGTGCGCCATGCGGGCGATCCAGCCGGGAAGCCGGTCGTAATCGGCCTTGATCTCGTAGCTGGGGTCGATCAGCAGCATCCCCCGCCGCGGCGTGGGCGGGATCAGCGCATTCGCCACCGCAAATCCGTCCTCGGCGTGCAGCCGCGCGAATCGCGCCACCTGCGCCAGCGCTGCATGTTCCGCCGGGTGCAGTTCGGCCAGATGCGCCGAATCGCCGGGGCGCAGGAAATGCGCGGCGATCAGGGGCGATCCGGGGTAGCAGCCGGCCCCATGGCGGGCGCGGACCGCGGCCAGCGCCGCGCCAAGCGGGTGCTGCGGGGCAAGCCAGCCCGCGGCCTCGGCCCGGGCGATGCCCTGCGCGGCCTCTCCGGTCTTCCGCGCTTCGGCCGAGGCCAGGTCGTAAAGCCCGCGCCCGGCATGAGTCTCGATATAATTCAGTGGCTTGGGTTTTTCGGTCAGCCGTGCCAGCGCCGTGGCCAGCAGCGCGTGCTTGTGCACATCGGCCAGGTTCCCGGCATGATAGGCGTGCTGATAGGACAACATGCGCCGTGCCTAGCCGTCGTGTCGCGGAAATGAAAGCGGGGAAGGTTAAAGCGGCGACCCCGGGGAGGAGGAGAGGGGCCGCCGCCGACAACGCGCCCAGGGAGGAGGAGAGGGCGGCGTTGCATCTGGATCGTTCACCGGGGAGGAGGTCGGCTGCGATCCATGGACACAATATGACGCAGATGCTGCGTGTGCACAATGCCGCATAACGCTGATCTGCCATGCGTCTGGCGCATGGGTGTTGCCGGTGATTTTAACAAAAATTTAACTGATCTGGGCTAGGCGGCCCGAGAATCATCCGCATACCCGCTCTGGGTGTATCACCTATGCGTGCAACGCAACGTCATCTCGTTCTGGCCCCTTGAAATGCTGCAATGCGGCAAGATGCCGCCGCCGGCGTGTGGCTGGCTGCACGGGGCTGGCCACCCTATATCGCCAAAGACCAGCAACGCAGCAGAAAAGGGGTGGGCGTCATGGCGGGGAATCGCGACAGGGTATTGCAGGCGCTTTCGGGCATCGCGATTCCGGGCGGTGGCAGTCTGGTCGATTCGGACCTGATCCGCGCGCTTAACGTCACCGACGACGAGGTCAGCTTTGTCGTCGAGGCTGCCGACCCCATGCTGGCCCGCGCGCTGGACCCCGCCGTGAAAGAGGCTGAAGCGCGGCTGCGCGCGCTGGGGTTCCAGCGGGTGCGCATCGTGACCACGGCCCCGGCGGGGCGGGCGCCGTCGGTCGCGGCCAGCTCTGGCGGGGCGGGCGCGGCGCCGCCCAGTCTCAAGCTGGGCCGCCATCCCACGCCGCAGGCCGGGCCGCAGGCGATTCCCGGGGTGCAGCACATCGTTGCCATCGGCTCGGGCAAGGGCGGGGTCGGGAAATCGACGCTGACCACCAACCTGGCCGTGGCGCTGGCCCGGGCTGGGCGGCGCGTGGGGGTGCTGGACGCCGACATCTACGGCCCCAGCCAGCCCCGGATGCTGGGCGTCACCGAACGCCCGCGCAGCGAAAACGACCGCATCATCCCCGTCCATGCCTATGGCGTCACCATGATGTCGCTGGGGCTGATGATGAAAGAGGGCGAGGCCGTGGTCTGGCGCGGCCCGATGCTGATGGGCGCGTTGCAGCAGATGCTCAACCAGGTGGAATGGGGTGAACTCGACGTGTTGCTGGTGGACCTGCCGCCCGGCACCGGCGACGTGCAGCTGAGCCTGTGCCAGAAAGCGCCGGTCACCGGGGCGGTGATCGTATCCACCCCGCAGGACGTGGCGCTGATCGACGCGCGCCGGGCCATCGACATGTTCGACAAGCTGAAGACTCCGGTGCTGGGGCTGGTCGAGAACATGTCCTCGTATGTCTGCCCGAATTGCGGGCACGAGGCGCATCTGTTCGGTCACGGCGGGGTTGCGGCCGAGGCGGCGGCCCGAGGGCTGCCCTTCCTGGGCGAGGTGCCGCTGGACCTGTCGGTGCGGCTGGCCGGCGATTCGGGGCGGCCGGTGGCGGCGGGCGAGGGGCCGGTGGCCGACGCCTATGCGCGGCTGGCAAAGC
>JAZIHR010000044.1:0-19351 GCA_036678445.1 Alphaproteobacteria bacterium
CGTCAGCCGCGGGCTCGTCAGCCGCGGGCTCGTCAGCGACGGCTTCGTCCGCAGCCGGGGCAACCTCGGCGGGTGCATCGGCCACGGGTGCCTCTGCCGCAGGTGCATCGGCGGCAGGCGCTTCCACCGCCGGGGCCGAATCGACCGAGACATCACCCGCCGGGGTGGGTGCGTTCGCGCTGAAATACCAGAAGGCCACCGCCGCCGCGACGACCGCCGCGCCGACGACATACCACAGGTTCTTGCTTTCTTTGGTCGATGCCATGTCAAATACTCCGTTGATATGGCCCGACTCATACGCTGCGGCGCAGCAATATCAAGCATCATCAGTGCGCCACCCCCGCGGCGACGCTTTCGTCGATGAAACGCCCCTGCGCAAAGCGATCCAGCCCGAAGCCAGCGGCCAGCGGCCCGGGGGCGCCGTTGGCGACCAGCTCGGCCATCGCCCAGCCCGAGCCGGGGATCGCCTTGAACCCGCCGGTGCCCCAGCCGCAATTGACGAAAACCCCTTCGACCGGCGTTGCCGACAGGATGGGCGAGCGGTCGCCGGTCATGTCCACGATGCCGCCCCACTGCCGCAGCATCTTGAGCCGCGACAGCATCGGAAAGGTCTCGATCAGGGCGCGGACGGTTTCCTCGACGTGGTGCCAGGACCCGCGCTGGGTGTAGTTCACGAAACCGTCGGTGCCGCCGCCGATCACCATTTCGCCCTTGTCGGACTGCGACAGGTAGCCGTGGACGGTGTTGGCCATGATCACCACGTCCAGGCAGGGCTTGACCGGCTCGCTGACCAGGGCTTGCAGGGCGATGGATTCGATCGGCAGGCGGAACCCCGCCATTCCCGCCAGCACCGAGGAATGCCCCGCCACCACCAGCGCCAGCCGGTCGCAGCCGATGTCGCCGCGGGTGGTGGAAACGCCGCGCACCCGCCCGCCAGAGGCGTCGATGCCCGTCACCTCGCAGTTCTGGATGATGTGCATGCCCATGTCGCTGCACGCCCGTGCATAGCCCCAGGCCACCGCGTCGTGGCGCGCGGTGCCGCCGCGTTCCTGGTAAAGCCCGCCCAGCACCGGATAGCGCGGCCCGTCGAGGTTGATGATCGGGGCCAGCCGCCTGACCTCGGCCGCGTCGATCCAGCGGGTGGAGACACCTTGCAGGTTGTTGGCGATGACGGTGCGCTTGTAGCCGCGGACCTCGTGTTCGGTCTGCGCCAGCATGATCAGGCCGCGCGGGCTGAACATGACGTTGTAGTTCAGTTCCTGCGACAGGTTCTCGTATAATTTCAGCGCCTTGTCGTAGATCGCGGCCGAAGGGTCCTGCAAGTAGTTCGAGCGGATGATCGTGGTGTTGCGCCCGGTGTTGCCGCCACCCAGCCAGCCCTTTTCCAGCACCGCGACATCGGTGATGCCGAAATTCCGGCCCAGGTAATAGGCGGTCGCCAGCCCGTGCCCGCCGGCGCCGACCACGATCACCTGATAGCGTTTGCGCGGTTCGGGGCTGCCCCAGGCGCGGCCCCAGCCGGAATGCAGTCGCATCGCCTCGCGCGCGATGGCGAACACTGAATAACGGCCGGAACGCCGCCGCGCCGGGGCGCTTTCAGGCGGGGTCGGCAAGGGTTTCGAGGGCGGGAAAGAGGACGAGGTCATCGGCGGCCTGTAGGGCAAAAGCGGGCGGGCGCTCGCAGCTTTGCCCAGCCGGCCCGCGGGGCGCAAGCCCCCTTTCGGGCCAGCCCGGCAAGCCGCGGCAGGCTTTTGGGCAGGCTTTCGGGCAGGCTTCGGGCGTGGGCCTGCGGCAGGTGCCCGGCCCGGCTTTCCCCATTCTCGTCGCCTTCGCCGCCGTGCCGATGCGCCTGCCCACGCGCGCGTGAACTCTCTGCGGCTTCGGGACGCTTTCGCCCGGCGGCGAAACTTCCTATCACCCTTGGGACACAAGCGAGGCGGCGATGTTCTGGATCATTCTGGCGGCAATGACCTTGGTGGTGGCAGGGGCGATCCTGCGGCCATTCCTGCGTGGCGGAGGACAGGCCCGGGCCATCCCCGCCGCCGCCTATGACCTGGGGGTCTATCGCGACCAGCTGCGCGAGGTCGATCGCGACATGAAGCGCGGTGTGCTGAGCGAGGACGATGCCGGGCGGCTGCGCACCGAGATCGGGCGCAAGATCCTTGACGCTGACCGGACGCTGGCCCGCCACGCCACCTCCGACGGCCCGGCGACGCGGCCGTGGCTGGTGGTGGCGCTGCTGGTGCTGGTCATGGCGGCCAGCGCCGCGATCTACTGGCGCCACGGCAGCCCGGCGCTGCCCGACGTGCCGCTGAAGGGGCGCATCGCCGCGGCCGATGCAAGGCTGGCCGCCCTGCCCGCGCAGGCAGAGCTGGTGGCAAAGGCGCCGGCGCGCGAACTGCCCGCCGCCGACCCCGACTATCTGCAACTGATCGAAAAGCTGCGCGAGGCCGTCGCGCAAAGGCCCGACGACCCGCAGGGGCTGGAACTGCTGGCCGAACACGAGGCGCGGCTGGGCAACATCGCCGCCGCGGCCGAGGCCCAGTCCCGGCTGCTCGCCCTGCGCGGCGACAAGGCCGAGGCTTTTGACCATGTGCGGCTGGCGCTGCTGTGGGTGGACGCGGCGGGGGGCGTGGTCTCGACCGAGGCCGCGGCCGAGATCGCGACCGCGCTGCGTCTGGACCCGCAGCTGGCGCAGGCCCGCTACCTGCAAGGGCTGATGTATGCGCAGAACGACCGGCCCGACCTGGCCTTCGGGCTGTGGCGCGACCTGCTGGAAAACACGCCCCCCGGCGCGCCGTGGAACCTGACCATCCGCCAGCTGATGCCGGAACTTGCCTGGTTCGCCGGCCATCCCGAATACCGCCCGCCGGAAACCGCCATGCCGGGGATGCCCACCCTGCCCGGCACCGCCCTGCCCGGCCCGGACGCCGACGCCATCGCGGCCGCCGGCGATCTCAGCCCCGAGGAACGCCAGCAGATGATCCGCGGCATGGTCGGCAATCTGGAAGCGCGGCTGGCCTCCGAGGGCGGCACACCCGAGGAATGGGCGCGGCTGATCACCTCGCTGGTGCGGATCGGCGATCCGGCCCATGCGCAGGACATCCTGGCCGAGGCGCGGACCCGCTTTGGCGCCACCCCGCAGGCCGCCGCGGTGATCGAGGCCGCCGCGGCCGAGGTCGGGCTGGGCGCGGATGCGGATGCCGACGGCGAAGCCGGCACCGCCCCCGCGGGGTCAGCGGCCGCAGCCAACCCCGCCGCGACGGCCACGGAATGATCTGCGAGCGGATCGAGGATTTCGCCGCCGCCCTGCCCCGCACCGGCGCCATCGCCGGGCTGGACCTGGGCACCAAGACCATCGGCGTGGCGGTCAGCGACGGGCTGCGCAGCGTCGCCTCGCCCCTGACGGTGATCCGGCGGCAGAAGTTCACCCTGGACGCCGCCGAGCTGCTGCGCATCGTCGCCGAACGCGGGCTGGCCGGGCTGGTGCTGGGCCTGCCGCGCAACATGGACGGGACCGAGGGCGCGCGCGCGCAATCCACCCGCGCCTTCGCCCGCAACCTGGAACGGCTGACGCCCCTGCCGCTGGGCTTCTGGGATGAACGCCTGTCCACCGTCGCGGCCGAGCGCGCGCTGCTTGAGGCCGACGCCTCGCGCCGCAAGCGCGCCGAGGTGATCGACCAGGTGGCCGCCGCCTATATCCTGCAAGGGGCGCTGGACCGGCTGGGCTATCTGCAATGACCGTCGAAAGCCCCTGCCTGAACATCTGCACTCTGGACCGCACGACCCGGACCTGCACCGCCTGCCTGCGCACGCTGGAAGAAATCGGCGGCTGGGGCCGGATGACCGACGCCGAGAAACGCCGCGTGCTGGACCGCATCGCCGCCGAAAGCCGCTGAGCCTGCCCGCGCCGCCGCAAGCGGGGGCCAGCCCCCGCACCCCCGGGATATTTCCGACCGCCCGAAAAGCAGGCGCCGCGCTGCTGGTCTTCGTGCTTCGGATATTCCGGGGGCGATCACGCGCGGCGGCCCCGGCTTGCGGGCGCGGCGAAACTCTGGCACGGCCAAGGCATGACCGATCCCATTTCGCACCCCGTCACCGCGGCGTATGACCGCACCGTCGCCGAAGGGCAGATCAAGGACGACGCCGCGCAGCGCGCGGTGTTGCCGGCACTGGACCGGCTGGTGGCGGCGGTTTCGCGCGCCCCGGCGGCCAGCAAGCCCGGCGGGCTGCTGGGCCGGATCTTCGGCGCGGCGGCCAAGCCTCCGCCCGGGCCGGTGGCGCGCGGGGTTTATCTGTGGGGTGGGGTCGGACGCGGCAAGTCGATGCTGATGGACCTGGTGATCGGCGCCGCCGACATCCCTGAAAAGCGCCGCGTCCATTTCCACGAGTTCATGCAGGAGGTCCAGGCCGGGCTGAACGAGGCCCGCCTGCGCGGCGACGCCGACGCGGTGCGCCCGGTGGCTGAATCCATCGCTGCCTCGACCCGGCTGCTGTGTTTCGACGAGATGCAGATCACCGACATTGCGGACGCGATGATCGTGGGGCGGCTGTTCCAGCTGCTGTTCGAAAAGGGGGTGACGGTGGTCACTACCTCGAACCGGGTGCCCGAGGATCTGTACAAGAACGGGTTGAACCGCCAGCTTTTCCTGCCCTTCATCGCGCTGATCCGGGAACGGATGCAGGTGATCCGGCTGGATTCCGACCGCGACCACCGGCAGGGCCGTGCCTTGGGCGGGCAGGTCTGGTTCACCCCCGAGGACGGCAATCGCCGCGCCACGCTGGACGAGATCTGGGCCGAGCTGACCAGCGCGGCCGCCCCCTGCCCGCGCGCGCTGGAGCTTAAGGGCCGCAGCGTCACCATTCCCGCCGCGCATGAGCGGGTGGCGCGGGCGGATTTCTACGATCTTTGCGGGCGGCCGCTGGGGCCGGCGGATTACCTGGCCATCGCCGGGGCGTTCGATGCGCTGATCATCGACGACATCCCCTGGCTGGGTCCGGCAAACTACGACATGGCCAAGCGTTTCGTCACGCTGGTCGATGCGCTTTACGAGGCAAAGGTCAGGCTGTTCGCCTCGGCCGCCGCCGAGCCGGACCGGCTTTACCCCGAAGGCCGCGGCGCCTTTGAGTTCGAGCGCACCGCCAGCCGCCTGAATGAGATGCAGGCCGCCGACTGGGCCGCCGATCGCGATAGGGGCCAAGGCAGCTTGCTAGAAATTTCCGCTTCCTAGAAATTCTCGCGCAGCACCCGTCCGGCCAGATACAGCGAGCCGCAGATCAGCAGCCGCGCGCCCGGATGCGCGGCGGCCAGCGCTGCCACCGCGTGACCGACATCCGGCGCGGTCGTCGCGGGAATGCCCGAGGCGCGGGCGTGGGCGGCGGTGTCCTCGGCCGAAAGCGTCGCGGGTTCGCCCTCGATGCTGACGGCGGTCAGGGTTTCCACCTGCGGCGCCAATGCGCGCAGATAGCCGCCGACGTCCTTGGTGTTCAGCATCCCGCAGACCAGATGCGTGGGTCGCCGGGGCAGTTCGGCCAGCGTCAAGGCCACCGCCTGCCCCCCGGCCGGGTTGTGGCCTCCGTCAAGCCACAGCTCGCAATCCCCTGCCGCCGCGACCAGCGGGCCGCCGCGCAGCCGCTGCATCCGCGCCGGCCATTCCACCCCGGTCATCGCCGCCGCGGCCTCGGGCTGGCCGAAGCCCAGTTCCCGCAAGGCCGCGACTGCGGTGCCGGCGTTGTCGATCTGGAACGGCCCCGGCAAACCGGGCAGCGGCAGATCCAGCAGGCCGCGCTCGTCCTGAAAGACCAGCGCGTCGCCTTCGCGCGCGATGGTCCAGTGCTGGCCGGCGACCGACAGCGGGCAGCCCAGCCGCGCCGCGCGCGATTCGATCACCGCCAGCGCGGCATCGTCCTGCCGCGCCACCACGCAGGGCACGAGGCGCTTGAGGATCCCGGCCTTTTCGCCGGCGATCTCGGGCAGGGTCTCGCCCAGGTATTGCGTGTGGTCCACGCTGATCGGGGTGATGACCGTCAGCCGCGGCTGCGCGACCACGTTGGTCGCATCCAGCCGCCCGCCCAGCCCGACCTCGAGCAGGGTGAAATCCGCGGGCACCCGGGAAAACGCCAGGAATGCGGCGGCGGTGGTCACCTCGAAAAAGGTGATCGGGCGGCCGGCGTTCACCGATTCGACCTCGGCCAGGGTCGCGGCCAGCAGGTCATCGGAAATCAGCGCGCCGGCCAGCCGGATGCGTTCGTTGAACCAGGCCAGATGCGGCGAGGTATAGGCGTGGACCCGCAGCCCCGCCGATTCCAGCCCGGCGCGGATGAAGGCCTGCGTCGAGCCCTTGCCGTTCGTTCCCGCCACATGGATGACCGGCG
This sequence comes from Alphaproteobacteria bacterium, assembly GCA_036678445.1. Taxonomy (GTDB): domain Bacteria; phylum Pseudomonadota; class Alphaproteobacteria; order Rhodobacterales; family Rhodobacteraceae; genus Paracoccus. The sequence continues at coordinate 6,376 of JAZIHR010000044.1, forward strand.
GCAGCCGGTCCTGCGGGTCGTCCAGATCGGCCAGCAGCCGCTGCATCCGGTCCAGCGACAGGTCGATCACCTTGGGATGCAGCGCGGTCAGGCGTTGCAGGATCGCATCGACGGCGGCGGTCAAGTCAGCCGCGCCCGGCGCCGGACGGCGGTGCGGCCGTCTTTGCCCCCTTTGCCCCTGCGCCTGCCCCGGGCGCGTCCTGCGCGGTGGCGGGCGCTGTCGCGGCCGAAGGCGTCGTGGGCAGCGCCGAGGGCAGCACGCCGGGCGCCGGCAGGTCCGCCACCACCGGCGCCGACAGCCCGCCCAGCATCCGCAGGATCGAGATCAGTTCCTCGCGCAGCTTCTTGCGGTGCGTCACCCGGTCCAGCATCCCGTGTTCCAGCAGGTATTCGGCGCGCTGGAAGCCTTCGGGCAGTTTCTCGCGGATGGTCTGCTCGATCACCCGGGGACCGGCAAAGCAGATCAGCGCGTTGGGTTCGGCGATCTGGATGTCACCCAGCATCGCGTAGGAGGCGGTGACGCCGCCCGTGGTCGGGTGGGTCAGCACCACGATATAGGGCAGCCCGGCCTCTTTCAGCATCTGCACCGCGACGGTCGAGCGCGGCATCTGCATCAGCGACAGGATGCCTTCCTGCATCCGCGCGCCGCCGGCGGCGGAAAACAGCACCAGCGGGCGGCGCGTCGCCACCGCGCGTTCGGCCGCGGCGATGATGGCGTTGCCGACATACATCCCCATCGAGCCGCCCATGAAGTTGAAATCCTGCGCCGCGGCCACGATGGGGGTGCGCCCCATCTCGCCCTCGGCGACCAGCATCGCCTCTTTCTCGCCGGTGGATTTCTGGGCGGCCTTCATCCGCTCGGGGTATTTCTTCTGGTCGCGGAACCCCAGCGGGTCGGCCAGCGGCTCGGGCACCTTCACCTCGACAAAGGCGCCGCCGTCGAACAGCGCGGTGAAGCGCGCGCGGGGCGAGATCGCAAGGTGGTGGTCGCAGTTCGAGCAGACGTTGAGGTTGTCGGCCAGTTCCCGGTGAAACAGCATCGTCCCGCATTCGGGGCATTTGGTCCACAGGTTCTCGGGCACCTCGCGCCGCGAGAACAGCGAGTTGATGCGCGGCCGGACGTAGTTGGTGATCCAGTTCATCCTGTTGCCCCTGCCTGACAGTTCGGGCGTGAAATAGGCTGCCGGGGCGGATGATGCAACGCAAAGCCGGAATCCGGGGCGCGACGACGGGGGGACTGCCGGACCGGGGCGCTGCCCCGGACCCCGGGATATTTCCAACCGCCCGAAGACGCGGGCCGCTTGCCATCCCACCCATCGCGCGGCAATCACCGCGGCATGGACGGAACCGACAGGGACAGGATCGCCGCGGGGATGCGGGCCGGGTTGCCAGTGGCACTGGGGTATCTGCCGGCGGCCTTTGCCTTTGGGGCGGCCGCCGGCGCCATCGGGCTGAGCGCCCCCGAGGTCGGCGCGATGTCGGCCATCGTGTTTTCCGGCGCCAATCAGGCGTTCCTGCTGGCCGCGATTCCCGCAGGGATGCCGGTCGTCCTGATGGTGGCGCTGACCGCCGCCGCCAGCCTGCGGCACCTGCTTTACGGGCTGGTGCTGCGCGACCGGATCGGCGGCAGCCGCCCCCAGCGCGCCGTCTTTGCCTATGGGCTGACGGATGAAGTGTTCGCCACCGCGCTGGCCGCCAGCACCGGCACCCATGGCGCCAGCCGCCCCGGCGGGCGCTGGCTGATCGGGCTGGCCCTGACCGCCTGGGCGGCGTGGAGCCTGGGCAGCGTCGCCGGCGCCGCCGCGGGCGACGCGCTGCGGCGCTTAAGCGAATCGGCCGCCGCCGCCATGAGCTTTGCCCTGCCCGCGCTGTTCATCGGGCTGATGCTGGGCGCGGTCCGGCGCGAGGTCGCGGTTCCGGTCGCGCTGGCCGCCGCCATCGCCGCGCTGGCGGTGCTGTCGGGCCATGCCCAGCTGGCCATTCCCGGCGGCGCTCTGGCCTGCCTGACCGCGCGGTGGTTCCGGTGAGCGCGGCGCTGTGGGTCGCCTTTGCCGTGATCGGGGCGCTGACCTATCTGACCCGCGCCCTGCCGCTGCTGTCGCGCCGCCGCGGCAGCGGGGCACCGCCGCCGGCGTGGCTGGATGCGCTTGGCCCCTGCATCCTTGCCGCCATCGCCGTCGCCGTGCTTTTGCCCGAGGCGCGCGCCGCGCTGGCCACTGACATGTGGCGTCCCTTTGCGCTGGGATCGGCCGCCGCCGCCGCGGTCATGCTGTGGCGGCGCGACGCGGGGCTGGCGACCCTGGCCGGGGTCGCGGCCTACTGGTTGGCGATCTGAACCCGCCCGCCTGCCCCAGCACCCTTGCCCGTCGGCCCGCGCGGGACTATTCCACCCTCAGCCAGAGGGGATTGCCATGAAGAACACGCGCTTCGACAAGTCGAAACTGCCCAGCCGCCACGTCACCGAGGGGCCGTCGCGTGCCGCGCATCGCAGCTATCTTTATGCCATGGGGATCACCGAAGAGGAAATCCACCAGCCCTTCGTCGGCGTCGCCACCTGCTGGAACGAGGCCGCGCCCTGCAACATCGCCCTGAACCGGCAGGCGCAATCGGTGAAGATGGGCGTCAAGAAGGGCGGCGGCACCCCGCGCGAATTCACCACCATCACCGTGACCGACGGCATCGCCATGGGGCACGAGGGGATGCGGTCCAGCCTCGCCTCGCGCGATGCCATCGCCGACACGGTGGAATTGACCATGCGCGGCCACTGCTACGACGCACTGGTCGGGCTGGCGGGCTGCGACAAGTCGCTGCCGGGGATGATGATGGCGATGGTGCGGCTGAACGTGCCCTCGGTGTTCATCTATGGCGGCTCGATCCTGCCGGGCAAATACAAGGGCCGCGACATCGTGGTCCAGGACATGTTCGAGGCCGCGGGCCAGCACGCCGCCGGGCTGCTGTCGGACGCGGAACTGGCGATCATGGAAAAACTGGCCTGCCCTTCGGCCGGGGCCTGCGGCGGGCAGTATACCGCCAACACCATGGCCTGCGTGTCCGAGGCGATCGGGCTGGCGCTGATGAACTCGTCGGGGGCGCCGGCGCCCTATGAATCGCGCGATGCGTTCGGCGATGCCTCGGGCGTGGCGGTGATGCACCTGCTGGAACGCAACATCCGCCCCCGCGACATCGTGACCCGCAAGTCGCTGGAAAACGCCGCCCGCGTGGTGGCCTGCACCGGCGGCTCGACCAACGGCGGGCTGCATCTGCCGGCCATCGCGCACGAGGCGGGGATCGACTTCGACCTGTTCGACGTCTGCGACATCTTCCACGACACCCCCTATTTCGTGAACCTGCGCCCGGGCGGCGAATATGTCGCCAAGGACCTGTACGAGGCCGGCGGCATCCCGGTGGTGATGAAGGAACTGGCCCGCGAAGGGCTGCTGCATCTGGACTGCATCACCGCATCCGGCCGCACCCTGGGCGAGGAACTGGACGAGATTCAGGGCGAGCCCGACGGCAAGGTCATCCACCCCGTCGCCACCCCGCTCAGCAAGACCGGCGGCGTGGTCGGGCTGCGCGGCAACCTTGCCCCCGACGGAGCCATCGTCAAGGTCGCCGGCATGGCCGAGGAAGACCAGGTGTTCACCGGCCCCGCGCTGGTCTTTGAATGCGAGGAGGACGCGTTCGAGGCGGTGCAGAACCGCACCTACCAGGAAGGCTGCGTCTTCGTCATCCGCAACGAGGGCCCCGCCGGCGGCCCGGGGATGCGCGAGATGCTGGCCACCACCGCGGCGCTGTCCGGCCAGGGCATGGGCAAAAAGGTCGCGCTGATCACCGACGGCCGGTTTTCCGGCGCCACCCGCGGCTTCTGCGTGGGCCACGTCGGCCCCGAGGCCGCGCATGGCGGCCCGATCGCGCTGATCCAGAACGGCGACATGATCACCATCGACGCGATCAAGGGCGAAATCTCGGTGGCCCTGTCCGACGAGGAACTCGCCCGCCGCAAGCAGGACTGGGTCGGCCCGCGCAAGACCGACTATGCTTCGGGGGCGCTGTGGAAATACGCGCGGCTGGTGGGCTCGGCCCGCTACGGCGCCGTCACCCACCCCGGCGCCAGGGAAGAAACCCATATCTACATGGACCAGTGACGGGACTGCGGAAATGAGGCTGCGGGAATGAGGCTGCGACCACGTCGCTGGCTGGCCAGGCGACTGCGGCAAGGCGGCTGCGGGCAATGGCGCGTGCTGGCGGACCAGGCCGACACGCTGCCGCCGGGACAGCTGCGCCAGTTGAACAACGAAGGGCTGACCCTGCGCTGCGAGCTCGACCGCTTTCTGGCGCGTTCGCGGCTGCGGCTGGACGGGCTCGGCCGCGCGGCGGATATGCTGCACCTGCCACCGGGGACCGACTGGCGCTGGCGCCCCGCGGTGCTGCTGTCGCGGCTGGACCGCCCCGGTATCGCCGCCCCCGACAGCGGCAGCAGGCTGGGCGAGGAAACCGGGATCTGGCACGATTGCGATGCGCGCGCCCTGATCCTGCGGCAGGTGCCCAACCGCAGCCCCGCGGACCTGGCCCCTTACGGGCTGCGCCTTGAAACCATGGGGTTCGGGGGCAGTTACCTGTCGGTCGCCATCGACCTGCCGCCCGAAAGCCTGGCCGGGCTGACACGCAGCCATATCCTGCGGCTGGACAGCGTGCTTAGCGTCGAACGCCCGGTCAGCATCTTTGCCCGGCTGAACATCGGGCACGGACCCAACACCGACACCATGTTGCAACATCTGGGCGATTTCCGCCCCGACGAGATCACGGCAAGGGTGGTCGAGTTCGACCTGCATTATCTGGACATCAACGAACGGCGGCTGGAAAAGATGTGGCTCGACCTGATCTTCGAGTCGCCGCAGATGAACTCGGCCCGGATCCGCGACCTGTTCCTGTCGCGCCATCCGCGCGCCGAAGTCTGAAGGGAAAGACGCCATGCCTGGACAGATCGCAGCCGGACAAGTCTCGTCCCTGGGGCTCAGGGGCGGGGTATGGGAATGCTTGCTGCACACCCCCGCCCTGCCGCGCCGCGTGGCCCTGACGCTGGAAGGGCACACGGTGGCGCTGGCCGAGCTGACCCCCGAAAACGGCAACGAGGATGGCGGCCCCTGGCGCGCCAGCACCCGGATCCCGCCCGAAACCCTTGCCGATGGCGCGCAGACCTATGTGCTGATCGCCGACGACGGCGACGGCACCGAGGGCCCCCGCCCCGGCGCCATCCACCTGGCCCATCTGCCGCTGCTGGCCGGAGAGGCGCTGGCCCATGACCTGCGCGCCGAAATCGACCTGCTGCGGGCCGAGATGGACCTGCTCAAGCGCGAATTGCGCCGGCTCGCTACCGGCTAGGACACGCCACCGACCCCAGCCGCTTACGCCCCGAAACCGCCCGGCGCGGCCCAGCTATGGGCCGCAACCCTTTCATCTTGCAGTAAATATCCCGGGCGCGGGGGCTGCCCCCCGGCCCCGGCAGGACGCGCGCTTACTCTCGCCGCCAGTAGGAATAGCCGCCGATCCCGGAAAACCCCAGCCGCGCATAGAACGCCCGGGCACCCGCGTTGTCCTCGGTCACCGACAGCCCCAGTTGCGTACCCCCTTGCGCGCGGGCGAACTGCGCGGCGCGGCGGACCATCCAGGCGCCCAGCCCCCGGCCGCGCCATTGCGGCAGCACGGCCAGCGCGTGCATCATGGCGACCTCGCCCTGCACCGCGACGAAACAGGCGGCGGCGGCGCGATCGTCGATCCGGCCGATGATCGCCGCCTTGGGGATCTGCACCCGCTCCATCACCGCCTGCCGCTCGGGGCCGACGCCGCAGGCGGTCCACAATTCGCGCTGGATCGCCAGCGGCGGCCACAGCGCCATGGCGGTGACCGGAGGTATCTCTGCCTCGCACAGCGGCGCCACCGGGCTGGACAGGATCAGCGTCGGCTCGGTCTCGTGATAGCCGCGCCGGCGCAGCGCATGGGCCAGCGCCGCGTCCTCGCGCTCGACCGCGAACAGCGCCGGCTGGCCCCAGGCGCGGTGGCGGGCCTCGGCGGCCTCGACATCGGCGCCAAGACTGCCCGGAAGCTGCGCGGTCGCGTCCTCCAGCCGGCGGGCGGCGCTGACGCGGCCCCCGCCTCCGGCGCCGCGCCCGACCACCAGCCCGCCCGCCAGCACATATTCCGCCGCCGGCCATGTCGCGGCCCATGCCGCATCGAACCCCGCTGAAATCATGCGCCGAATCTTTCGATCAGCGCGGCGCGGGCGCGGGCAACCTCGGCGGCGTCCAGCCCCCGCACCACCACGTTGGTGCCGTAGCCGCGATCGTCTCGGAACGGGTAGCTGCCCAGCGACAGCGCCGGATGGGCGGCGGCAATGTCGCGCAGATCCTCGGCGACCTCGGATTCCGGGCGCAGCACCTCGACGGTGGCGGACTGGACCGGGCGGCCGGTGGCCAGCCCCGGCACGATGGCTTCCACCATGCTGCGAAAGACCGAGGGCACCCCCGCCATCACATGCAGCCCGCCAATGGAAAACCCCGGCGCGGCCGACACCGCGTTGCGGATCAGCGTCGCGCCCTTGGGAATACGGGCCATGCGCAGGCGGCTTTCGGTGATCTCGACGCCGCGCGCGCCCCAGTGTTCCTCCATCACGCGGCGGGCCTCCGCATTCAGTTCCAGCGGTGCGCCATAGACGTCGGCCACCGCGTCGACGGTGATGTCGTCATGGGTCGGCCCGATCCCGCCCGAGCTGAACACCATGTCCCACGCGCCACCCAGGTGCCGGTCCAGCGCCCGCAGCGCCGCCACGATGGCGTCGTGGTCGTCGGCCACCACGCGGATTTCCCGCAGGTCAATGCCGATCGCGTTCAATACGCCGGCCAGGTGATGGGCATTCAGGTCGCGGGTGCGACCGGACAGGATTTCGTCGCCGATCAGCAGGATGGCGGCGGTCGGATTGTCGGACTGCATCGGGGTTCCCTTCGCTTCGGGCGCCATAATGACAGGCTGCCGGGCCGGGGCAAGACCGTCGCGGCGGCGGGGGGCTGGAACAACCGCGCCGCGGGGGCTATCTCGGACGGCAAAGCGAAAGGACCGCCCGATGAACGAAGCCCGCGTCACCCGCGAGGGGATCCGCATCCACGCCCCCGAAGATTTCGCCGGGATGCACGCAGCCGGGCAGCTGACGGCGCGCATCCTCGACGAGGTGGGCGAATACGTCCACCCCGGCGCCACCACCGCGGAAATCGACGACTTCATCCACCGCCGGGTCGAGGAACTGGGCGCGACCAGCGCCACCATCGGCTATCGCGGCTACCAGCACGCCAGCTGCATCAGCGTGAACCACGTGGTCTGCCACGGCATCCCCGGCGACAAGCGGCTGGGCGACGGCGACATCCTGAACATCGACGTGACGGTGATCCTTGACGGCTGGTTCGGCGATTCCAGCCGGATGTATGTGGCGGGCATCCCCTCGGTCAAAGCGCGGCGGCTGATGCAGGTCACCCATGACGCGCTGATGAAGGGGATCGAGGCCGTGCGCCCCGGCAACACCTTCGGCGACATCGGCCACGCCATCCAGACCTATGCCGAAGGCCACCGCATGTCGGTGGTGCGCGATTTCTGCGGCCACGGCATCGGGCGGGTGTTCCACGCGCCGCCGAACGTGCTGCATTTCGGCCGCCCCGGCAAAGGCCCGCTGCTGGAGGAAGGCATGTTCTTCACCATCGAGCCGATGATCAACCTCGGCCGCCCGGAAACCAAGGTGCTGGCCGACGACTGGACCGCCGTGACCCGCGACAAGTCGCTGTCGGCGCAGTTCGAACATGCGATCGGCGTCACCGCCGATGGCTGCGAGATCTTCACCCTCTCGCCCGCCGGCAGGTTCTTCCCCAGCTTCTAAGCTCCCGCCCCAGGCTCCCATGGCTTCGGGCGGTCTCAAATATCCTCCGGGGGCGCGGGGGTGGAAAACCCCCGCTCCGGCCGCGCGACTGGCAGCGGCCGCGCCAATCCCGGCGCGACCGGCCCGCCTCAGGCGCCGGCCGGCTCGGTCTCGGACCCGTCGGTGAACTGCAACCGCGCCAGCCGCGCGTAAAGCCCGCCCTGCGCTACCAGCTCGTCATGGGTGCCCTGCTGCACGATGCGGCCCTCGTCCAGAACCACGATGCGGTCGGCCTTTTTCACCGTCGCCAGCCGGTGCGCCACGATGATGGTGGTGCGCCCCTGCGCCACCGCGTCGATGGCGTCCTGCACCAGCCGTTCGGATTGCGCGTCCAGCGCGCTGGTGGCCTCGTCCAGCAGCAGGATCGGGGCGTCGCGCAGGATGGCGCGGGCGATGGCGATGCGCTGTTTCTGCCCGCCCGACAGCATCACCCCGCGTTCGCCCACTTGGGAATCGTAGCCCTGCGGCAGCGACATCAGGAACTCATGCGCATTGGCGGCGCGGGCGGCGGCCTCGATCTCGGCGTCCGTCGCCTCGGGGCGGCCAAAGCGGATGTTTTCGCGCGCGGTGGTGGCAAAGATCACCGGATCCTGCGGCACCAGCGCGATGGCGCGGCGGAAATCGCCCCGCGCCATGGCGCGCAGGTCGATGCCGTCGATGGCGACATGGCCCTCGGCCGGGTCCCAGAAACGCTGGATCAGCTGCACCACCGTGGTCTTGCCGGACCCCGAGGGCCCGACCAGCGCCACGGTTTCGCCGGGGCGGATGGTCAGCGTCACGTCGCGCAGGGCCGAGACATCGGGCCGCGTCGGGTAATGGAAGCTGACGCCGGAAAACTCGATCCCGCCGCGGGCCGGGCGCGGCAGCGGCACCGGGTCAGAGGGGTCGCGCAGGGAATCCTCGGTCGCCAGCAGTTCGCCCAGACGCTCGGTCGCGCCGGCGGCGCGCTGCAACTCGCCCCAGATTTCCGACAGCGCCCCGGCGGACCCGGCGACCAGCACCGCGTAAATGACGAACTGCACCAGCTCGCCCACGGTCATGGCGCCGGCGCGCACGTCACGGGCGCCGATCCACAACACGCCCACCACCCCGGCAAAGATCAGGAAGATCACCGCCGCGGTCATCAGCGCGCGGATGCGGATACGCCGCTCGGCCGAGGCATAGGCGGCCTCGGTCACCCGGGCGAACCCCTGCCGCGCCGGTTCTTCGGCGGTGAATGCCTGCACGGTCTGCGCGGCCAGCAGATGCTCGGACGCGGCGCCGGACGAGTTGGCGATCCAGTCCTGGTTTTCGCGCGACAGCACCCGCAGCCGCCGTCCCAGCACGATGATCGGCACCATGACCAGCGGCACCAGCAGCAACAGCAGCCCGGTCAGCTTGACCGAGGTGAACAGCAGCATCACCATGCCGCCGATGACCACCACGGTCTGGCGCAGCGCCAGCGACACGGAACTGCCGATCACCGACAGGATCAGCGTGGTGTCGGTGGTGATGCGGCTGATGATCTCTCCGGTCATCACCCGTTCGTAGAACGCGGGCGACAGGCCGATCACCCGGTCAAAGACCGCGCGGCGGATGTCGGCGACGACCCGCTCGCCCAGCAGGGTGACCAGCGCGTAGCGCAGCGCCGTCCCCACCGCCAGCAGCGCGGCGATCGCCAGCGCGGCCAGGAAATACTGGTCCAGCAGCCCCGCGCCCTGGTTGAACCCGTCCACGATCCGGCGCACCGCGACCGGCAGCACCAGGCTGACCGCGGCGGTCAGCAGCAGCGCCGCCAGCGCCGCCAGCAGCCGCAGCCGATAGGGCCGCACGAAAGGCCACAGCGCCTTCAGCGCGCCAACGCGGCGTGTCGCCGGACGATCGGCAAGGGTCGAGGGTGAGCGGGCCAATTCTGCCTCCCGGTTCGTGGGACTGGCCCCGTTTAGGCGCGGGGGAACCGCAGGGCAACCCGAAGCCCCTGCCCACCGCCCTGCGCGGCCCCGCGGCCGGCTGCTTTTCCGTGCGGAGATCCCGGAGGTGCGGGCGGGGATGCGGGCCGGGGATGCGGGGGCTGGTCCCGCCCGGGCGGCGACGCGAACGCGGCCGCGGAGCTGCTCAGACCGCGCCCATCACCGCGCCGATGGTCGCGCAGGCCGCGACCGCGAAACCGGCGTCGATCAGCGCCGTGACCAAGGGTCGCGCCGTATGGGTGTTCCCGATCACCAGCCAGGGCGAAACCAGCGCCACGCCGATCAGCATGCCCCAGCCCGCCCCGGCGACCATCCCGTCGATCCCGGCGCGCAGGAACAGCACCCGGATCATCGCCGACACCGCGACCAGCCCCGCCCCGGCCAGCAGATAGGGCGCAACCGGGCGCGAGCGCGGGTCGCCGATATTGCGCACCTGCAAGGCCGAGGCGCTGGCATAGACCCCGTCCGCCAGGCGATAGATCACTGCCCCGATCACCCAGGCCAGGATCGCGGCGGCAATTACGATCATCAGCTCCATCCGGTCATTCCTTCCATCTGACCATCCGCTTTTTCCTGCCGCCCGCGCCCGTTCAGGGCGCGCGCGACAACGCCATCACCGCGTTCCATTCGTCCTGCGTCACCGGCTGCACCGACAGCCGCGAATGGGTCACCAGCATCATGCCGGAAAATTGCGGGTCGGCCTTGATCGTGGCCAGCGACACCGGCCGCGGCAGCGGTTCGACCGCGCGCACGTCCACGCATTCCCATTTCGGGTCGGCCGAGGTCGAATCGGGGTGCGCCTCGGCGATCACCTCGACGATGCCGACGATTTCCTTGCCAATGTTGGAGTGGTAGAAAAACCCCCGGTCACCCGGCCGCATCTCGCGCATGAAATTGCGGGCCTGATAGCTGCGCACCCCGTCCCATTCCTCGCCGGCGGCGCCCTTGGCGACCAGATCGTCCCAGGAAAACACGTCCGGCTCGGACTTGAACAGCCACAGCCTCATCCGATGGCCTTTTTCCACTCGGTCACCTCGACCGAGGCGAACACGTCCGCCGCGGCATAGGGATCGGTCGCGACCCAGGCTTTCGCCGCCGCCAGATCCCCGGCCTCGATCACCACCAGCGAGCCTGTGGGCGCGCCGTCCTCGATCAGCGGCCCGGCGAACTGCACGCCGCCATGGGCAGCCAGCCAGTCCAGATGTGCGGGGCGGGTGGCGGCGCGGGTCTCGACACGGCCGGGCTTGTCCCGGCAGATCACGGCATAAAGCGGCATCATTCCTCCTTGAGCGGACGTGCGAGCAAAAGTCGCATTGCCTGTTTAACGCCAATATGCCCCTCGGCAAGCCCGGCGATCAGGGTCGAGATCGGCATGTCCACCGATTCCGCCGCCGCAATGGCGGCGACGGCGCGGGCGGTGGCGGCGCCCTCGACCGTGACCGAGGGGTCGAAACCCTCGCCCCGCCCCAGCGCCAGCCCATAGCGGAAATTGCGCGACCCCTCGGATGTCGCGGTCAGCACCAGGTCACCCAGCCCGGACAGGCCGGTCAGCGTGTCGGCATCGGCGCCGCGGTGAACGGCGAACCGGGTCATTTCGGCGAACCCCCGGCTGACGATGGCGGCACGGGCGGAATCGCCAAGCCCCGCGCCGATGGCGGCGCCCGCCGCAATGGCGATCACGTTCTTCAGCGCGCCGCCCAGTTCCGCCCCGGTCACGTCGGTGGTGCGGTAAAGCCGCAGCACCCCGGTGGACAGCGCATGTTGCAGCCGGTGCCCGGCATCCGGGTCGGCGCAGGCCAGCGTCAGCGCCGTGGGCAGGCCGCGGGCGATGTCGGCGGCAAAGCTGGGGCCGGTCAGCACCGCCACCGTCGCCGCCGGGCAGGCAGCCGTCAGCAGCCGCGCCGGCGACTGGCCGCTGGCCAGGTCGATGCCCTTGGCGCAACTGACCAGCGCGCGCCCGTCCAGTTTTTCCCCATGGACAGCCAGAAACCCCGCCAGCGCCTGCGCCGGCACCGCCACCAGCAGGATATCCGCCTGCGGCAGCGACTCGGTCACTGTCACGGAATCCGGCAGCCTCACCCCGGGCAGGGCCGGGTTTTCGCCCCGCCAGCCGATGCGGCGGCCCCACAGCGTGACCGGGCCGTTCGCCGACAGCGCCACCGCCAGCGCCGTGCCAAAGGCGCCGGCGCCCAGAACCGCGATGCTCTCGCTCATGCCTTTGCCCCTCGCTTGCCCGCGCCCAGCATCGGGGCGGCGCGTTCGTCCAGCGGCCAGCGCGGCCGCGCGGCCAGGTCCATCCCGTCGCGGTGGCCCAGGCGGAACCGCTCGATCCCCGCCCAGGCGATCATCGCCGCGTTGTCGGTGCACAGCGCCAGCGGAGGCGCGACGAACCGCACCCCCGCGTCCGTGGCGACCTGTTCCAGCGCCGCGCGGATGGCGCGATTCGCGGCGACGCCGCCGGCGACGGCCAGCACCGGCACCTTTGCCACGGCCAGCGCGCGGCGGGTCTTTTCGGCCAGCACCTCGGCCACCGCCTGCTGAAAGCCGGCGCAGATATCGGCGCGCAGCCCCGCGCGCAGCCCGCCATCCGCCGCCACCGCCCGGTCGCGCAGCCGCAGCACGGCGGTCTTCAACCCCGAAAAGCTCAGGTCGCAGCCGGGGCGGTCCAGCAGCGGGCGCGGCAGCGCAATGGCGGCGGGGTCGCCGCGCGCGGCCTCGGCTTCCACCGCCGGGCCGCCGGGCTGGGGCAGGCCCAGCAGCTTGGCGACCTTGTCGAAAGCCTCGCCCGGCGCGTCGTCGATGGTGCCGCCCAGCCGGGTGAAGTCCTCGGGTCCGCCGACGCGCAGGAACTGGCAATGCCCGCCCGAGACCAGCAGCATCAGGTAAGGATAGCCGATGCCGTCGGTCAGCCGCGGGGTCAGCGCGTGGCCGGCCAGGTGGTTCACGCCGACCAGAGGCAGCCCGGTTCCGGCCGCCAGCCCCTTGGCCAGCATCACCCCGGCCATCACCCCACCGATCAGCCCCGGCCCCGCCGTCACCGCGATCGCGTCCAGATCGCGCAGGGTGACTC
>JAZIHR010000045.1:0-18918 GCA_036678445.1 Alphaproteobacteria bacterium
GAACAGGCAGGCGCGGGGCAGGGGGCACGGCACGGCGTGCAGGGCGATGGGCTGTGCATGATGGTCAGGCCGCGTGCCCGTCCGGCCAGGGCGCCGCCCGGCGCATTGCGCCATCCTTGACCGCCCGCGCCAGCACCGCGACCGAGACCGGCCCGGCGCCTGCCGCCCTCAGCGCCTCGGCCGCTGCCGAAAGCGTCGCCCCCGAGGCCATCACATCGTCGATCAGCAGCACCGGCTGCCCCGCCAGCACGGCCCACGCCCGCGGCGCGACCGTGATCGCGTCGGCGACATTGGCGAAACGGTCATCGACCGAGCGGTGGTCCTGCATGGGGGTGTGGCGCTGGCGGCGCAGGGCCGCGGGCAGCACGCGCAACCCATGAGCGCGCGCCACCGCAACGGCCAGCAGCGCCGCCTGGTTGTATTTCCGCCGCAGCAGCCGCAGCGGGTGTATCGGCACCGGCACGACCAGCGTTTCCGGCCCGACCAGCGGCGCGGCCGCCACCGCCAGCCAGCGCCCCAGCGCCGGGGCCAGGTCGGGGCGGTCGGCATGTTTCAGCGCCAGCGTCAGCCGGCGCCCCGTGCCGGTATAGGCCAGTGCCGCCCGCCCCCGCACCCAGGGGCGCGGCATGGCCAGGCATTCATCGCAGCAAAGCCGTTCGGCGATGTCGCCCGTGCCGGAAACGGGGGCGCCCGGCAACGAGGTGCCGCACCTGTCGCAGATGCAGCCGCCGATGAAATCGGTCTCGCGCCAGCAGGTGGGGCAAAGTGCGCCCGAATCGACCACCGGTCCCCCGCAATCGAGGCATTGCGGTGGCAGCACCGTTGCGACCGTGGCTTTCATCGCCGGGCGAAGCGCCTTAATGTCCAGCCTCATGTCTGCGTCGCACCCCACGAATTCCACGGCCCCGCCGCGCCTGACCGACCGTGCCGCACTGGTGCGCAACCGCGCCCGCGCCGATCGTGCCGGGCGCGAGGACTGGCTGCACCAGTTGGCCCTTGCCGAGGTGCAGGATAGACTCGCAGATATTAACAGAAGGTTTACGGCCGCCGCCGTCGTGACGGGCCATCCCGATTTCTGGCGCGCGGCGATGCCCGGGGCGCGGGTCGTCGCGGATGCTCCGGCGCTGGATCTGGCGCCTGCTGCGCACGATCTTGTGATCCACGCGCTTGCGCTGCACTGGGCCGACGATCCGGTGGGCCAGATCGTCCAGTCGGCGCGCGCGCTGCGCCCCGACGGGCTGTTCCTGGCGGTGCTGCCGGGCGGGCAGACCCTTGCCCCCCTGCGCGCCGCGCTGGCGCAGGCCGAGGTCGAGATCAGCGGCGGGCTGTCGCCACGCGTCGCCCCCTTTGGCGAGATCCGCGATCTGGGCGCGCTGGTCCAGCGCGGCGGGCTGGCGCTGCCGGTTGCCGACCAGATCACCCAGGCGGTCAGCTATCGCGACCTGTTCCACCTGGCCCGCGACCTGCGCGCCATGGGCGAAGGCAACGCGCTGGACCGCCGCCTGCGCCGCCCGACCGCCCGCGCGGTGATGTTGCGCGCCGCCGGGATCCTTGCCGCCACCGCCCCCGACCCGGACAACCCCGGCCGGATCCGCCTCGGCCTCGACCTGGTGTTCCTGACCGGCTGGGCGCCGGCCGAAAATCAGCAAAAACCCCTGCGCCCCGGCTCGGCCCAAGTCCGGCTGGCCGATGCACTGAGCAAGAGGACCACATGAGCCAGCCCCCGCGTCCGCATGACGCCCGCCGACCCGAACACGCGCCTGCCGACCATCCGGCGCTGCCGCAGCCGAAAATCGGCATCCTCATCGCCAACCTCGGCACTCCGGACGGCCACGACTACTGGTCGATGCGCCGCTATCTGAACGAGTTCCTGTCCGACAAGCGGGTGATCGACTACCCCGCGTGGAAATGGCAGCCGATCCTGCAAGGGATCATCCTGTCCAAGCGCCCTTTCACCTCGGGCGCGAACTACCGGCTGATCTGGAACAACGAGGCCGATGAAAGCCCGCTGATGACCATTACCAAGCAAAAGGTCGCCAAGCTGCGCGAGACCTGCGCCGCGCGCTGGGGCGACCGGGTGATGGTCGATTTCTGCATGCGCTACGGCAACCCCTCGACGCAGGTGGTGGTGGACCGGATGGTCAAGGCGGGCTGCGACCGCATCGTGTTCCTGCCGATGTATCCGCAATATGCCGGCGCCACCTGGGCCACGGCGAACGACCAGTTCTTCCGCGCGCTGATGACGCAGAAATGGCAGCCCTCGGCCCGGGTCTGCCCGCCCTATTTCGACCGCCCCGACTATATCGAGGCGCTGGCGCAGTCGGTGGAACGCACCCTTGCCGGGCGGCGGCCGCAAAAGCTGGTGGCCTCTTACCACGGGATGCCGGTGCGCTATCTGCACGAAGGCGACCCTTATTACTGCCAGTGCCACAAGACCACGCGGCTGCTGCGCGAGCGGCTGGGCTGGGACGAGGACGCTATCGACACCACCTTCCAGTCGGTGTTCGGGTCCGAGGAATGGCTGCGCCCCTACACGGTCGAGCATGTGGCCGAACTGGCGCAACGCGGCATCACCGACATCGCGGTGATCTCTCCCGCCTTCAGCGCCGACTGCATCGAGACGCTCGAAGAAATCAACGGCGAGATCCGCGAGGCGTTCGAGGGTGCCGGCGGGCACGGCTTTACCTATATCCCCTGCCTGAACGACGATGATGCGCATATTCAGGTGCTGACCGGGGTGATCGCGGAAAACCTGGCGGGCTGGGTCGGGTAGGGCCGGGCCGGGCAGCCCTCGCCGCGCCCGCGCGTTGCGGCTTGGGATCGCGCGCAAGTCGCTTATATTGGGCAGCGACGCCGCGCCCGCCGGGGGCGCATGATTTCCGAAAGGCCAGAATGACCAGCATCAACCAGATCGCGTGGGACGATACCGTCCTGCCGTTCCAGCTTGACCGTTCAGGGGTGCGGGGCCGGGTGGCCCGGCTCGACGGGGTGCTGGACCATGTGCTGACCCGCCACGACTATCCGCCGCAGGTGGCGGCGCTGGTGGCCGAGGTCGCGCTGCTGGCCGCCCTGATCGGGCCGACCATCAAGCTGCGCTGGAAGCTGTCGATCCAGGTGCGCGGCAACGGCGCGATCCGCACGCTGGCCGCCGATTACTATGCTCCCTCGGGCGAGGGCGAACCGGCCCGCATCCGCGGCTGGGCCAGCTTCGACGCCGAGCGGCTGGACAGCGACGTTTCCGGGCGCCCGCCCTTTGAACAGATCGGCGAGGGGTATTTCGCCATCCTGATCGACCAGGGCGCGGGCAACCTGCCCTATCAGGGGATCACGCCGCTTGCGGGTGGGTCGCTGTCGGCCTGCGCGGCCAGCTATTTCGCGCAGTCCGAGCAGCTGCCCTCGACCTTTACGCTGGCCTATGGGCACAGCCGGATGGCGGGGGATGCCTCTGCGCAGTGGCGCGCGGGGGGCGTGATGCTGCAAACGCTGCCCGCGCAGCCGATGGCCCCGGGCGAGGGTGGTTCGGGCGAGGGCGGGCTGATCGAGGCCGCCGACATCCTGCAAGGCGCCGAATCCGAGGACTGGAACCGCGCCAACCACCTGCTGGCCACCGTCGAGCCGATCGAGCTGATCGGCCCGACCGTCGCCCCCACCGACCTGCTGGTGCGGCTGTTCCACGAGGAAACTCCGCGCGTCTTCGACCCGCAGCGGGTCGAATTCGGCTGTTCCTGTTCCGCCGACCGGGTGCGCGGCACCCTGTCGATCTATTCGGCCAAGGACATCGCCCACATGACCACCAAGGCCGGCACCGTCACCGCCGACTGCCAGTTCTGCGGCGCGCATTACGAATTCGACCCGGCCTCGCTGGGGTTCGAGGCCACGCTGGACGCCGACGGCAACCCCCTGCCCGCCATGCAGGAGGAGGGGCGGGATTGACGCACCGGCCCGCCAGCACCCCCCTTTCAGCGCCGCCCGCGATCCGCGACAGGCTGCTGGCGGCGCTGTCCCGGGCGGCCTCGGGCACCGTGGGGCCGACCTCGGATTTCGACCAGGACTGGCCGATGCCCGCGGACCTGGCCGAACGCCCGGCCGGCGTTCTGGCGGCGTTCCATGACGACGGGCGGCTGGTGCTGACCAAGCGCGCCAGCGGGCTGCGCCACCATCCCGGCCAGATCGCGCTGCCCGGCGGCAAGGTCGATCCCGGCGATGCCGACGTGGTCGCCGCCGCCCTGCGCGAGGCCAACGAAGAAGTCGGGCTGGACCCCGCGCAGGTCGAGGTGCTGGGCGTGCTTTCCCCCCACCGCACCGTCACCGGCTTTGCCATGTTCCCGGTGCTGGCGATGATCCGCGGTCCCTTCACCCCCATCCCCGAGGCAGGCGAGGTCGACGAGGTGTTCACCGTCCCCTTCGATCACGTCGCCGATCCCGCGCGCTATCGGCTGGAACGGCGGCAATGGCGCGGGGACTGGCGGTCCTATCACGTCGCGGCCTACGGCCCGCATTACATCTGGGGCGCGACGGCGCGGGTGCTGCTGGCGCTGGCCCGCAGGATGGGGGCGCAATGAGGTTGCCCGCCACGATCACCGATGACGCGACGCTGCGCCGGGTGCTGGCGGCGCTGGCGCCCGCGCGCGCGCTGATCGTCGGCGGCGCGGTGCGCAACGCGCTGCTGGACGAGCCGGTCAGCGACATCGATATCGCCACCGACGCGCGCCCCGAGGTGGTGATGGACCGCGCCGCCGCCGCCGGGATGAAGCCGGTGCCGACGGGAATCGACCACGGCACCGTCACCATCGTCGCCGACGGCCGCGGCTTTGAGGTCACCAGCTTTCGCCGCGACGTCGCGACCGATGGCCGCCGGGCCGAGGTGGCATTTTCCGACCGGATCGAGGATGACGCCTCGCGCCGCGACTTTACCATCAACGCGCTTTACGCCGATGCGACGGGCGAGGTGATCGACCCGGTGGGCGGGCTGCCCGACCTTGCCGCCCGCCGGCTGCGCTTTGTCGGCGACCCCGACCAGCGCATCGCCGAGGATTACCTGCGCATCCTGCGGTTTTTCCGCTTTCACGCCCATTACGGTCGCAAGGGCGCCGCCGACCCCGAGGCGCTGGCCGCCTGCGCGCGCCATGCGGACGGGCTGGCCCGGATCTCGCACGAGCGGATCGGGGCCGAGATGCGCAAGCTGCTGTCGGCCCGCGACCCGGTCGAGGCGGTGGAACTGATGCAGGCGGCCGGGGTGCTGGCGCAGGTGCTGCCGGGCGCCGATGTCGAGGGGCTTTCCGCGTTGGAGGCGGTGCTGGATGGCGCTGCCGGTCCGGGGGCTGCCTGTCCCCGGGTCGCTGCCGCGGCCTTTCCCGCTGAAAACGGCCCGCCGGACCCTCCGGCGGAAGAACAGCCCTCCGTTCCCGGCACGCGGAAGTCCCGGCAGGATATTTCGGCAAAGAAAAAGGACTGGCAGTTGCGGCTGGCCGCGCTGGGGGCGGATGACGCAGCCACTGCCCTGCGGCTGTCGCGGGCCGAGGCGCGGGTGCAGGACGAACTGCGTTCCACGCTGCCGTTGCCCGAGGCCGCCTATCGGCTGGGGGCGCCGCGGGCGGAACAGCTGGCGCTGCTGCGAGCCTCGCGCGGCGAAATCTTGCCCGCGGACTGGCGCGCGCAGATCGGGTTCGCGGCGACGCAGGTGCTGCCGATTTCCGCCGCTGACCTGTCGGGGCGGCTGTCGGGGCCGGCGCTGGGACGCGGGCTGAAGGCAGCCGAGGCGGCGTGGATCGGATCGGGGTTCCGGATGCCCGCCCCGGCGCTGATAGAGACGGCGCTGCTTGCAGGGGGCGGGGCATGAAGCTGCACGCCACATTCGAG
Source organism: Alphaproteobacteria bacterium (assembly GCA_036678445.1). Taxonomy (GTDB): domain Bacteria; phylum Pseudomonadota; class Alphaproteobacteria; order Rhodobacterales; family Rhodobacteraceae; genus Paracoccus. Next base: position 5,860 of record JAZIHR010000045.1, read on the forward strand.
CGGCTGATCGACGCATTCCGCCCCGCCGATGGCCCGCCGCCGCACACCCTGCTGGCGTTCTTTCGCTGGGCGCTGTCGGGGGCGTGGCCGGGGCTGGCGGTCGCGGCGCTGGCCTCGGCGCTGTCGGGTGCGGCCGAGGTCGCCTCGGCCACGCTGCTGGGGCTGGTAGTGGATGCGGTGGCGCGGTCCGAGGGGGGGCTGACGGCCTCGGACCTGTGGCTGGCGGCGGCCTTTGCCGGGTTCTTCCTGCTGCTGCGCCCGGCGATCATGGGGTTTTCCAGCGCCACCTCGAACGTGATCATCGGGCCGAACGTGCTGCCGCTGGTGCTGTCGCGGCTGCATCGCTGGACGATGGGCCATTCGGTCACCTTCTTCGACAACGACTTTGCCGGGCGCATCGCGCAAAAGCAGATGCAGACCGCCCGCGCGGTGACGGACGTGGCCAGCGAGATGGTCAACACCGCCACATTCGCGCTGTCGGCGGTGCTGGGCTCGGCGATCTATCTGGTGTCGGTGGACCGCTGGGGCGCGGTGTTGCTGCTGGTGTGGCTGGCGGCCTATCTGGCGCTGATCCGGTTTTTCCTGCCCCGCGTGCGGGCGCAGTCCAAGGGCCGGGCCAGCGCGCGGGCGATGATCACCGGGCAGGTCGTCGACACCATCACCAACATCAAGACCGTCAAGCTGTTCGCCAGCGCCGATTACGAGGATCAGGTGGCGCTGGGCGCGATGGAGACGTTCCGCGACCGCGCCATCGACTTTGGCCGGCTGAACACCTGGTTCCGCCTGTCGCTGACCGTGGTCGCGGGTTTCCTGCCGGTGCTGCTGGTGGGCGGCACGGTGCTGATGTGGCGGCAGGGTTCGGCCACGCCGGGCGATGTGGCGGCCTCGGGCGCGATCGCCATGCGGCTGGCGCAGATGACCGGCTGGGTCAGCATGGCGCTGATGGGGATCTGGGGCTCTATCGGCGAGGTCGAGGACGGGATGCAGACGCTGTCGCCCCCGCATACGCTGGTCGATGCGCCCGATGCCATCGACCTGGGCCGGCTGCGCGGCAAGATCGACTATGACCACGTCAGCTTTGCCTATGGCCGCGAGTCGGGCGGGATCGAGGATCTGTCGCTGCATATCGCGCCCGGCGAAAGGATCGGGATCGTCGGGGCCTCGGGGGCGGGGAAATCGACGCTGGTGTCGCTGCTGCTGCGGCTGCACGACGTGGAACGCGGCGCGGTGCTTGTGGACGGCACCGACGTGCGCGCGGTCACCCAGGAATCGCTGCGGCGCAATATCGGCATGGTCACGCAGGAAACCGCGATGTTCAACCGCTCGGCCCGCGACAACATCCTGTATGGCCGCCCTGATGCAGGGGAGGACGAGATGATCGCCGCCGCCCGCGCGGCCGAAGCGCATGATTTCATCCTGCGGTTGCAGGATTCTGCCGGGCGCAAGGGCTATGACGCGCATCTGGGCGAACGCGGGGTCAAGCTGTCGGGTGGCCAGCGCCAGCGCATCGCACTGGCCCGCGCCTTTCTCAAGGATGCGCCGATCCTGGTGCTGGACGAGGCGACCAGCGCGCTGGACAGCGAGGTCGAGGCGCAGGTGCAGGAATCGCTGGTCCGGGTGATGCGCGGCAAGACCGTGCTGGCCATCGCTCACCGCCTGTCCACCATCGCCGAGATGGACCGGATCGTGGTGCTGGACGAGGGCCGCATCGTCGAGCAGGGCTCGCACGAGGAACTGCTGGCGCTGGGCGGGCTTTACGCGCGTTACTGGAACCGGCAGTCGGGCGGGTTCCTGGGGACCGGGCCGGACGAGGACACGGCAGGGCCTCCGGCCGGCAGGCGGGCCGCCGAATGAGCCGCTGGCATATCGAGCGGCTGGGCCGGCGCGGCGATGGGGTGGCGGTCCGCGGGGATGCGCGGGCGTTGGCCTCGCTGACCCTGCCCGGCGAGGACATCGAGGGCGAGGCCGTGGATGGCCGCATCGCGGCGCCGCGGATCGTGACCCCCTCGGTGCAGCGGGTGGCGGCGCCTTGCCCGCATTACCGCGCCTGCGGGGGCTGCGCCTTGATGCACGGCAGCGACGATTTCGTGGCCGGCTGGAAGATCGGCGTGGTTCAGGCGGCGCTGGCGGCGCAGGGAATCGCGGCGCCGGTCGCCATGGCCCATGTCTCGCCCCCGCGCTCGCGCCGGCGGGCGGTGCTGTCGGGGCGGCGCACGAAAAAGGGGGCGCTGCTGGGATTTCACCGGCGCTTTTCGGAGGTGGTGGTCGATCTGGCCGACTGCATGGTGCTGCGCTCGGCGATCCTGGCGGCGCTGCCCGATCTGCGGCGGCTGGTGGTCTTGGGCGGTTCCCGCGCGGGCGAGCTGGCGCTGACGGTGACCGACACCCTGACCGGGCTGGACGTGGCGGTCCGCGGCGGCAAGGAAATAAGCGCCGATCTGTTCGCGCAGCTGGCCGCACTGGCGCGCGAGGCCGGCTGGGCGCGGCTGGTCTGGGGGGATGAGCCGCTGCTGCTGCGCCCGCCCGAGGTGCAGTTCGGCCGGGCGCGGGTGGTGCTGCCGCCGGGCGGGTTCCTGCAAGCGACGGCCGAGGGCGAATCGGCGCTGCTGGCCGCGGTCCGTGCCATCGTGGGTGAGGCCGGGCGGATCGCCGATCTGTTCGCCGGCGCCGGCACGTTTTCGCTGCCCTTGGCCGAGCAGGCCGAGGTTCACGCGGTCGAGGGGCTGTCCGCGCCTTTGGCGGCGCTGGATGCGGGCTGGCGCGGAGCGCAGGGCCTGCGGCGGGTAACGACCGAGACCCGCGACCTTGCCCGCCGGCCGCTGTTGCCCGACGAGCTGGCCCGGTTCGACGCGGTGGTGATCGACCCGCCGCGGACCGGGGCGGCGGCGCAGGCCGCGGCGCTGGCCGAATCGGCGGTGCCGCTGGTCGCCTGGGTCAGCTGCGACCCGGTGACCTTTGCCCGCGATGCGCGACAGATGATCGAAGGCGGCTATGCGATGGGGCCCGTCGGCGTGGTGGACCAGTTCCGCTGGTCGCCCCATGTCGAACTGACTGCGGCTTTCCGGCGACAGCGGCCGTCGGGATGATGAAAATTGCGACCACTTGTCATTGGCGAAAAATCGCCGCCCATGGTATTCACTGAACCAATAAATCGCACAAAGCGAATCTGGGGCAGTGATGATAACCACACGACGCAGCTTCATTGCGCTGGCGGCCCTTGGCGGGCTGGCGGCATGTTCGTCCAAACCAAAGCCGCACAACAAGTTCCGCAGCTATGACGGCCCGCCTGTGACTCAGATCACGGTCCGGAAGGGCGAGCGGAAGATGTATCTGCTTAGCGGCAGCAAGGCGCTCAAGTCCTACGATATCGGGCTGGGGTCCCAACCGGTCGGGCACAAGCAGTTCGAAGGGGACGGCCGCACGCCCGAGGGGGTCTATTTCATCGACCGCCAGAACCCCAACAGCCAGTATCACCTGTCGCTGGGGATCTCTTACCCGCAGCAGGACGACCGCAACCGCGCGATGCTGCTGGGCCAGCCGCCGGGCGGCGACATCATGATCCACGGTCGCGGCCCCTGGGGGCGGCAGCAGCAAAAGCGCGACTGGACTGCCGGCTGCATCGCGGTGAACGACGACGAGATCGAGGAAATCTTTTCGATGGTCCGCCCGGGTGTGCCGATCGTGATCTATCCGTAACGGCCGCGCCCGGGGTGCCGCTGTCCTGCGGTCGTCCCGGGCGCGCCTCAAGGCGGGTATTTGGGCCAGAAAGAAGTCGGGAGCGCGGAAAAAGCTGGCGGCGCTGAGAAGGTGGGGCAAGAAAAAATCTTGCCACGCCAGCAGTTCGGCTGATACGAAAGTCATGGAAATCGGGAGACGCTGGCGCAGGCCAGGGCCGAAGGAGCAACCGCCCCGGTAAACTCTCAGGCAGAAAGACCGTTTCCGCATAGAACTCTGAAGAGCGGCCGTCCGGCCCGCCGAAGGGATAACGATCTCAGGCGCCCCGCGGTCCTTGGCCGGGGCAGGGACAGAGGGGGCATCGACACGCGGCCGCTGGCCGCCAAGGGGGATGCCATGACCGAGCTGCGCCGGACGCCGCTTTACGATCTGAATATCGAGCTGGGCGCCCGCATGGTGCCTTTTGCCGGCTGGGAAATGCCGGTGCAGTACAAGGCCGGCGTTCTGGGCGAGCACCAGCACACCCGCGCTGCCGCCGGGCTGTTCGACGTCAGCCACATGGGCCAGCTGATCCTGCGCGGCCCCGGCGTGGCCGAGGCGCTGGAACGGCTGGTGCCCGCCGATATCGTGGGCCTCGCCCCGGGGCGGCAGCGTTACGGGCTGTTCACTAACGACCGGGGCGGGATCATCGACGACCTGATGATCGCCAACAAGGGCGACCACCTGTTGCTGGTGGTGAACGCGGCCTGTGCCGACAAGGACATCGCGCATCTGGCCGCCCACGGCCTGCACCCCGAGGTGATTTCCGACCGCGCGCTGCTGGCCTTGCAGGGACCGGCGGCGGAATCCGCGCTGGCCTCGCTGGTGCCGGGGGTGGCCGAGATGCGCTTCATGGACGTGGCGGATCTGGAATGGGACGGGGCGCGGCTGTGGGTCAGCCGCTCGGGCTATACCGGCGAGGATGGGTTCGAGATCAGCCTGCGCGAGGATCGCGCCGCCGATTTCGCCCGCGCGCTGCTGGCGCTGGACGAGGTGGCCCCGGTGGGGCTGGGCGCGCGCGATTCGCTGCGGCTCGAGGCCGGGTTGCCGCTTTATGGCAATGACATGGACGAGAACGTGACCCCGGCGCAGGCCGGCGTCGGGTTTGCGATTCCCAAGCTCCGCCGCGTGGGCGGGGCGCGGGCAGGCGGTTTTCCCGGCGCGGATGTGATCCTGCCAGAGCTGGGGCATGCGGCACAGTCGCGCCGCGGGGTCATGCCCGAGGGGCGGGCCCCCATCCGTGCGGGCGTCGAGATCTTTGCCGCGGCCGAGGGGGGGCAGCCGGTCGGGCATGTCACCTCGGGCGGGTTCGGTCCCTCGGTCGGGGGGCCGGTGGCGATGGCCACGCTGCCCTCGGGGATCGCCGATGGCGCCACGCTGTATGCCGAGCTGCGCGGCAAGCGCCAGAAGCTGTGCGTCGTGCCGATGCCCTTTGTCAAGACCACCTACAAACGCTGATCCTGAACCCGAGGCAAGACATGCTGAAATTTACCGAAGACCACGAATGGCTGCGCGCCGAAGGCGACGAAATCGTCGTCGGCATCACTGCCCATGCCAGCGAGCAGTTGGGCGACGTGGTGTTCATCGAACTGCCCGAGGTCGGGCGCGAGGTTGCGGCGGGCGAAGAAATCGTGGTGATCGAATCGGTAAAAGCCGCGTCGGACATCGTGGCGCCGGTTGCCGGGGTGATCACCGCCGTGAACGAGGCGCTGGCCGATGCGCCGGGCGACGTGAACGAGGACGCATTGGCCGCCTGGTTCTTCCGCATCAAGCCGACGGAGGGCGTGGCGCTGGACGGTTTCCTGGACGAGGCCGCCTATCAGGCGCTGATCGGCTGATCGGCGACGCTGGACCGGGGCGCTGCCTTTCCTGGGCTTCGTCCCTGTCTCGCTCCGGGTATTCGAAAGCCCGGGATATTTCGGCAAGGAAGAAGGGGTGGGCGCGGCTGTGTGCCCGCCGTGATCGAACCGGGCCGCTGGCCTGTCTGCGCGAGTGATACATGAGCCGCTGGAACCCGACCTCTTACGACCCTGATGATTTTGCCAACCGCCGCCATATCGGCCCCTCGCCGGCCGAGATGGCCGAGATGCTGAAGGTGGTCGGTGCCGACAGCCTTGACCAGCTGATCGAGCAGACCGTGCCTGCGTCGATCCGGCAGCAGGTGCGGCTGGACTGGCCGGCGCTGTCGGAACGCGAGTTGCTGGCGCTGATGCGCGAGGTGGCCGCGCAGAACCGGGTGATGACCAGCCTGATCGGGCAGGGGTATTATGGCACCGTTACCCCGCCCGCGATCCAGCGCAACATCCTGGAAAACCCGGCGTGGTATACCGCCTACACCCCCTATCAGCCGGAAATCGCGCAAGGCCGGCTTGAGGCGCTGCTGAATTATCAGACCATGGTGGCGGACCTGACCGGGCTGCCGGTGGCCAATGCCAGCCTGCTGGACGAGGCCACCGCGGCGGCCGAGGCGATGGCGATGGCGCAGCGGGTGGCCAAATCCAAGGCGCGCGCGTTCTTCGTCAGCGAACATCTGCACCCGCAGACCATCAGCGTGATCGAGACCCGCGCCGCGCCGCTGGGGATTCAGATCATCCGCGGGCAGCCCGGAGACTGTGATCCCTCCAGGGTGTTCGGCGCGATCTTCCAGTATCCCGGCACCTTCGGCCATGTCCGCGACCTGACTGCCGACTGCGCGGCGCTGCATGACGCCGGCGCGGTGGCGGTGGTGGCGACCGACCTGCTGGCGCTGTGCCTGCTGAAGGAACCGGGCGCGATGGGCGCCGATATCTGCGTGGGCTCGGCGCAGCGGTTCGGGGTGCCGATGGGGTATGGCGGGCCTCATGCCGGGTTCATGTCCTGCCGGGACGAGATGAAGCGGGCGATGCCGGGGCGGATCGTCGGCGTTTCGATCGATTCGGCGGGGCGGCAGGCCTATCGGCTGGCATTGCAGGCGCGCGAACAGCATATCCGCCGGGAAAAGGCGACCTCGAACGTCTGCACGGCGCAGGCGCTGCTGGCGGTGATGGCGTCTTTCTATGCCGTGTTCCACGGGCCGGCCGGTCTGCGCGCCATCGCGCAACGGGTGCATCTGAATGCGGTGACGCTTGCCAATGCGCTGCGCGAGGCCGGGGCCGAAGTGGCGCCGGATGCGTTTTTCGACACCATCACCGTGCGCGTGGGGGTGGGGCAGGCGGGGATCCTTGCCGCCGCCGAACAGCGCGGGATCAACCTGCGCCGTGTCGGCCGCGACCGCGTAGGGATCAGCGTGGACGAGACGACGGACGCCAGCGTCATCGCCCGGGTGCTGGACGCCTTTGGCATCACGGCCCCGGCCGCGGCGGCGACTGCGCCCGCGATTCCCGACGGCCTGCTGCGGGAAAGCGACTACCTGACCCATCCGGTGTTCCAGATGAACCGGGCGGAAACGGAAATGATGCGCTACATGCGGCGCCTGTCCGACCGCGACCTGGCGCTGGACCGGGCGATGATCCCGCTGGGATCGTGCACGATGAAGCTGAACGCCGCGGCCGAGATGATGCCGCTGACCTGGCCTGAATTCGGCGCGCTGCACCCCTTTGCGCCGGAGCCGCAGGCAGCGGGCTATCACCGGATGTTCGCCGATCTCAGCGCGAAACTGTGCGAGATCACCGGCTATGACGCGTTTTCGCTGCAACCCAACAGCGGTGCGCAGGGGGAATATGCCGGGCTGCTGACCATTGCGGCGTATCACCGCTCGCGCGGTGAGGACCGCGACATCTGCCTGATCCCGACCAGCGCCCACGGCACCAACCCGGCCAGCGCGCAGATGGCGGGGATGAAGGTGGTGGTGGTGAAATCGGCGCCCAACGGCGACATCGACCTTGAAGATTTCGCCGACAAGGCGGCCTCGGCCGGCGACCGGCTGGCGGCGGTGATGATCACCTATCCCTCGACCCACGGCGTGTTCGAGGACACCGTGCGCGAGGTCTGCCGCATCACCCACGATCACGGCGGGCAGGTCTATATCGACGGCGCCAACATGAACGCGCTGGTCGGGCTGGTAAAGCCGGGCGAGATCGGCGGCGACGTCAGCCACCTGAATCTGCATAAAACCTTTGCGATTCCGCATGGTGGCGGCGGGCCGGGGATGGGTCCGATCGGGGTCAAGGCGCATCTGGCCCCGTATCTGCCCGCCGACCCGAGGCTGGGCGAGGGCGCAGTTTCCGCGGCGCCCTGGGGCTCGGCCTCGATCCTGCTGATTTCATGGGCGTATATCCTGATGATGGGCGGCGCCGGGCTGACCCAGGCGACGCGGGTGGCGATTCTCAACGCCAACTATATCGCCAGCCGGTTAAGCAATGCTTACCCGATCCTGTTCATGGGCAATCGCGGCCGGGTTGCCCATGAATGTATCGTGGACACGCGGGTCTTTGCGGAACATGGGATCACCGTGGACGACATCGCCAAGCGCCTGGTCGACAACGGTTTTCACGCCCCGACGATGAGCTGGCCGGTCCCCGGCACGCTGATGATCGAGCCGACCGAATCGGAAACCCGGGCCGAGCTGGACCGCTTTGTCACCGCGATGCTGGCGATTCGCGATGAAATCGCCGCCGTTGCCGATGGCCGCATCGCGGCCGAGGACAGCCCGCTGCGCCATGCCCCCCATACGGTCGAGGATCTTGTCGCCGACTGGGACCGCGCCTATTCGCGCGAACAGGGCTGCTTTCCGCCCGGGGCGTTCCGAGAGGACAAATACTGGCCTCCGGTCGGGCGGGTGGACAATGCCTATGGCGATCGCAACCTGGTCTGCACCTGCCCTCCGGTCGAATCCTACGCGGTTTCCGACGGGTAGCCCCGCCCACGCCGGAACCTCGGATGCCGGCGCGGCGTTCCCACCCCAGGCTTGGCCACGAAAGGGGAATGCGTCATGAAAGGGATCGTTGCCTGGCTGCTCGGGGTGCCGATCGTCGTTATCATCCTGCTGTATCTGTTGAATATTTTCTGAGGCTATCTTGAAACTTACCTGCCTGAGCTGCGGTCAGATGAACCGCGTCCCGCAAGAGCGGCTCGATTCGGGGCCGAAATGCGGGGTGTGCGGGGCGGCGCTGCTGCCCGCCAAACCGGTCGCGGTGGACTTACAACTGCTGGAAAAGGCAGCGAAATCCGACGATCTGCCGCTGCTGGTCGATTACTGGGCGCCGTGGTGCGGCCCCTGCCGGATGATGGCGCCCGAGTTCGAAAAGGCCGCCGGCCTGCTGAAGGGCGAGGCACGGCTGGCCAAGATCGACACCGAGCGCAACCCCGATGCCACGGTGCGCTGGAATATCCGGGGTATTCCGGCCTTTATCCTGTTCCGCGACGGGCGCGAGCGTGCACGCATGTCCGGCGCGCGCCCGGCGGGGCAGCTGGTGGAATGGGTGCGCCAGCAGGGCTGATAAGTGTCGCGCGCGCGGTGTGGCGTCATTCCTGCGCCAGCCCGTCATGGCCGCTTGACAAGCCGCGCGCCCTGCGCCACATAGCGCGCCTGTGGGGCCGTAGCTCAGTTGGTAGAGCGCATCGTTCGCAATGATGAGGCCAGGGGTTCGATTCCCCTCGGCTCCACCAGACCTCAAATTCTGGACGGTTTTCGCGGCCCGGTGCTACCGGGCCGATTTTTGCATCTGTATCACGGTTGCAACAGTTCCCAGGATAAATCACGGGAATATATTTAAAATTCTACTCAAGCAGCAGTTGTAAAGCCATCCTGAGGTTGTCTAGTCTCGTTCCAATGCTTGAATGAAACGGAAACGCTCATGGCTGCTTTGCTGGCCGGCATCCCTGCCGGGATCTTGTCCGCTTTCATCGCCTGGCTTCTGGGGGCGGGGTGGCTGGGGGTGCTGGCAGCTTACGGGTTGGGCGGCACTTTTTCCTGCCTGGGCATCGCGGCACTCAACTGGTTCCTGAGATCGGGGAAGATGGCGGCGGGGTGCCCGGCCGTGGGAAAGCAAGGCCCGCACCTGGCCCGGGCGCCGATGGCCGGGGCAAAGCAGTTCAGGGAACCCTAGGCGCGGATCACGGCGATTCGGGACCCGGCGGGCCGGGCAGGAAAGCCGCCGATTGCTGAGGCGCAGGTTGCGAAGGCACGGGGCCTGACAGCGTCGGCCCTTGCGGTGCCGGATTCGAGGGCATCGGCCCGTCAGGTGTCGGCTGGCGCAAAGCAGGCGGGCTGCGTCGCTCTCGCATCGTCAGCCACAGGTCGGCGCACAGCCACAGGATCGCGATCGTCCACAGATCGACGGCCAGTCGCGCCGGGATGGTCTGGGGCAGGGCGCCCGCGACCGCATCGCCCAGCACCGACAGCATGACGCAGGCGACAAAGGCCAGCAGCCCGCCGCGGCCGATCCGCGCCAGCATCTTTCCCGGCACGGTTGCGGCCATCCGGGCGAAGACCCCGGCCAGCGGCACCGCCACCAGCCAGCTGGCGGCCATGATCGCTACGTAGCGCGCGCCGGCCAGCGACCATTTGTCCACCCGCCCCAGCATCTGCCACATGGCATCGGCCAGGCGCTTGCCCTCGGGGCCCAGCCGCCACAGCGTCACCATCGCCAGCGACCACAGTGTAATCACCGTCGCCGCCGCGGTCAGCCAGCCAGAATGGCGCCGCAGCACCGGCATGAACCGGTGGCGGAACGCCCCCATCGCCACGCCGCTGTAGAACAGCATTTGCCAGCCAAAGGGATTGAACAGCAGCCCGCCCTGCACCCGGTGATTGGGCAGCGCCGCGTTCAGCGGCTCGGCCACCCACCACAGTGCCAGAGAGCCCGCCGCAAACGCCCAGGGCCAGCGCAGCAGCAACGGCACCAGCACCGGGGCCGAGGCCAGCAGCACCACGTAAAGCGCCAGCACATCCAGCAGGTTGGGTTGCAACCACATCACCGCCAACACCGCAGCATAGCCCAGCGGCGCCTCGATCACCCATTCGGCATAGCGGTTCCAGATCGCCTTGTGGGGCAGCCCGGCCTCAAGCAGCCCGCGCGACAGCAGCGCCAGCAGGATGCCGCCCAGCACCAGCGCCAGCCAGACCTGCCCGGCGCGGCGGACGAACCGCCATTGCGCGGCGCGGCGGCCCGATTCGGCCTCGACCTTGATCCAGACCAGCCCGACCAGGAACCCCGACAGCAGCACGAACAGCTCGGCCGCGTCGTAAAGCGCGAAATTGGTCAGTGTCACCTGCCGCAGATAGCCCAGCGGCATATGGTCCAGCATGATGCAGACCAGCGCGTAGCCGCGCAGCATATCCAGCGCCAGCACTCGTTTCATGCCGGCAGGTCCGCCCAGAGCTTCAGCAGCTGCGGATCCGACAGCAGTGCCGCCCGCTCGCTTCGGTCAAGAAAATCAAGCGCTTGCGCCTGCGACCTGGCCGCGGCGATCTTGGCCGCGGCCGAAATCGCGGGCAACCGCTTGGCCGGCGGCACATCGGCCACCGGCGGCAGCAGCGCGACATGGCGGGCCATCGCGTCCGGGTCGCGTCCCAGCAGCGCGGTCGAGCCCTCGGCCTGGCGCAGTCGCCGCGCATGGACGACGGCGGCGGCCATCACCTCGGGCGGGGTGCGTTCTTCGGGGGTGACCAGCAGCCCGGCCATCCGCGCCCAGCGGCCGAACACCGGCGAGGCCGTCCAGCGGGAAATCGCCGGCGACAGGATCAGCCCGGCGAGGATCGGCGACAGCCAGATCCCCAGCCCCGGCGACAGCATCACCACCACCACCAGCGTGGCCAGCCCCGACACGACGTGGATCGCGTGGCGGCGCAGCACCAGCCCCCAGGGCGGCATCACCCCCTTGCGGACCTGGCTTTCCCAGCCCGAATTGCGGCCTTGCAGGATTTCGATGATCTGCCGGGTCTGGATCAGCATCTGCACCGGCGCGATCAGCGCCGACATCACCGTTTCGAACAGCGCGCTGGCCAGCACGCGCGAGCGGCCGCCGGCGTTCGAGGCAAGCGGCCTGCTCCATGCGCGGATCACGGCGACCAGCTTGGGCAGCAGCAGCAGCGTCATCGAGGCGGCAAAGATCCAGATCATCCGCCGGGAATCAAAGGTCGGCCAGTCCGGGAACAGCTGGTAGCTGTGCGGGAAATATTCCGGCCGCGACAGGATCACGTTGGCGGTCAGCGCCAGCCCGACCAGGATCATCGCCAGCCAGATCGGGCTCATCAAGAACCCGAGGATGCCGACGATGAAATGCACCCGGCTGATCGCGGTAAAGCCGCGCGCGCCCAGCAGCCGCAGGTGTTGCAGGTTGCCCTGCGCCCAGCGGCGCTCGCGCAGCGCCATGTCCAGCAGGGTGGGGGGGCTGCCCTCGTAGCTGGCGCGCAGGTCCCAGTCCAGCCGTACCTTCCAGCCGGCGCGGCGCAGCAGCGCGGCCTCGACGAAATCATGCGACAGGATGGTGCCGCCGAAGGGCGGGGCGCCGGGCAGGTCGGGCAGGCCGCAGCAGGCGGCAAAGGCATCCACGCGGATCATCGCGTTATGGCCCCAGAAATTGCCGTTGTCGCCCGACCAGGCGGCCACGCCCCGCGCGATGGGCGGGCCATAGACCCGGCCGGCAAACTGGATCACCCGGGCAAACAGCGTCTGGCCGCCGACCAGCATCGGGATGGTCTGGATCAGCGCCAGCGCCGGGTCGGCGCACATCCGCGCGCTCATTTCCGCGACCATGCGGCCGCTGACCACGCTGTCGGCGTCCAGCACCACCATCTGGTCGTAGCGCCCGCCCCAGCGGCGGATGAAATCGGCGATATTGCCGGGCTTGCGGCCGGTATTGACGGGGCGACGGCGATACCAGACCGGCAGCGTGCAGGTCTCGCGCAGGGTCGCGATCGCCAGGGTTTCGGCGGCGAATACCTCGGGGTCGTGGCTGTCGGACAGCACGAAGATCTCGGCCCGCGCGGCCATGCCCTCGGCCGCCAGCTCGTCGGCCAGGGCGCCCAGCAGCGCCAGGCTGTCGGCGGGGTCTTCGTGATAGACCGGCATCACGATGGCGATGCGGGCGGCGCCGGGGTCCGCGGGCGTGACCGGAGGCCGCGCCACCAGCCCCGACAGCAGCGAACAGAAGCTGAAGCCGATCCAGCCGAAAGTCAGGGTGAACAGGACCAGCAGCAGCCATTGCAGCGGCTGGATTTCGTTGCCGAAGGCCACCAGCATCTGCCAGCAGCCGATGGCGGTGATCAGCGCGGTGCCGCCAAAGACGACAGTGCGGGCGGCCAGCACATGCGCTTGCAGCGGCGCGGGGCCGGGGCTGCCGCCGGGGCTGGCCTCGGGCGGCGGCAGGGCGCGGAAATCCTGCACCGGCATCGGCATGGGCGATTCGGGCGGCACCGGGGGC
>JAZIHR010000046.1:0-18684 GCA_036678445.1 Alphaproteobacteria bacterium
GGTTGGGGGCGAGGTTGGGGGCCGCGGGATGCCGGCTGGACCGGGCGTGTTTGTGTCGGTTGTATGAAGAATGCGGGGCGCGGTTTGACAGTCTCTGGCCGGCGTTCCAGAAACCCGACGAGCGACCCGTTTTTCCCCGCGTGATGTCTAGATGACCCAGGCCGATTTCCTCAAGACCCCGCTTTCCCCCGCCCGCGTCCTTGCCGAGGGGCCGCCCGAGGGGCCGGCGCGGTTCTTCAACCGCGAGCTCAGCTGGCTGAGCTTCAACTGGCGGGTTCTGGATGAGGCCCGCAACCCGCGGGTGCCGCTGCTGGAACGGCTGCGGTTCCTGTCGATCTCGGCCGCCAACCTTGACGAATTCTACACCGTCCGCGTCGCCGGGCTGCGCGAACTGGTGCGCGAGGGCAGCGTCACCCCCTCGGACGACGGGCTGACGCCGGCGGAGCAGCTGACGCTGATCAACGCCGACGCCCGCCGGCTGATGGGCGCGCAGCAGACCGTCTGGAACAAGCTGCGCCGCGAGATGGAAGCCGAGGGCATCGTCATCCTGTCGCGTTCGCGCGTGACCCGGGCCGAGGCGGCGTTCCTGCGCACGCATTTCCTGGAACAGGTGTTCCCGGTGCTGACGCCGCTGACCATCGACCCGGCGCACCCGTTCCCCTTTATCCCCAACGCCGGGTTCTGCCTGGCGCTGGAACTGGCGCGCGAATCGGACGGCAGCCAGATGCAGGCGCTGCTGCCGATTCCGGGGCAGCTCAAGCGTTTCATCGCGCTGCCGGGGGGGCAGCGGTTCCTGCGGCTGGAAGACCTGCTGCTGATGTATCTGCCACGGCTGTTCCCCGGCTATCGCGACGTCGGCCACTGCGCCTTTCGCGTGCTGCGCGACAGCGACCTGGAGCTTGAGGACGAGGCCGAGGACCTGGTGCGCGAGTTCGAGACCGCGCTGAAGCGCCGCCGCCGCGGCGACGTGATCCGGCTGAAGATCACCGCCGGCGCCCCCGACCGGCTGCGCAAGCTGATCATGCAGCGGCTTCAGGTCGGGCTGGACGAGGTGATCCAGGTCGAGGGCCTGCTGGGCATGGCCGATGTGCGCGAACTGGTGCTGGACAGCCGCCCCGACCTGCAATGGCCGTCCTTCGTGCCGCGGGTGCCCGAACGGGTGCAGGACCACGACGGCGACATGTTCGCCGCGATCCGGCAAAAGGACATGCTGCTGCACCACCCGTATGAAACCTTCGACATGGTGGTGCGCTTCCTGCAACAGGCGGCGCGCGACCCCGATGTGGTGGCGATCAAGCAGACGCTTTACCGCACCAGCCGCGACAGCCCCATCGTCAGCGCATTGTGCGAGGCGGCCGAATCGGGCAAGTCTGTGGTGGCGCTGGTGGAACTCAAGGCCCGCTTCGACGAGGCCGCCAACATCCGCCAGTCGCGGCGGCTGGAACGGGCGGGCGCGCATGTCGTCTACGGGTTCTTCAACTACAAGACCCACGCCAAGATCTCGACCGTGGTGCGGCGAGAGGGGGACGCGCTGGTGACCTACACCCATTTCGGGACCGGCAACTACCACCCGATCACCGCCCGCATCTACACCGACCTGTCGCTGCTGACCTGCGACCCGGCGCTGGGGCGCGACGCGACCAAGGTGTTCAACTACCTGTCCAGCTATGTCGAGCCGGTGGGTCTGGAAAACCTGGCGATCAGCCCGATCAACCTGAAATCCACCCTGCTGGACCTGATCGCGCGCGAGGCCGAGTTCGCCCGCCAGGGCCGCCCGGCCGAGATCTGGGCCAAGATGAACAGCCTGATCGAAAAGGACGTGATCGAGGCGCTTTACGCGGCCTCGAACGCCGGGGTGCGGATCAACCTGGTGGTGCGCGGCATCTGCGGGCTGCGCCCCGGCATCGCCGGCCTGTCCGACAATATCCGGGTCAAGTCCATCGTCGGGCGGTTCCTGGAACACAGCCGCGTGGTCTGTTTCGGCAATGGCCACGGGCTGCCCTCGCGCAAGGCACGGGTGTTCATCAGCTCGGCCGACTGGATGGACCGCAACCTGTCGCGGCGGGTCGAGGCGCTGGTCGAATGCCTGAACGAAACGGTCAGGGCGCAGATCACCAGCCAGATCATGGCGGCCAATCTGGCCGATGAGGCGCAAAGCTGGATCCTGCAACCCGACGGCCGCTATCTGCGCCACCTGCCCGAGGACCGCGAAGACCTGTTCAACTGTCACCAGTATTTCCTTGAAAACCCATCGCTTTCCGGGCGGGGGACGGCCGGGGCACAGGATGTCGCCGCCCTGACCCATACCCGGGATTGACCTGAACCCGCGACGGGCGCTTTCCTGCGCCCGTCGGCAAACCGAAAAAGGCCCGCCATGAACGTCAAGACCGCCAGCGGCCAGCAATTCGCCCCTTTCGGCAAGCACGGGCTGCCGGTCAGGTCGATGCGGGAACTGGCCCGGGTGGGGGTGGTGGATGTCGGCTCGAACTCGATCCGGCTGGTCGTCTTTGACGGCGCCGCCCGCAGCCCGGCGTATTTCTACAACGAAAAGGTCATGGCCGGGCTGGGGCAGGGGCTGCCCTCGACCGGCCGGCTGAACCCCGAAGGGGTGCGGCGCGGGATGGCGGCGCTCAAGCGGTTCTCGAACCTGGCCCGCGACATGGGGATCGAGGCGCTGACCTGCGTCGCCACCGCCGCCGTGCGCGAGGCCGAGGACGGCCCCGCCTTTTACCGCGCCGTCGCCCGCACGACCGGGCTGAAGCTGCTGATCATCGACGGCGAGGAAGAGGCCCGGCTGTCGGCGCAGGGGGTGCTGCTGGGCTGGCCCGACGCGCGCGGGCTGGTCTGCGACATGGGCGGCAGCTCGATGGAGCTGGCCGAGGTCGGCGAGGGCCGGATCGGTCGCCGCGCCACCTCTCCGCTGGGGCCGTTCCGCCTGCAACTGGTCGAGCGCAAGGCGCTGCGCCGCCATGTCGAAAAGGTGGTCGAGGGGCTGGCCGCCGCGGTGGGCGACGATCACGCGCATATCTATCTGGTCGGCGGGTCGTGGCGGGCAATCGCGCGGCTGGACATGGAACGGCGCGGCTATCCGATGACGGTGCTGCACGAATACCGCATGACCCCCGACGATGTGATGGCCACGCTCAAGTGGATCGGCGACACCAGCCCGGGCGAAATGAAGTCGCGCACCGGCATTTCGTCCTCGCGGCTGGAACTGGTGCCGCTGGCGGTGCAGGTGCTGCGCCAGATGGTGCTGACCTTCGCCCCGCGCGAGATCGCCGTCAGCTCTTACGGTATCCGCGAGGGGCTGCTGTATGAACAGATGTCCGCCAGCATCCGCAAGCGCGACCCGCTGATCGAGGCCGCCCGCTTTACCGAACGCAAGATGGCGCGGCTGCCGGGGGCGGGAAAGCGGCTGTTCCAGTTCCTGGCCCCGGTGTTCACGGGGGTGCCGCCGGAACGCGAACGGCTGATCCGCGCCGCCTGCCTGCTGCACGACACCAGCTGGCGCGCCCACCCCGACTATCGGGCCGAGGCCAGCTTCGACCATGTGACCCATTCCCACATGACCGCGCTGTCGCACCCGGAACGGGTGTTCCTGGGGCTGTGCCTGCTGCATCGCTATACCAACAGCCGCACCGGCTGCCTGGTCGAGCCGCTGCTGCCGCTGCTGGCCCCCGACCAGATCCGCGACGCCGAAATCGTCGGCCGCGCCATGCGCTTTGGCGCGATGTTTTCCATCGGCGACCCGACCGGGGCCGGCACGCTGGAACTGGACCGGGACCGCGGGCAGCTGACCTTGACTTTGACGGAAAGCGGGCGCGAACTGATGGGCGAGGTGGTCGAGGCGCGATTCCGTGCGCTGGCCTCGGCACTGAAGGTCACGGCGGTGGTGGCCTGAGCCCTGAATGTGATGTTTCACGGGCGCGCCCGCCAAAGCGGCCCCATTGGCGCTCTGGAGGGTCCATGTCGTTCGAAAGCTGGCTGTTGTTCCTGCTGACCTCGGTCGGAATCGCCCTGACGCCGGGGCCGAACGTGCTGCTGGCGCTGACCCACGGGGCGCTGCACGGCAACCGCAAGGCGCTGTGGACCATCATGGGCGGGGTCACCGGGCTGGTCGCGGTGATGGGTCTGTGCATGTTCGGGATCGGGGCGCTGGTGCGGACCTCGGCGCTGTGGCTGACCGGGCTCAAGCTGGTCGGGGGTGCTTATCTGGTCTGGCTGGGCATCCGGCTGTGGGCGGCGCCGCCGATCGTGGTCGCGTCCGAAAGCCGGGCGGCGGCGGCCCGCGGCGCGGCGCTGTTCCGGTCGGGGTTCCTGACCGCGGCCACCAACCCCAAGGGGCTGCTGTTCTTCAGCGCATTGTTGCCGCAGTTCCTGTCGACCGAGCGCAGCCTTGCCGCGCAGTTCCTGGTGATGGGCGCCACCTATGCGGTGGTCGAGTTCGCCGTCGAATATCTTTATGCCGCCGCCGCGCACCGGGTGCGACCGTGGCTGGCCCGGGTCGGGCGCCGTTTCAACCGGGTTTGCGGCGGCATCTTCGTCGCCATCGGGGCGGCGCTGCCGCTGCGTTAAGCGGTCACCAGCGGGGCGGAGGCGTTCCGGTGGGCGCGCCGCCCGCCGCGATTGTTCACGCCAGAAAGGCGGGGGCGAAGACCCTTGGAAGGGTTCAGATCACCTCGTGCTGGCGCAGCAGCGCAGTTTCGTCGCCCGAAACCCAGCCGAACACCCGCGCCTCGCCCTCGGTCAGCCGGACCAGGTAATGCACGTCAAAGTCGATGGCGGTTTCGGGCAGGTCGTCGCGGGCATAGGTGGCGGTCCAGGCGACATGGGCGATGCAATGCAGCGCGTCGATGGGTGACAGGCGCAGCCCGCGGATGCGCATCGCGGTGGTGCCGATGGCGCGGTAATGCGCATAGCCCTCGGCCATGCGCTGGCGCAACAGCGCGTCGTTGCGGCCCGCCCTCACCCCGGCGGGTGAGCTTGCGATGAACTCGGGCGCGTAAAGCGTCGCCAGATCGTCCATCGAGGCGCGCCCGGCCAGCGCCTGCGCGAACAGCTGCTCATAGCGTTGGAACAGTGCCCTGACGGCGGTTTCCATCGCGGCCGTCCTCTCCCCGTTGCCCGACCGATCCGCGCCAGCATGGCATGGTGTGCCGCCGCTGCCCATGGGGACCGGCCATGAAAATGGCCATGAAAAAGGGCGCCCGCGAGGGGCGCCCTTTCCTGTCCCGTGCCGGGTTGGCGCGGGGGCAGGGACTTACATCATGTCCATGCCGCCCATGCCACCCATGCCGCCGCCCATGCCGCCGGCCGGAGCCTTCGGCTCGGGCTTTTCGGCGATCATGGCTTCGGTGGTGATCAGCAGACCGGCGACCGAGGCCGCGTCCTGCAACGCATGACGCACCACTTTCGCCGGGTCGATCACGCCGAACTTGAACATGTCGCCATATTCGTCGGTCTGCGCGTTGAAGCCGAAGTTCTTGTCGGTCGATTCACGCACCTTGCCGGCCACCACGGCGCCATCGACGCCGGCGTTTTCGGCGATCTGGCGCATCGGGGCTTCCAGCGCGCGGCGGATGATGGCGATGCCGGCGTTCTGGTCGGCGTTGGCGCCTTCCAGACCTTCCAGGGCCTTGGCACCCTGCACCAGCGCCACGCCGCCACCGACGACGACACCTTCCTGCACCGCGGCGCGGGTGGCGTTCAGCGCGTCATCGACGCGGTCCTTGCGCTCTTTCACCTCGATCTCGGTCAGGCCGCCGACGCGGATGACGGCGACGCCGCCGGCCAGCTTGGCCACACGCTCTTGCAGCTTTTCGCGGTCGTAGTCGCTGGTGGTTTCCTCGATCTGCTGGCGGATCTGGCTGACGCGGGCCTCGATCTCGGCCTTTTCACCGGCGCCATCGACGATGGTGGTGGTGTCCTTGTTGATCGAGATCTTCTTGGCGCGGCCCAGCATGTCCAGACCGACGTTTTCCAGCTTCATGCCCAGGTCGTCCGAGATCACCTGGCCGCCGGTCAGGATCGCGATGTCCTGAAGCATGGCCTTGCGGCGATCGCCGAAGCCGGGCGCCTTGACGGCCGCGACCTTCAGCCCGCCGCGCAGGCGGTTGACGACCAGCGTGGCCAGCGCCTCGCCTTCCACGTCCTCGGCCACGATCAGCAGCGGCTTCTGGGTCTGGATGACGGCTTCCAGCAGGGGAACCATCGGTTGCAGCGACGACAGTTTCTTTTCGTGCAGCAGGATATAGCCGTCTTCCAGCTCGGCGATCATCTTTTCCGGGTTGGTGACGAAGTAGGGCGACAGGTAGCCGCGGTCGAACTGCATGCCTTCGACGACTTCGACCTCGGTCTCCATCCCCTTGTTTTCTTCGACGGTGATCACGCCTTCGTTGCCGACGCGCTGCATCGCCTCGGCGATCTGCTCGCCGATGAAGGTTTCGCCGTTGGCCGAGATGGTGCCGACCTGCGCGACTTCGGCGCTGTCGTTGACCGGGCGGGCGGCGGCCTTGATCGATTCGACCACGCGGGCGGTGGCCAGGTCGATGCCGCGCTTCAGGTCCATCGGGTTCATGCCCGCGGCGACGGCTTTCAGCCCTTCGCGCACGATGGCCTGGGCCAGCACGGTGGCGGTGGTGGTGCCGTCCCCGGCCTCGTCATTGGTGCGCGAGGCGACTTCGCGGACCATCTGCGCGCCCATGTTCTCGAACTTGTCGGAGAGTTCGATTTCCTTGGCGACCGAAACCCCGTCCTTGGTGATGCGCGGCGCGCCGAAGGACTTGTCGATGACCACGTTGCGGCCCTTGGGGCCCAGCGTCACCTTGACCGCATCGGCCAGGATGTTGACGCCCTTGAGCATCCGGTCGCGGGCGTCGGTATTGAACTTGACTTCCTTGCCAGCCATTTATCTATTCCTTGTCAATGAGTTGAAAGCGATACGTCAGGGATTACGAGATGATCCCGAGGATGTCGCTTTCCTTCATGATCAGCAGTTCTTCGCCGTCCAGCGTGATCTCGGTGCCCGACCATTTGCCGAACAGGATGCGGTCGCCGGCCTTGACGTCCAGCGCAATGCGGTCGCCGTCGTCGTCACGGGTGCCGGCGCCCACGGACACGACCTCGCCCTCGGCGGGCTTTTCCTTGGCGGTGTCGGGGATGATCAGGCCGCCCTTGGTCTTTTCGTCGGATTCGACGCGACGGACCAGGACACGGTCGTGCAGAGGGGTGAAAGCCATCGTGAACACTCCGATTCAGGTTGCAGTGTTGCGTTGTTGGCACTCGACTTGGGTGAGTGCCAATGCCCGCGAGATAGGCCGCGGCCATGTCCCTGTCAACCCGCTGGCCGGGCCGGGCGCGCCCGCTTGGGCCCGCTTGGGTTTGCCTGCGCCACATGCGATGCTGGCGCGGCCCGACGCAGGGGTCCGGGCGGAAAAACGGGGGCTTAACAGGATGATGAGGGTCGCGACAACCCGGCTGGCGGCGTGGCTGCTGGTGCTGGCGGTGCTGCTGCTGGCCGTCCCCGGCGGCGCCATGGCGGGGCAGGGTGAGGCCGCCCCGGTCTGCACCGGCCGCGACCTGATGGCATCGCTTTCAGAGGCCGACCGCGCGCAGATCGCCCGCGCGGTGGCCGCGACGCCCTATGCCACCGGCATCCGCTACCGTGCCACCCGCAATGATGCGGTGATCGAGATCGTCGGCACCTACCACTTTCCCGACCCGCGCCATGCGCCCATGGTCGCGGCGCTGCGCCCGCTGATCGCCAAGGCCGGCGCGCTGCTGGTCGAGGGCGGCCCCGAAAGCGAGGCGCGGCTGACCCGGGCGCTGGCCGAGGATCCCTCGCTGATGGCGGACGCCACCGGCCCGACCCTGCCCGAACGCCTGCCCCCCGAACAGTGGCAGGCGCTGAGGCAGGCGATGGAGGCCCGCGGCATCCCCGCGGTCATGGTCAGCCGGATGCGGCCCTGGTATGTCGCCACGGTGCTGGGCCTGTCGCCCTGCATGATCAAGGCCGCGCGCACCCGCGGCCCCGGGACCGCCGGGCTTGACCAGCAGCTGATCGCCGTGGCGCAGGAGGCGGGCACCAGCGTGCTGTCGCTGGAACCCTGGGACACCGTGTTCACGATCTTTGCCGGGCTGACCCCCGAGGAAGAACTGGACATGATCCGCGCTGCCCTGCCCACCGCGCAGCTGGCCGACGACTACGCCGCGACCACGCTCGAGGCGTATTTCCGCGGCGACATCTGGGCGATCTGGGAATTCGGGTGGCTGGACACGCTGGCCTCGTCGGGGTTGGCGCCGGCGACGGTGGACCGGCAGATGCAGCTGGCGGAACAGCGGCTGATGACCACGCGGAACAGAAACTGGATCGGACCGTTGAATGACGCGGCGCGCACTGCCGCGCAGACGGGGCGCCATGTGGTCGCCGCCTTCGGGGCGCTGCACCTGCCGGGCGAAACCGGGGTGCTGCGGCTGCTGGAACAGGACGGCTGGACGATCGAACGCGTCGAGGAGGCAAGATGAGCAGGACCGAGGACCGCTGGGCCGACGAGGAGGCTTTGTGGACGCTGGGTGCGGCCGAAACGGCGCTGCGCATCGCCCCCGTCTGCATCATGGTGTTCCCCGAAGGGGTGATGCAGGGTCCGCAGATCCTGGCCGGGATGGCCCAGGGCAGCCGCTGGCAGAACCTGCGCATCAGCGACCGCCACACCTCGGAACTGGGCGACACCATGGTGCTGGCCTATCGCGCCCGCGCCACCCGCGGCGGCACCGAACGCGACGTGCTGTGCAGCTCGACCTGGGTGCGGCAGGCCGGCGACTGGAAACTGATCCAGCACCAGCAGACGGTGCCTGCCGGGGGCTGACCCCCGGGGAACCGCGCCCCGGTTCGCTGTCGCCTTGCTTCCTTGCCCGAATATCCGGGGTGTGCGATCCGCCCGGGAAACAGTCCGCCGGGCTGTTTCCAGCGAACAGGGCCACGGCAGCGGCCCCGTTCTGGCCCCGCCACCCGATGCCCCCCGATCCTGACGGCCCCGTGGCACCCTGCGCTTCACAACCCCCTGCCGCGGCTCTATAAGCCGCAGCGACTCCGCCATGAAGGAATGCGTTCCATGATCCAGGTTTTCGGCCACAAGGCCCCCGACACCGATTCCACCGGCTCGCCGCTGATCTGGGCGTGGTATCTGTCGGATATCCGCAAGACCCCGGCGCGCGCGGTGCTTCAGGGCACCCCGAATACCGAGGCGCTGTGGATGCTGGGCAAATGGGGCGTGGACATGCCCGAAATCATCCAGGACGTGGCTGCGGGCGACCGCTGCGTGATCGTGGACACCAACAACCCGGCGGAACTGCCTGCCTCGCTGGCGCAGGCCGAGGTGCTGGAAATCATCGACCACCACCTGCTGGCCGGCGGCATCACCACCCGCACCCCGATCAACATCACCATCCGGCCGCTGGCCTGCACCGCCACGATCATGCACGACCTGATCGGTGACGACCTTGACCGCGCCCCCCGTTGGGTCAAGGGGCTGATGCTGACCTGCATCCTGTCGGACACGCTGGAATTCCGCAGCCCCACCACCACGCCGCACGACCGCTGGGTGGCGGAAAAGCTGGCGGGTGACCTCGACATCGCCATCCCGGCTTACGCGACCGAGATGTTCGCCGCGAAATCCGATGTCTCGGCGTTTTCCGATGCGGCGCTGCTGCGGATGGACAGCAAGGAATACGATCTGGGCGGCAAGCAGCTGCGGGTCTCGGTGCTGGAAACCACCGCGCCGCAGGTGCTGATCGACCGCAAGGCGGCGCTGATCGCCGCCATGCCGGGCGTCGCGGCCGAGGACGGCGCCGACGAGGTGCTGCTGTTCATCGTCGATATCCTGAACGAACGCTCGACCCTGCTGGTCCCGAACGACTTTGTGGCAAAGGTGGCCGAGGCCTCGTTTGGCGTCAGCGTGGACAGCGACAGCGTGGTGCTGCCCGGCGTGGTCAGCCGCAAGAAGCAGATCATCCCCGCGCTCAAGCTCTGACGGCGGCGGCGGCTGCAATTTTCGGGGGGCCGGGCGGATCGTCCCGGCCCCTTCTCCATGTCCACAATTCCGCGAAAGGCCGACCCATGACCCGGATCATCCAGAATCTTGCCGAAATCGGCGGCGATTACGGCGTGTTGTTCTGCGATCTCTGGGGCTGCGTCCACAACGGCAAGGCAGCCTATCCTGCGGCGATCGCGGCGTTGCAGCGCTGGCGGCAGGGCGGGGGCAAGGTGGCGCTGGTCACCAACGCCCCGCGGCCGCGTGCCATGGTGGAACGCCAGATCGACCGGCTGGGGGTGCCGCGCGACGCATGGGACGACATCGTGACCTCGGGCGATGCGGCGCAGGATGCGATGCTGGCGGGGCGGGTCGGGCGGCGGATCTGGCACGTCGGGCCGGACAAGGACCTGAGCTTCTTCACCGACACCGACGACCCTCGTGCCGCTGCGCTGGAACGGGTGGCGCTGGACGAGGCCGAGGGCATCGTCGTCACCGGCCCCTACGACGACCTGACCGAGACCCCCGAGCATTACCGCGAACGCCTGGCCGCCGCCCGTGCCCGCAACCTGCCGCTGCTGTGCGCCAACCCGGATCTGGTCGTCGATTACGGCGACCAGCGACTTTACTGCGCAGGCGCCCTGGCGCAGCTTTACGAGGAGATGGGCGGCGAGGCGCTGTATTTCGGCAAGCCTCATGCGCCGATCTACGACCTGGCCCGCCGCCGGCTGGGGGTGGGGCGCGACGTGGCCGCGCTGGCCATCGGCGACGGCATCGCCACCGACATCGCCGGCGCCATCGCGCAGGGAATCGATTCGATCTTCGTCACCGGGGGGCTGGCCGCCGAGTTCATGGGCGACGACATCGAATCGCCCGACCCGGCGCTGCTGGACCGCTGGCTGGCGGGGCAGGGGATCCGTCCCAGCTTTGCCATCGGCCGGCTGCGCTGACACATGCGCAACAATCCATCCTCTTGCGTGGTCCGCGCATAATATTGTTGCGGGGCCGTTTTTCCGCTGTTATGCTGCACCGCGGCTAAGGGAGGCCGGAATGATGCTCGACAATCAGCCCCGGGGCACCATCGTCATCGAGGATCTCGAAGTCGGGATGCTGCGCTACCTGCAAAAACAGGTGACCGACGACGATATCGAGATGTTCGCGCAGGTCTCGACCGACCGCAACCCGGTGCATCTTGACGATGATTACGCCCGCGACACCATCTTTCAGGGCCGCATCGCCCACGGGATGCTGACCGCCGGGCTGATCTCGGCGGTGATCGGGGAACAGCTGCCCGGCCACGGCACGGTCTATCTGGGCCAGACCCTGAAATTCATGGCCCCCGTGCGCCCCGGCGACATGGTGCGCGCCGAGGTCGAGGTCGAGGCGATCGACCATTCGCGCCGCCGCGTGACCCTTGCCACCCGCTGCCTCGTGGGCGATACCGTCGTGCTCAAGGGCGAGGCGGTGGTTCTGGCGCCGTCGCGCAAGTTCGACTGACCACGACGACCGGGGCATCGCATGGCCCGGAGACGGGAGCCCATGCAACATCCGCCGATGCATATTCATCGCGACTGGCGCGGGCTTCCCGCCTCCGCTCGCGGCGCAACCGTGGCCATGGGCAATTTCGACGGCGTGCATCGCGGCCACCGCGCGGTGATCGGCGCGGCGCGGGCGGCAAGGCCCGACGCGCCGCTGGGCATCATCACCTTTGAACCCCACCCCCGCGAATATTTCGCCAGGCTGGCGGGGCGGATCGAGCCGCCGTTCCGGCTGATGAACGCCGAATCGCGGGCGACGCGGCTGGCGCGCCACGGGGTCAGCCAGTTGTACGAACTGCCCTTCGGCCCGTATCTGGCCGGGCTTTCGCCCGAGGACTTCGCCCGGCAGGTGCTGGCCGAGGGGCTGGGCATCGCCCATGTCGCGGTGGGCGAGGATTTCCGCTATGGCCGCGGCCGCGCCGGCGACGTGGCGACGCTGGCCGAGGCGGGCGCGCGCCTTGGCTTTGGCGTGACCGTGGTGCCGCTGGTCGCCGATGGCGAGGACCGCGCCAGCTCTACCGCGATCCGCGCCGCGCTGGCCGAGGGCCGCCCCCGCGACGCCGAGCGGATGCTGGGCCACTGGCACCGCATCGAGGGCGAGGTTCTGCACGGCGAAAAACGTGGCCGCGAACTGGGCTTTCCCACCGCCAACATGGCGGTCGAGGGGCTGCATCTGCCCCGGCTGGGTGTCTACGCGGTCGAGGTGGACGTGCTGGACGGCCCGCACCGGGGCAGCTATCGCGGCGTCGCCTCATTGGGGGTGCGGCCGATGTTCGGGGAAAACGCCCCCAACCTGGAAACCCATATCTTCGACTTCGACGGCGATCTTTACGGCCACCGCCTGTCGGTGGCGCTGGTCGAGTATCTGCGCCCCGAGGCCAGGTTCGACGGGCTCGACGCGCTGGTCGCCCAGATGCGGCAGGACGAGGCGCAGGCGCGCCGGATCCTTTCGGCGCCATGATTTCCGGCGCCATGATGCGGAAAACGGATACAGGAATGGTGATGCGCGAACGCTTCTGGGAACTGCCGCTGGACGCGCTGACCGCCGCGGAATGGGAGGCGCTTTGCGACGGCTGCGGCAAATGCTGTCTCAACAAGATCGAATACGAGGACGACGGCTCGCTGGCCTATACCCGCATCGCCTGCCGGTTGCTGGACGGGCACAGCTGCCGCTGTTCGTCCTATGAAAACCGCCATGACTATGTTCCCGACTGCGTGGTGCTGACCCCGGAAAAGCTGCGCTCGATCGCCTGGTGGCTGCCGGCGACCTGCGCCTATCGCCTGCGGGCCGAGGGCAAGCCGCTGTATGACTGGCACCACCTGATCTCGGGCGACGCGGAAGCGGTGCACCGCGCCGGCGCCTCGGTCCGGGGCTGGACGATCAGCGAGCTGGAAGTCTCCGAGGAGGACTGGGAAGACCATCTGATCGAGGACCTGTCATGAATTTCGGCTCGGACAACGGCTCGGGCGTCCACCCGGCGGTGATGGCGGCGCTGGTGGCCGCCAATGACGGCACGGTGGCGTCCTATGGGCGCGATCCGCTGACCGCGCGGGCGGCGGACGCGGTGCGCGAAATGCTGGGGGCGCCGGATGCAGCGGTGTTCCTGCTGGGCACCGGCACGGCCTCGAACGCGCTGGCGCTGGCGCAGCTGTGCCCGCCATGGGGTCGGATTTTCTGCCACCGCACCGCGCATGTCGAGACCTCGGAATCCGGCGCGCCTGCGTGGATGGCCGGCGGCGCGCAGATGGCGCTGGTCGAGGGCGAGTTCGGGCGGATGACCCCGGCCACGCTGTCGGCCCGCATCGCCGATTACCCGCAAGAGGACGAACACGACGGCAAGAACGCGGTGGTCTCGATCACCAACGCCACCGAATGGGGGACGGTGCACGCGCCCGAAGCCGTCGCGGCGCTGGCGGCGGTCGCGCACGGGGCCGGGATGACGGTCCACATGGACGGCGCCCGCTTTGCCAATGCCGTCGCCGCCACCGGGGCCGCGCCCGCGGCGCTGACCCATGCGGCCGGTGTCGATGCGCTGTCGCTGGGCGGCACCAAGAACGGCTGCCTTGCGCTGGAAGCGGTGGTGTTCTTCGACCCCGAGCGCGCCCGCGATTTCTCCTTTCGCCGGATGCGGGCCGGGCAGCTGTGGTCCAAGCACCGCTTCCTGGCCGCGCAGATGCTGGCCTGGCTGGACGGCGGGCTGTGGCTGCAACTGGCCCGCCACGCCAACGCGGCGGCGACGGAACTGGCCGCGGGCTTGCAGGCCGCGGGGATCCAGCCCATGGCCCCGGTGCAGTCGAACGAGATCTTCCTGCGCCTGCCCCGCACCACCATCGCGCGACTGCGCGCGACCGGCCTGCGCGCCGCCGACTGGCCGACGCCGGGGGACGATGCGGAAAACGCCACGATCCGGCTGGTGACCAGCTGGGCCACGCGTGACGAGGAAATCGCGGCGCTACTTGGCGCGCTCTGACCCCAGCGCTGCCAGTAGCATCCACAGCGCATGGGCGACGGTCGCCCGGCGCACGTTGCCGCGGCCGATGGCGCCGAATTCCACCGTTTCGGTGCGCGTGCCGTCGCGGTCCGAGATGCCGAAGCAGACCCGGCCCTCGGGCTTGGCTCCGCTGCTGCCGGGCCCCGCGACTCCGGTCACCGACACTGCCAGCCCGGCGGCGGAATTGCGCCGCGCGCCTGCGGCCATTTCGGCCGCGACTTCTTCGCTGACCGCGCCATGGGCGCGCAGGGTGGCGGGCTGAACGCCCAGCATGTCGGTCTTGGCTTCGTTGGAATAGGTGATGAAGCCGCGGTCGAACACGTCCGAGGCGCCGGCGATTTCGGTCAGCACCGCCCCGATCAGCCCGCCGGTGCAGCTTTCGGCGGTGGCGAGCATCATGCCCCGCGCGCGGGCGGCGTCGATGACGCGGGCGGCAAGGGTTTCCAGCCCCGGCTTCATCACATTACCCCGTGCCAGATGCCGGCCGCGGCGATCGAGACGACCGCCGCGAATGCCCCGGCCAGCAGGTCGTCCAGCATGACCCCGGCGGCATCATCGCGCCGGTCGGCCCGGCCGATGATCCACGGCTTCCAGATGTCGAACAGCCGGAACAGCAGGAACGGCACCACATAGCCCGGCCACGGCACGACCGAGGCCGGCAGCCCGGCGAACCAGAACCCGGCCGAGGTGGCGCAGAACGCGATCATCTGGCCGGCGACCTCGTCGATGACGATTTCGCTGCGGTCCTTGTGCGCATCGCCCGCCGTGACGCGCGCCACCGACCAGAAGCCGACGGCGATGGCCAGCAGGGTGAAGGCGGCGACCAGCGGGAAATGCCCGAGCCGGTGCAGAAGATACCCCAGCGCCACCGTCGCGGCCGAGGCCCATGTCCCCGACGCCGGGCGCAGATAGCCGATGCCGAACCCCGTCGCGATCAGCCGGTCCATCAGCGGTCCCCGATCAGCGTGGCGGTGGCGATGGCAGCGATGCCTTCCTCGCGCCCGACGAAGCCCAGCCGTTCCGAGGTGGTGGCCTTGACGCTGACCCGCCCCGGCTCGATGCCCATGATCGCGGCCAGCCGCGCCTGCATCGCCGGCGCGTGGGGGCCGATCTTGGGCCGCTCGGCGATCAGCGTCACGTCGACGTTGCCGATGCGGTAACCCATGTCGCGGGCCAGTTCGGCGGCATGGCGCAGGAAGATTTCGCTGGCCGCGCCCTTCCACTGCGGGTCCGAGGGCGGGAAATGCCGGCCGATGTCGCCCTGCGCCAGCGCGCCATAGATGGCGTCGGTCAGCGCGTGCATCCCCACATCGGCGTCGGAATGGCCGACCAGCCCGCGGTCGTGCGGCAACTCGACCCCGCACAGAAACACGCGGTCCCCCGGCCCGAAAGCGTGCACGTCATACCCGTTGCCCAGCCGCACATCCATGCCGGCCCCCCGTTCTGCCAAGATCCGTTCAGCCCGCGCCATGTCGCCGGGCCAGGTGAGTTTCAGATTGTCCTCGTCGCCGGGGGTGATGCGCACCGGAATGCCGCGGCGCTGCATCAGCTCGACATCGTCGGCGGCGTCGGCCCCGCCCTCGCGATGCGCGGCAAGAATCGCCGCCAGGGCGAACCCTTGCGGGGTCTGCGCCCGGAACAGCCCGTCGCGCGAGGCGATGCCGGTGACCACGCCGTCCCTGCCGCGCCACAGCGCATCCGTCACCGCCAGCCCCGGCGCCGCCGCGACGGCGCCATCCGCCAGCGCGGCGACCACGGCCTCGATCACCGCGGCCGGCACCAGCGGGCGGGCGCCATCGTGGATCAGCACATGGGTGATGCCGGAACCTTCCAGAACCTCAAGTCCGGCGCGCACGCTTTCGGCACGCGAGGCGCCGCCCGCAACCAGCGTGACCTGCCCGCCCAGCAGGGCGATGGCGCGGTCCATGTCGGCCGGCGCGACCGTCACCACGATGCGCCCGAAGCCCGCAAAGGCGTCGATGCTGCGTGCCAGAACCGGCTGGCCGGCCAGCGACTGCCATTGCTTGGGCGCGTCGCCCCCCATCCGCTCGCCCCGGCCGGCGGCGGTGATCAGGACGGCGATCCGCTCGCGCGGCAGGGCAGGGGCGGCAATCATCCGAAAGCCGATACGCCAAGACGCCCCCTATCGCAATCATGCGCGGCGCCCCTGCTGCTTTCCTGCCCGGATATCCCGGTTTTCCGCAAGGAAAGCCACGGCAGTGGCCGGGACCGGCCCCGGCTGCGGCCGCACCACCCCTCGCATCCCCCGGATATCCCCGTTATATCCCGCAACGGACACGCAACCGCAGGAGCCAGCGATGCAAGACCAGTCACCGGAGGACCTGTCACCGGCCGATGCCGCCAAGGATGCGGCCGCTCGCGCCGCCATCGCCCTGGTCGAAGATGGAATGCGGCTGGGGCTGGGCACCGGCTCGACCGCCGTCTTCATGGTCCACCGCCTGGCCCGGCGGGTGCAGGCCGAGGGGCTGCGGCTGCGCTGCGCCGCGACCAGCCGGGCGACCTGCGAACTGGCCGAAAGCCTCGAGATCCGCATCGAGGACCTGGACCAGATCGGCTGGCTGGACATGACCATCGACGGCGCCGACGAGATCGACCCCGACCTGAACCTGATCAAGGGTGGCGGCGGCGCGCATCTGCGCGAAAAGATCATCGCCGCGGCCTCGGACCGCATGGTGGTGGTAGCCGATCCGACCAAGGTGGTCGAGCGGCTGGGCGCCTTTCACCTGCCGGTCGAGGTGATCCCCTTTGGAATGGGCGCCACGCGCATCCATATCCAGCGCCTGCTCGATTCGCTCGACCTGGACCGCCGGCCGATCCTGCTGCGCCAGCGCGACGGCCAGGCCTTCCGCACGGATGAGGGCAACGTGATCCTCGACCTCTCGCTGGACGCGATCCCGGATTGCGAGGCGCTGGCCGCGGGGCTGGCGACGATTCCGGGCGTCGTGGAACACGGGCTGTTCCTGGGAATGTGCGACCTGGCGCTGGTCGGCAGCCCCGACGGCAGCGTGATCGAGATGACCCCGAACGGGGACGCGGCATGAGCTTCGACTATGACCTGTTCGTGATCGGCGGCGGTTCGGGCGGCGTGCGCGCGGCGCGGATCGCGGCCGGACAGCACGGCGCCCGCGTGGCGCTGGCCGAGGAAAGCCGCATGGGCGGCACCTGCGTGATCCGTGGCTGCGTGCCGAAAAAACTGATGATCTTTGCCTCGCAGGCCCCGGCAGCGGCGGCCGAGGCGCGGGGCTATGGCTGGCCCGACGCCAGCGCCGGCGATTTCGACTGGCCGGTGTTCCGCGCCAAACTGCACGACGAGCTGTCGCGGCTTGAGGGGCTTTATACCGCCGGGCTGCGCTCGGCCGGGGTCGATATTCACCACGCCCGCGCCCATCTGGTCGATCACCATACCGTGGCGCTGGCCGACGGGCGGCGGTTCACGGCGAAACACATCCTGATCGCGGTCGGTGGCCGCCCCAGCCTGCCCGGCATCCCGGGGCAGGAACTGGGGATGATCTCGGACGACCTGTTCACCATGGAGCGGGTGCCGCGCCGGGTGCTGGTGGTCGGCGGCGGCTTCATCGCCTGCGAATTCGCCACCATCCTGCAAGGGCTGGGTGCCGAAACCACGCTGGCCTATCGCGGCGACAAGGTGCTGCGCGGCTTTGACGAGGAATGCCGCCAGCTGGTCACTCACCAGTTAGAACATGAAGGCATCACCCTGCGGCTGAACGCCAACCCCGCGCGGCTGGACCGCGAGGGTAAGGCGATCCGCGTCACCTATGAGGACGGCGCGGTGGAAGCCCATGACGCGGTGATGTTCGCCACCGGCCGCCAGCCCTATACCGCCGGGCTGGGGCTGGAAAACACCGGCGTCCGACTGGGCCCGCGCGACGAGATCGTGGTGGACGAATGGTCTCAGACCGCGGTGCCCTCGATCTATGCGGTGGGGGATGTGACCGACCGGGTGAACCTGACCCCGGTCGCGATCCGCGAGGGGCACGCCTTTGCCGACACGGTGTTCGGCGGCCAGCCCCGCAAGGTCGGCCACGATCTGGTGGCCAGCGCCGTCTATGTCCGCCCGCACGAACTGGCCACCATCGGCCTGACCGAGGACGAGGCCGCCGCCCGCGGCCCGGTCGAGGTCTATCAGGCGCTGTTCCGGCCCATGCGCTCGTTGTTCGCGGGGTCTGAAATCCGCGCGATGATGAAGCTGGTGGTCGATTGCGACACGCGCCGGGTGCTGGGCTGCCATATCTTCGCCCCCGAGGCGGGGGAAATGATCCAGCTGGCCGCGGTGGCGATCGGCATGGGCGCCACCAAGGAACAGTTCGACGCCGCGATCGCCGTGCACCCCACTCTGGCCGAGGAACTGGTGACGATGCGCCAGCCGGCCCGGCGCGCCGGCGGAGAGGCTTCCTGAACCGCCCCTCGGGGCGCGGCCGGTAATCCCGGCGCGCGCGCCCCGCCCGCGAACGCACCCGCAAACTCTTGTCCTGCCCGGCTTTCGGCCTAGTTAGGACAAAGACTCAGACGAAAGGCAGATGGATGGCACAGCAGGGACCCTGGGGCAGCGGCGGCGGAGACGATGGCCGCCCCCCCCGCCCGCAC
>JAZIHR010000047.1:0-18661 GCA_036678445.1 Alphaproteobacteria bacterium
CGCCGGGGTCGATCACGTCGCCGACGCGATCCGCCGCGCCGAACGGCCAGGCGATGCCGCTGATCGTGCCGGCCTCGTCAACGTCGAGCTGCGCCTTGATCTCGATCCTCTGCATCAGCGATCCCCCCGGAATGCCGCCCGGTCCGAGGCGAAGCTGTCGACCTGGGCCTGCACCCACAGCGCCGCCCGCAGGAGCCGCTACACCCTGCGCTTCTCCGGCCTGACGCTGCCGCAGGCCATTAAAGCCAATGCGAAACGCAAAGAGCCTTTCGAGACGCTGAACCCGCAAACCATCAACATGAAATGGCTATCACACCTGTCCAGCATCTTTGAGTGGGGCGCGAACAACGGCTATCTGGACACCAACCTGGCCAAGGGCGTGCGCATTGATACAGGCAGCGCCGTTCACAAGGAGCGCACCCGCCTGCCGTTCACGCGGCAGGAACTTGACACCATGTTCCGCGACCCGATGTTCGCCACGCCGACACAGTATGCAACGCGGCAGTGGGCGATGCTGCTGGCCCTCTACACTGGCGCCAGATCATCGTCGGAAATCGCCAGACTGACGCTAGACGACCTGCGCAAGGAACAAGGCGTTCTAGTCTTCGACCTGTCCGCAGCGTCAAAGAACCGCTGCGATAGTTGAGGTCTCCGCGCTTCTCGCCTTCGCTGGCTCTGAGACCGGCACTTCTGGAGCTACTGGCGCCGAATGTCATGCAACCGGGTGCCGAAGCTGTACGCAACCGAGTGCCGAACCGAGTGAGAACCAGTAGGCGTTCGAGGCCGGGGTGACTGGATCGATCTTCGGTCTGGAGGGCCCGCTGCGCGCGGATATTCGGGCTGATCTGTGCCGGCAGGGGTGGCGCTGGCGGGATGCCGATCAGATGGCGCGCGACCTGCTAAGCGAGGCGCACCGGATCATCAACGCAACCCGGCCGACATGGGAAGAAGGGCAGCAGGAATGGGCAATTCAGATTGGAACCTTGATCGAGCGGATCCGCTGCGTTCGCTGTCACGGACCCTTGCCGGATGGCAGGCCAAAGTTCTGCAGCGACCTGTGCAAGCGCGCCCATCACATGCAGATCGGGCGGATCAAGGGCGCCACGGAGAGCAACGTGGTGGAGATGGCAATCCGGTCGATCTGACCGACCGGTGCGAATACTGCGACACTCCGCTGCCGGAAGGTTCGCACCCCACGCGCAAGTTCTGCAGCGTGAAGTGTCGCAACGCGAAGGTGATCTCGATCAAGTCGGCGGAGCTGCGAGCGGCGCGTGCTGGAAGAATATGTCCACAGTGCGGTGGGCCGGTATCTGACGACAAGCCAGCCTATACGATTTACTGTAGCGCGGCGTGTCAGGGGCGCGGATACGCTCCCTATCGCCAGTATCGGCTGCTCACCAAGACCTGTCCGGTCTGTGGCTCAACGTTTGAGACCAAGCACAAGGAGCAGGTGACGTGCTCGAAGTCCTGCGCCCGCAAGCGTGTCTGGGCCAGCGGCAGGATGGATCATCTGCGCAACCGCCTCTCGGCCGCGCGCTTCGATGCGATGTTTATCGTGCAGGGACGATAAAACCCATTCCGGCAGATAGCACTGTTCGCGCGCGCGTGGGGGAACTCTGTGCTGACTGATCACACGGCCTGATCCAGCCGTTTCACCTCGCCCGCGTGCGCGTGGGGACTATTCCGGCAGGTGACCATTGGCGCGCAGCCAGTCCCGCAAGATGATCGTCACCAGCGATGACACTGACCGATCGTCAGCTTTCGCCGCGGCTACCAGCGCCAATTTGATTTCAGGGTCAATGCGAAACCCGATAGGCGCGCCTTTGGCCATTACAACATGCTCCAACATTGTTGTTGCGATATGTTGGAGACGGTAGTAGAAAGTAGCGGACCGGGCAAGAGTTCGCACCTCTCACCCGGCCCTAACCGGAACACTGTTCAACGGAGGAACAGCGAATGGCTAAACATTGCCATAACACCCCCGACTTGCCTCACGCCACCCCGACGAGCGACCGCCGGCCTGCCGTCCTGACGCAAGACGAGTGGGACGAGCTGCACGATGCCTTGGAGCTGGCGCTGGACGCGCTGGGCGAGGGGCCTCAGGACGTGCACATGCCGTATCTGATCAACTCCATGATCCACCAGCGTGTTGCCCTGCGCCTCACCCACAGCAAGGCCCGCGACAACGGGAGGCCGTGCTGATGGCCACCGAGTTCGAAAAACTGTCACCGCAGGCCCAGAAGGAGCTCCATGACCTGGATCACCTCAAGGCGTCCCTGCTGGCCATCGGCGCGACCCATGCCAGAGATCGGGAAATGGAGCGCGGTCATCCGGCCGACCCAAAAGAGGCATTGATGGAGGCGAGGAGGCTTGCAGGAAAGGACGTCCAGCTATCCATCGACAGCCCGGTCTGCCTGGCCATCGATCTGATCGATATCGCTGTCCTTGCCTTGGAGCACCCCAGCTTCGATGATTCGAAGGCTCTTGCCAACGTTCTCTCTACCGTAGGAAGCGCCCTGTTTCAGTGGAGAGAGCAGGACAAGGAAGTTCAGCGCCGACTGCGTGCGATCACTCATCCTTCGCGCTGACAGTCCCAAACTGTCCCGTTCACAGTGGGGGAAGAAGCGGTGGAACGGCGGGCCGCGGCTCGCCGTTTTATCCTTTAACCTCAACACCCTAAGCAGAATCAATGGCGGAGAGGGTGGGATTCGAACCCACGGAACCCGTGAAGGCTCAACGGTTTTCGAGACCGCCCCGTTCGACCACTCCGGCACCTCTCCGCGCTTTGGGGTGGTGAGGGCGGCATTTATCGGGGTGGGCGGCGAAGCGCAAGGGGGATTTCATAAATAACCGTGGCGGCCGGAAATACCGGGCATCGAGGTCGGTGCGGGTGCCGGCTGGCCGGGCGCATCGTGACCTTGCAGGGCGCCCGGGTGGCTTGCGGCGCTGCGGCGGGTAAGGCACAGGGCAGGGATGAGCAAGTTGACCGTCAAGGCTCTTTGTGTCGCCGCGGCGCTGTCGGGGCTGGCCGTTGCCGTGCCGGGCGGCCTGGCAAGCGTGGCCGCGCAGCCGCTGCAACTGCCCGGCCAGCCGCCTGCCGAGTTCCAGCCGGCCGATGCGGCGCGGGTCGAGCAGGCGCTGCGGCTGGACCTGCTTTCGACCGTGCTGGCGGCCGAGTTCGCGGCGGCGGGCGACCCGTTCCGCCCGGCTTCCCGGGATGCAGGGTGGCGGGCGATCGCGGCCCGGGTCGCCTCGTCGCAGCGCATCCTGGCCGGGCTGCGCGCGGGGGTGGCCCAGGGGCTTGCGGCGCTGGACCAGCCGGCACAGCGGGCGGCGGTGGCCGAGGCGCTGGCTTTCTGGGAAACCCCGCTGGGGCGCCGGGCGATCATGCTGGAAATCGCGGCGCGCGAGGCGATGATCGCCCCCGAATTCGAAACCGCCGCCCGTGCGAGTTTCGCCGCCGCGGCGGCGCGCAACCATCCGCGGGTCGAACAGGTCCGGGCCCTTGTCGCGGCGGGCGATCTGGTGGAACCGGCGGTGGCGGCGTCGCTGAACATGGGCGTGGCGCTGCTTGAAGGGGCGGCGCGGGCCGAGGGCCGGCTGGTGGATCCCAAGGCGCTGCTGCAACGGGCCTGGGCGCAGGAACCGGCGATCCGCGCCGATCAGGCCGGCTGGATCGAGGCGCTGCTCCATGTCTCTACCGGGCCGCTGAGCGATGCCGAAATGGCGCTGCTGGTGCAGGCGGCGGGGCAGCCGGGGCAGCACCGGCTTGACGCCATCCTGCAACAGGCGGCGGCAGGGGTGTTCGCCGAAATCGCGCGCGATCTGGGGCGGGCCTCGGTGCGGCGGCGGGGCGGCCGGCGATGACGGGCGCGGCAAACCCCGTGCTTCTGGTCGGAGTGCTGGCCACGCCCGAAATGCTGGCGGCGCTGGGGCTGGCGCCGGCCGGCCCGGAAATCGCGCTGCATGGTGTGCTGCGGGGCGGGGCGCGGGCCGGAATCGCGGTGGACGGCTGGCCGTGCTGGGACCGGCAGGCGCCGGGAACGGTCGCCGCAGTCCCGATCACCCCCGGCCCGCGGCTGGACCGCTACGCCGGAATCATGGGGCTGGCCGGGGTCGAGACCGGGCAGGGCAGGGTGCTTGGCGCCGTTCCGGGCAGCCCTGGCCCGGATGGGGACGAAACGCAGCCCCCCGACCCGGTGCTGGCCGCGGCGGTGGCAGCCGAGCTGTTGGGGCAGGATCCGGCGCTTTCGCAGGCGACGCTTCGGGCGCGGCTGCCGGGGATCGCGTGGCGGGCGGATTCGCGGCGGCGCGCGCTGGCGCTGCCCCCACGGGGGCGACGGGGCGATCCCGCGCCCGGCCCCTCGGGGGGTGACGGGGTGCGGTTCGAACGCCGCGCCACCCCGTATCTGGACCATTTCGCCGTCGAGGAACTGCGCCTGCGTCACCGGCTGCATCGCGGCGGCTGGAGCGGCGCGCTCGACCGCGCGGTGTTCCTGTCGGGTGACGCGGTGGTGGTGCTGCCCTGGGACCCGCGGCGCGACCGGGTGCTGCTGGTGGACCAGTTCCGCACCGGCCCCGCCGCGCGCGGCGACCCGCAGCCGTGGCTGCTGGAACCCGTCGCGGGCCGCATCGACCCCGGCGATACTGCGCATGAAACCGCGCTGCGCGAGGCGGACGAGGAAGCCGGGCTGACCCTGAGCCGCCTTGTCCCGGTGCCGGGCAGCTACCCGTCCCCGGGCAGCGTGGCGGAATATATCTACGCCTATATCGGCATCGCCGATCTGCCGGACGGGGCAGGGGGCATCGGCGGGCTGGCCTCGGAAGCCGAGGATATCCGCAGCCATCTGCTTGACCGGGCCCGGCTGACCGAAATGGCGCTGGACGGGCAGATCGTGAACGGGCCGCTGCTGATTCTGGCGCTGTGGCTGGACCGCATGGCGGACCGGCTGCGCAAGGAACTTGCCGCACCCTGATCAAGCGGGTTTTCGCCTTTCGCCCGCCTTTTCCCGCCGGCCCCGGCTTGCTGGTTCCCCCTTGTGGACAAAGCCCGCGACCGGGGGCGCAACCCCCGCAGGGTTGCCTGATCCTGCCGCCGCTGATTTAACGGAAGGCCAAGAGGAAAGGCCCGACCCAATGCGCAACTGCCCCGACCTGGCCGCCGCGATCGGCCACACCCCGCTGATCCGCCTGAACCGCGCCTCGGACGCCACGGGTTGCGAGATCTGGGGCAAGGCCGAGTTCATGAACCCCGGCCAGTCGGTCAAGGACCGCGCCGCGCTGTATATCATCCGCGACGCGGTGGCGCGGGGCGAGCTGCGCCCCGGCGGCACCATCGTCGAGGGCACTGCCGGCAACACCGGCATCGGGCTGGCGCTGGTCGGGGCCTCGATGGGGTTCCGCTCGGTCATCGTGATCCCGGAAACGCAAAGCCAGGAAAAAAAGGACATGCTGCGGCTGGCCGGCGCCGAGCTGGTCGAGGTTCCCGCCGCCCCCTACAAGAACCCCAACAACTATGTGCGCTATTCGGGCCGGCTGGCCGAGGCGCTGGCCCGCGAACTGCCGGGTGGCGCGGTCTGGGCCAACCAGTTCGACAACACCGCCAACCGGCAGGCGCACCTTGAAACCACCGGCCCCGAGATCTGGGAACAGACGCAGGGGCGCGTGGACGGCTTTGTCTGCGCGGTGGGGTCCGGCGGGACGCTGGCGGGGGTCGCCATGGCGCTGCAACCCCGCGGCGTCAAGATCGGGCTGGCCGACCCCGAGGGTGCGGCGCTGCACGCCTATTACACCACCGGCCAGTTCGACAGCCCCGGCAACTCGATCACCGAAGGCATCGGGCAGGGCCGCATCACCGCCAACCTGGAAGGCTTCACCCCCGATTTCAGCTGGCGCATCCCCGACGCCGAGGCGCTGCCGCTGATCTTCGACCTGCTTGAACACGAAGGGCTGTGCCTGGGAGGCTCGTCCGCGATCAACGTCGCGGGCGCGATCCGCATGGCGCGCGAGATGGGGCCGGGCAAGACCATCGTCACCGTGCTGGCCGATTACGGCACCCGCTACCAGACCAAGCTGTGGAACCCCGCGTTCCTGCGCGACAAGGGCCTGCCCGTGCCGCACTGGCTGGACCGCGGGGCGGATGCCGCCGCCGCGCTGCCCGACGTGACCGAGGCCTGACCCGATGCACTGCTGCCCCCCGCCGGCAAGACCGATGCGGCCGGTCCTGCCCCTGTTGCCGCTGCTGCTGGCGGCGCTGCTGTGGCTGGCGCTGGCAACGGGGGGGTTGGCGGCGGGGGGGCAGTCCTCTCCGGTCACGGAACCCGATTATACCCAGTGGGAACACTCTGCCGGTCGCGCCGAGCAACTGCTCGAAACCGGGGACGCGCCTACCGATACGCTGGGAACGCTGCGGGCGGAAATCGTCGGCTGGCGTGACCAGTTCCAGCAGGCGCAGACGCTGAACGGTTCACGTATCGCGACCCTGCGCGAACAGATCGGCGCGCTTGGCCCCGCCCCCGCCGAGGGCGAATCCGAGGCCGAGGACATCGCCTCTCGTCGTCGCACCCTGAACGAGCAGCTGTCGGAACTGCAAGCCCCGGGGCTGCGCGCGATCGAGGCCTACAGCCGCGCCGACAGCCTTGTGCGCGGGATCGACGACGAACTGCGCCTGCGCCAGGCCAGCGCGCTGATGCGGCACGGCCCCTCGCCGCTGCTGCCCGGCAGTTGGGCCGCGGCGGTGACCGCGGGGGTGCAGGTGGCGCATGGCATCGCCAGGGATATGCGCGAACGCCGGACCGGCCCCTCGGGCGAGGCGCTGCCCGGCCGCCTGCCCGAGGTGGCGCTGTATCTGGTGCTGGCGCTGGCGCTGCTGGTCTTTGCCCGCGGCTGGGTCAATGCGCTGCCGCGGCGCCTGTCGGAGCGCGCCAGCGACTATGCCCGCGATGCGGTGGGGTTCGTGGCCTCGCTGGGGCAGATCGCGATTCCGACGGCGGGCGTCTACCTGCTGGTGCGCGCGCTGGATGCCACGGGGCTGGCCGGCCCCTGGGCGCGGCCGATCCTGATGGCGCTGCCGGTCGGTGCGCTGATCCTGTTCGGAGGCCGCTGGCTGGCGCAATGCCTGTTCTCGGCGGCGGGCGACCCGCCGGTCTGCTTTCCCGAACCGATGCGCCAGCGCGGACGGCTGTATGGCACCGGGCTGGCAATCGCGCTGGCGCTGCACCATGTCGCCGGGCGGGCCTTGCTGCCGCTGTCGGGGCTGCACGCAGACGGGCCGCCGGACAGCCGGATCCCGCTGGAAATCGACCCCGGCGCGGCCGCGGTGTTCCACCTGCCGCTGGTGGTCCTGGGCGGGGTGATGCTGTTCCGGCTGGGCCATCTCTTGCGCCGCGCCCGCGAATTCTCGAACACCCCCGATTACGGCGACGCGGCGCTGGCGCTGCTGGGAAGTGCCTCTCGCTTCGTCGCGCTGGCGGCGCCGATGCTGGTGGTGGCGGGCTTTGTCACCATGGGGAACGCGATCCTGTGGCCGACCGCGATGACGCTGGGGCTGGTCGCGCTGCTGGTGGTGTTGCAGGAATTCGTGCTGGACCTGTGGGTGCTGGTGACGCGCAACCGCGACGGCTCGCGCAACGAACTGGCGCCGGTGCTGATCGGCTTTGCGGTGGTGCTGCTGTCGCTGCCGCTGTTCGCGATGATCTGGGGCGCCAGCGTCACCGACATGACCGAAACCTGGAGCCGGATCCGGCAGGGGGTTTCGCTGGGCGGGATCAGGCTGTCGCCGGGGGCGATCCTGACTTTCGTCGTGGTGTTCGCGCTTGGCTACATGGCGACGCGGCTGGTGCAGGGCACGGTGCGCAACACCATCCTGCCCCGCACCCGGCTGGACGAAGGCGCGCAGACCGCCGCCGTGGCCGGGCTGGGCTATGTGGGCGTCGTGCTGGCGGGGCTGTTCGCGATCACCGCGGCCGGGATCGACATGTCCAACCTGGCCATCGTCGCCGGCGCCCTGTCGGTCGGTATCGGTTTCGGCCTGCAGAACATCGTTTCCAACTTCATCAGCGGCATCATCCTGCTGGTCGAGCGCCCGGTGGCGGTGGGCGACTGGATCCAGGTCGGCAATGCGCAGGGCTATGTGCGCAGCATCTCGGTGCGCTCGACCCGGATCCAGACCTTTGACCGGACCGACGTGATCGTGCCGAACCTGGATCTGATCTCGAAAGAGGTGGTGAACTGGACGCGGGGCAATCTTCAGGGTCGTATCATCGTGCCGGTTCGCGTGGCCTATGGCTGCGATACCCGCCGGGTGGCGCAGATCCTGACCGAGATCGCCGAGGACCAGCCGACCGTGCTGATCAACCCGGCCCCTGCGGTGCTGCTGTCGGAGTTCGGCACCGACAGCCTGGATTTCGAGCTGCGGGCGGTGCTTTCCGACATCAACCAGGGCTCGACCGTGGCCTCGGACATCCGCCACCAGATCATCGAGCGTTTTACCCGCGAAGGGCTGGAGATTCCCTTTACCAACCGGCAGGTGCGCATCCTTGAGGGTGAGCGCGCGCGCTTTGGCGCGCCGGCCCCGGCGGCATCGCCCGTGGCGAGGACCGAAAATGATGGGGTCGAAGACGATGGGGCCGATGAGGGGCGAGACCGGGAATGACCGCCCCGACCAGCCCCGGCAACCGGCCCCCCGCGTTGTATCCGGGCCGCATGGCTTTCATAACTTCGCGCGTGCGATGGAACGATTTCCGTCGCGACCGGGTTCGGATGCCATAAGCAATTCCCTTCGTGGAAAGGAAGATGAAATGGCCAATCACGACACCGCTCCGAGCGCCGGCAAGAACCTCAAGGACACCGCGCGCGAAACCGCGGACGAACTGAAGCAGGGCGCCTCGAAGCTGGCCAGTGGCGCGAAAGAGGTCTGGGACGAGGCGACCGAGGGCAAGGATGCCCAGCGGCTTCGGCAGGATGCCGCGGAAATGGCGCAGGCCGTGCGCGACAAGGGGGCCGAGGCAATGGAAACCGCCCGCGAGATGGGGTCGGAATATGTCGAGCGCGCCCGGCACGAGGCCGACCGCCTGTATCGCGCCGCCGATCGCCGCGTCCACGAGGCCGCCGACCAGGCCGAGGAATATTACGACGAACTCTCCGACATGGTTCGCCGTCGCCCCGCGCAGGCGCTGGGGATCGCGGCCGGCGTCGGCTTTCTGATCGGCCTGATCCTGGCGCGGCGCTGAGCCCATGTTCGACTATGCGCGCAACCTGAAGCTCGCCGCGCAGGACACCGGCCGCAGGGTCGCCATCAAGGCGGCCGCTGGCGGTGCGGTCGTGCTGGGCGCGGGGTTCCTGCTGGCCGCGTTATGGACGTTCCTTGCGCGCACGCTGGGCTGGGGGCCGCTGGCCGCCTCGCTGGTGATCGGGGTGGTGTTCGTGGGGGCAGGGGTGGCGCTGCTGGTCTCGTCCAACGAGGTCAAGCACCCGGTGCCCACCACCGACGAGTTGAAGGCCGAGATCGAGACCCGGCTTGAGCTTGCCACCGACGCGGCGCTGGAAAAGGCCCGCACCAAGGTGACCGAGGTCGTGGACACGGTGGAAAACCGCGTGCATTCGCTGGTCGATGACGTCAGCCACAAGGCCAGCCGGTTTGCCGACGATACCGAGGCCAGGGTGCAGGGCTTTGCCAGCTCTGTCGCGGGGCAGGCCGGGAAAGCCGCGCAGAGGGCCGGCCTGACGCCCGGGCGCATGGCCTGTGCCGGGGCGGCGGCAGAACGCTTTCGCCGCTCGAACGCCGCCACCATCCCGCCGCTGGTCGGGGCCTTTGCAATCGGCATCGCGCTGGCCAGCCGGCTGCAATCCTGGCGCCATGCCGGTGATGAGAGCGATGATGCCGATATGGATGATGCCGATATGGAAGATGGCTGGGGCGATGCGTGGGTCGATGACCTGGACGACCAGTGGGACGACCCTTCGTATGATGACGGGGATCGCCGCGCCTGATCGGGCGGCGGTTCCGCGCCAACGCAAAAGGGCCGCGGAATTCCGCGGCCCTTTTTTCATGTTCCCGGTTGCCTGCCGTGCAAGGCATTGCCGTTGCGGACCGGCGGCGGTCAGGCGTTGGCTTCGCGGATCTTTTCGGCGGCCTGCTTGTCGTAGGTCACGCCGGTGCGGTCGAACAGCTGGTCCAGCTCGCCCGACAGCGTCATCTCGGTCACGATGTCGCAGCCGCCGACGAACTCGCCCTTGACGTAAAGCTGCGGGACGGTCGGCCAGTCCGAGAAATCCTTGATTCCCTGGCGCATCTCGTCGCTGGCCAGCACGTTCACGTCGCGGTAGGCGACGCCCATGTAGTTCAGGACCCCCGCCACGCGGCTGGAGAATCCGCATTGCGGGACGTCGCGCGTGCCCTTCATGAACAGCACGACGTCATTGCCGTCGACGAGTTCCTGGATCTCGGTGCGGGTGTCGGTCATTTCGGGTGTATCCCCAAGATTGGTTGCATTCAGTCGGGCACGCGGGTGGTCAGTGCCAGCGCGTGCAGCGCCCCGTCGGGCCCGTCCATCCGGCCCTTGAGCGCCGCGTAGACCATGCGCTGCTGCTGGACCCGGTTCTTGCCGCGGAAACTTTCGTCCACGACCTCGGCGGCATAATGATTTCCGTCGCCCGCAAGGTCGGTGATGGTGATGCGGGCCTCGGGAAAAGCCTCGCGGATCAACGCCTCGATCTCAAAGGCTTCAATCGCCATGACGCATCCTCCGTAGCTTTGCCAATGTCTGACTTAGGACGCGGGCGGTAAGGGCGCAAGCCCGGCCGCCGGCAAAGGAAAGGGCATGGATTGGCCGGGCAGGGCGGTTCGTGGTATGGTAGGATGCGTTCGGGTCGCACATGCAAAAAGCATGTTGAAGGATGGGCACCATGCCGGATCGCAGCGAGGATCGCCACCGCATGGTGGCAACCCAGATCGAATCGCGGGGGGTGACCGACGCCGGGGTGCTTGACGCCATGCGCACGGTCCCGCGCGAGGAATTCGTGCCGCAGGCGCAGCGCCCCGATGCCTATGGCGACTACCCGCTGCCGATCGGGGCCGGGCAGACCATCTCGCAGCCCTATATCGTGGCGATGATGCTGCAAGCGGCCGAGATCGCACCGGGGGACCGGGTTCTGGAAATCGGCGCCGGCTCTGGCTATGCGGCGGCGGTGGCCAGCCGGATCGCCGCAAGCGTCTGCGCGGTCGAGCGTATCGGGGAACTGGCCAGCGCCGCGGCCGAACGGCTGGCACGGCTGGGCTACGGCAATGTCGAGGTCCGCCACGACGACGGCACCGGCGGCTGGCCGGGGGGTGGCAGTTTCGAGGCGATCCTCGTGGCTGCGGCGGGGCCGGAAATCCCCGCGCCGCTG
Source organism: Alphaproteobacteria bacterium (assembly GCA_036678445.1). Classification (GTDB taxonomy): domain Bacteria; phylum Pseudomonadota; class Alphaproteobacteria; order Rhodobacterales; family Rhodobacteraceae; genus Paracoccus. The sequence continues at coordinate 11,389 of JAZIHR010000047.1, forward strand.
CTGGCGCAACTGGCGCCCGGCGGGCGGCTGGTGATGCCGGTCGGCCCTTGGGGCGAATCGCAGCGTCTGGTCCGGGTGCGCCGCACGCCGCAGGGCGACCGGCACGAGGATCTGGGCGCGGTGGTCTTTGTCCCGCTGATCGGCGCGGCCGGCTATCCCGAGGACGGCGGCCCCGGGACTGCCTGACCCCTTCGCGCCACCGCTTTCCGTGCAGGAGACCTGAAATGAGCTGGATGCCCGACCTTGACCCCACCTGCCCCGATGCCGGGGCGCTGGATGACATCGAGCTGCTGATCGTGCCCCGCGCCCGCGACATCGGCGGCTTCGAGGTGCGCCGGGCGCTGCCCGCGCCCCGGCGGCAGATGGTCGGCCCGTTCATCTTCTTTGACCAGATGGGGCCGGCCGAGTTCATCCACGGCGGCGGCATCGACGTGCGCCCGCATCCCCATATCGGGCTGGCCACGCTGACCTATCTGTTCCGCGGCGCCTTCCAGCATCGCGACAGCCTGGGCTCGGACCAGATGATCCACCCCGGCGCGGTCAACTGGATGGTCGCGGGCAACGGCGTCACCCATTCCGAACGCACCGACGCCGCCACCCGTGCCGCTCCGCACACGCTGTTCGGCATCCAGACCTGGATCGCGCTGCCCGAGGCGCAAGAGGACGCCCCCGGAAGTTTCGAGCATCACGGCGCCGAGGCGTTGCCCGTGCTGGCGGCCGAGGGCAAGCAGCTGCGGCTGATCGCCGGGCGCGGCTGGGGGGCGCGGGCGCCGGTCACCGTGCACAGCGACCTGTTCTATGCCGATGCGGTGTTGCAGCCGGGCGCGCGCCTGCCGCTGCCGCGCGACCACGAGGACCGCGGGCTTTACGTCACCGAGGGCTCGGTGCTGATCGCGGGCGAGGAATTTCCCGCCGGGCGCATGATGGTGTTCCGCCCCGGCGACGACATCACCGTCACCGCCGGCGCGCAGGGCGCGCGTTTTGTCGCCTTGGGGGGCGAGACCTTGAACGGGCCTCGCTATATCATGTGGAACTTTGTCGCCTCGTCGCGCGAAAAGCTCGAAGCGGCACGCGAGGCGTGGAAGGCCGGGGATTTCGAGCACGGCCGTTTCCGGCTGCCACCCGGGGATGATGCCGAGTTCGTGCCCTATCCCGGCGGGCCGGGGCGATAGGGGGCTTTGCCCCTGCCGGCCGTGGGTCGGCCCCCGGGATGGTTATGCAAGGCAGAAGCGGCGGGGCAGGCAGGGCCGCGGCGGATCAGTCCTTGAAGCTGCGGCTGTCCTTGATCTGGTCCCAAGCCCAGACGACCTCTTGCAGGCGATCCTCGTCCGAGCGGTCGCCGCCGTTCATGTCAGGGTGAAGATCCTTGACCAGTGACTTGTATTGCTTGCGGATTTCAACCTTGGTCCAGCTGTCCTTGGCATCAAGGATTTCCAGCGCGCGGCGTTCGGTCGGCGGCAGCTTGCGGGTGCTGCGCAGCCGCATTTCCGGGTTGGTGCCGTTGGCGCCAAGAATTTCCAGCGGATCGCTGATCCCGTGGCGCGCCCATGCCTGTTCCTGCGCCGCCCGGCCAAAGGGACGGGTCGGGCGTTCCCAGACCGTGGCATTGTCCAGAAATTCCTGGAACTCGGCCTCGGACTGGCCCTGAAAGTAATTCCAGTTGGTATTGTATTCGCGCACGTGCTCTTTGCAGAACCAGTAATAATCCTCAAGCTGCTTGGGCGATTTGGGCGCGCGATACTGGCCCGGCTGCGTGCAGCCCGACTTGTCGCATCGGCGCGTCGATGTCTCGAAGGCGCCCGACATGCCGCGGCGCCCCCTTGACCGCCGTTTCTTGTCGGAAGCGGCGGAGATATCGAAATCGAACGGGTCGCTGGTAGTCATGCAAGGCCTTCTTTTCGACTCGGGACCGAAAGTGTAGGGGTTTTGCACCGCATGGGAAGGGGGGTGGCCGCAATGCAGCAATCTATCGCCGATGAGATGAAAAAAAGACTGGCAGAACTGGCGCCTATCCGGTTGGAGGTGATCGACGAAAGCGAGCTTCATCGCGGTCACGCCGGCTGGCGCGAGGGCGGGCAGACGCATTTCCGCATCCGCATGGCCGCCCCGGTTCTTGCCGGGCTAAGCCGGGTCGAGCGGCATCGGCTGGTCAACCGCACACTGGGGGACATCGTGCCGCGCATCCATGCGCTGGCGATGGAACTGTCGGGGCCATAGTCCTGCGGACCGGCGCCCGTGACGCCGATGTGGGCGCGGGGGGGGCCGGTGTTCAAGCCCGGTGCTCAAGCCCGGGGACCGTGACCGGAGCCTGCCTGCGCGCAAGCGTCGCCGCGCCGTTAGCGCACACAGTCTGGACGGCACCCGGGACCGGGCCTAAGAGCCGGCAGAACGGCTGCTGCAAGCAAGGGATCGACCGATGACCGGAACCAGGGATTTCAACGACCGGATGCTCTCGCTGGGGCTTGCCCGCATCAGCGAGGCCGCCGCCCATGCCTCGGCCAGGCTGGTCGGGCGCGGCGACGAAAAGGCTGCCGACCAGGCCGCCGTCAACGCCATGCGCGAGCAGCTGAACATGCTCGACATCAAGGGCGTGGTGGTGATCGGCGAGGGCGAGCGCGACGAGGCGCCGATGCTGTTCATCGGCGAAGAGGTCGGCACCGGGCACGGCCCCGAGGTCGATATCGCGCTGGACCCGCTGGAGGGCACCACGCTGACCGCCAAGGACATGCCCAACGCGCTGACCGTCATCGCCATGGCGCCGCGCGGCACGCTGCTGCACGCGCCGGATGTCTACATGGACAAGCTGGCCGTGGGGCCGGGCTATCCCAAGGACGTGGTCAGCCTGGAAATGTCCCCGCGCGAACGGGTGCTGGCGCTGGCCGCGGCCGGTGGGGTCAAGCCCTATGACATCACCGTCTGCATCCTCGAACGCCCCCGGCACGAGGAAATGATCGCCGAGGTCCGTTCCACCGGCGCCGCGATCCGGCTGATCACCGACGGCGACGTGGCCGGCGTGATCCATGTCGCCGAAGCGGACAAGACCGGGATCGACATGTACATGGGTTCGGGTGGCGCCCCCGAGGGCGTGCTGGCGGCCAGCGCGCTGAAATGCATGGGCGGGCAGATGTGGGGCCGGCTGCTGTTTCGCAACGACGACGAACGCGGCCGCGCCGCCAAGGCCGGGATCACCGACCTGAACCGCATCTATACCCGTGACGAGATGGTCACCGCCGACGTGATCTTTTCGGCCACCGGCGTGACCAACGGCTCGATCGTGCGCGGCCTGCGCCGCGAGCCGAACTTTGTCGAGACCGAGACGATCCTGATGCGCTCCAAGACCGGCTCGGTGCGGCGGATGATCTATCGCAATCCGGTCCGGGCGTAAGCGGGCGCTGCCCCCGTCCCTGCGGGACTCTCCCGGGATGGTTTTTCACCAAAGAGGGGCCGTCCGCCGCGCGGGCGGCCTTTTCGCATCTTGCCCTTGCGGCGGGCACTGGCGACAAGGCGCGTCATGTCTGCTTTCCTGAATGTCGAATCTTCGCTGACCGGTCGCCGCTGGGCCGGTCCCGATCCTGCCGATGAACGCCTGGCCGAGGGGCTGGCGCAAGCGGCGCAGCTGCCGCTGCCGGTGGCACGGATACTGGCCGCGCGCGGTGTCGCGCCCGAACAGGCCGCCGGCCATCTGGAACCGAAGCTGCGCGACCTGCTGCCCGACCCGCTGGTCCTGCGCGACATGGAGGCAGCCGCCGAACGGCTGGTCGCCGCCGTCGTCTCGGGGCAGCGGATCGCGGTGTTCGCCGATTACGACGTGGACGGCGGCGCCTCGGCGGCGCTGATCCTGGACTGGCTGCGGGCACAGGGGCACAAGGCCACGCTGTATGTCCCCGACCGCATCGACGAGGGCTACGGCCCGAACCCCGCCGCGATCGGGGCGCTGGCGCAGGACCATGCGCTGATCGTCTGCGTCGACTGCGGCACGCTGAGCCACGAGGCGCTGGCCGTGGCCGCGGGTCGCGCCGATGTCATCGTGCTTGACCATCACCAGGGCGGCGAGACCCTGCCCCCCGCGCTGGCGGTGGTGAACCCCAACCGCGCGGACGAGGACGGGGCGCTGGGGCATCTGTGTGCCGCGGGGGTGGTGTTCCTGACACTGGTTCAGGCCAACCGTGGCCTGCGCGCGCGCGGCCTGGCCGAGCCGGACCTGATACCGCTGCTGGATCTGGTGGCGCTGGCAACGGTGGCCGACGTGGCGCCGCTGCTGGGGGTGAACCGGGCCTTTGTCCGGCAGGGGCTGGCGGTCATGGCGCGGCGCGGCCGGCCGGGGCTGGTGGCGCTGTCGGATGTGGCGCGGCTCGATTCGGCGCCCTCGGCCTTTCACCTCGGCTTCCTGCTGGGGCCGCGGATCAACGCCGGCGGTCGGGTCGGGCGCGCCGATCTGGGCGCGCGCTGCCTGTCCTCGACCGACCGCGCCGAGGCCGAATCGCTGGCCGCGCAGCTTGATTCGCTGAATCGCGAGCGGCGCGAGATCGAAGCCCTGGTCCGCGAGGCCGCCCTTGCCCAGGCCGAATCGCGCGGCGATCCGGCGCTGTCCTGGGCCGCGGGCGACGGTTGGCACCCGGGCGTCGTCGGCATCGTCGCCGCCAGGCTGAAAGAGGCCACCAGCCGTCCCGCGGTGGTGATCGGCGTCGCGGGGGGCGTGGGCAAGGGCTCGGCCCGCTCGGTCCCCGGGTTCGACATCGGCCGGGCGGTGCAGCGGCTTCAGGCCGAGGGGCTGATCGCCCGCGGCGGCGGCCACGCCATGGCCGCGGGGCTGACGGTCGAACCGGCGCGGATCGAGGCCGCCATGACCCGGCTGTCCGAACTTGCGGCGGCGACGCTGGCGGGCAGGGGGGCCGGGGCGCTGCGAATCTCGGGCCTGCTCGACGCGCGCGCCGCCACCTCCGAGATGATCGAGGCGCTGGAACGCGCCGGCCCCTTTGGCGCCGGCGCCCCCGCGCCGCGGTTCGCGCTGAGCGATCTGATCCTCGAACAGGTGGACACCATGGGCGAGGGCCACCTGCGTCTGCGCGCCCGCAGCCCCGGGGCCGGGACGCTGGACGCGGTCGCCTGGGGCGCCATGCAGGGCCCGCTTGGCCCGGCGCTGCTGCGCGCCCGGGGGCGGCGGTTCCATCTGGCCGGGCGGCTGGAACTGTCGCTGTGGGGCGGCCGCCAGCGGGTCCGGCTGCGGCTGGACGACGCCGCCGAGCCTTCGGGAACCGGAACGTCCCGGGCAGATTGAAGAATTCGCGCGCGCGGAAATTTTCTGCTTGCGGTCCTCGCGCGCATTGCCTAAATACCGCTCCACGCCACGCAGCACAGGCTGAAGGCGCAAAAAGGTGGCCCGTTCGTCTATCGGTTAGGACGCCAGGTTTTCAACCTGGAAAGAGGGGTTCGACTCCCCTACGGGCTGCCACTTTAAATTTTTTCCCAGCAAAATCAGCAGCCTAGTATTCGGTTTTGTCCTACCGTGTCACACAGGGGTCAAAAGTGGGATATTTCTGTTCAGCTTTTAGTCCGGTCAGCTTTGCCTGCGGGGCTCTGCAAGAAACCGGCTGCAAGGGTCGCGCGATCCCAATGGACACGCTGGACAACATGGCAGTGCGTTATATCGAGGAACGCTTGCTCGACCCCGACCGGCTGGAGAAGCTGCTAGGCAGCGTCGATTGGAACGCTATGGCGCGTGACGCCGAAATGGGAGGCGACATGTTCACCATCGAGACCGCGCACGGCGAGGTGCATGTGTTTTCCAACAGATGAGAACATGACTGCCTGTCCGTGCATATACAGGCAGCCGTCGCGGAATCACCGGCTGTCGCCAAGCTAAAAACACCAAAAATGATCGGGTTAGCCGCTCAAGGTATCTGGTTTGAGCGGCTTCTATACTTTCAGTGATCCTTGAACCTCTCTTTACCGGGCGCTGCCCAGCATCCCGGCTTGGGGAGGTGACGCCATGCTCAGCATCGATTGGCGATCTCCGGCGGCATACGGGCACACAAAGCACATCCCGGCCGCTGGTTTTTCTTGGGAATACCGGCGCCGCAACGATGAATATCGTCGGGACTGCCAGACCATCGCATTGACCGGAGGGACGGCCACCCGCGACCTTGAAGCGTTCGCGCATCGCTGGGGGTTGCGATTTCCCGTGCGATCCCGACGCGCCGCATGACCAGCAATGGCCGATCTGGAGTCCGCGCCTTCAACCGCAAGCCGTGATGCTGTCGCCGGTCAATCACAAGGATGGCGACACCGAACCAATATTGACGTTGGCGCATCTCGACGGCCTTCACCTGCGCCGCGCTGCTGATGGCTGGCACGGCATCTGGCAGGTGAATGGCGTCGCGCACCAATTCTGGCTGCCCTAGGCCACGCCGGACGCTGCCGCTTTCTATGCCGTCACGCTGCCGGTGGATTCATTTCTTGAGTCACGCACGCACGCGGCACGCCGTCTTTGGCGGTCCCTCAATGGCCGCGCGCCCGGTCCCGATTTCCGAGCGGTTCCCGCCCAGCTCCGGCAATGGCATATCCAGTCACTACGCGCGATCGACGCCCGGCTGCATGATCCTCTATACCGCGATCTGGGAGCCTGGACCGCAATTGGCACCCGCAAATCCACCCGCGACAAGACCGCCGGCACCGTCTTTCCGGCGCGTCCGCTCACGCCCGAAAAACGGGGCGACTGCTAGATGCTGCGCGAGGACGATCATGCCCCCGCGCAGCCGGCCGAGGACAGCGAGCGCAGCCGTCTCGACCCATTCGTGGTGGCGACCGGCGACGCGCCGCCGCGCGACCAGCGCGACTTGATGGAACGGCCGTTCTTCTCGCTGGCGAAGACCCCGCGCACCAAGCCGATTCTCTACAAGACCGCCGACATAGAGGTGCAGGTGTTCGGGATGCCCGAGCATGGCATGGTGACGATCTGGGACGCGGACGTTCTGATATGCCCTCGGTTCTTCACCAGCCGCATGCCCCATGCCTTGAGCGACGACCAGCGCTTCACACGGACGAGCAGGATGTGTGCGGCCTCGTAAAGCGCCGCCCGTGCCATCGCATCGCCGCTCTTGGACACGCGCCCGGTCCAGTCGACCTCGCCAGACTGGTGGGCACGCGGCGTCAGCCCCAGATGCGCGCCAACCGATTTGGAGCGCCGGAACCGCGACGGCACGTCGATGGTCGCACGATAGGTCAGCGCCACGATCGGGCCGACGCCGGGAACGGTCATCAGCCGGCGGCACAC
>JAZIHR010000048.1:0-18565 GCA_036678445.1 Alphaproteobacteria bacterium
GGGTGGGGCAGGGCAGGCGATCCGCAGCACCGCCACCGCCGACGACCTGTTCTTTCTGGCCGAGCGGGTGCTGGGCTGGCAGCGCGCCCATACCCTGTTCGAGGATGCGGGTATCCGCCACGGCGCCCACGCCCCGGACGCCGATGCGCCGCCCGGCTTCATCATCCGGCTGGAACGCGAGATGGCCAGCTCGATCGGCGCGGCCTCGGCACATATCCTGCTGTCCAAGGTGGTGCGGGGCGGGGCGCTGTCGCTGGACGAGGTCATGCAGATCGCCGACGAGACGCTTCAGGTGATTTCCCATTCCAACGAGCTGGAAAAGAAATCGAAAGAGCTGCGCCAGACCGCCCGGCAACTGCAAGAGGTGAACGCGAAACTTCACGCGCTGCACCGGCAGAAGGACGATTTTCTCAGCCAGGTCAGCCACGAGGTGCGCACGCCGATGACCTCGATCCGCTCGATTTCCGAAATCCTGATGCGCCAGCCCGACCTGGCCGAGGCGCAGCGGGAACGTTTCGTCGGGCTGATCCACCATGAAAGCGTGCGGCTGACCCGGCTGCTGGACGAGATCCTGGACCTCAGCGCGCTGGAACATGGCGAGCGGGACTGGGAAAACCACCCCGTCGACCCCGAGGCGGCGCTGAGCCGCGCGCTTGAGGTCTGCGATGCCATCGCCCGCCAGCGCAGCATGAGGTTTTCGCGCGATCCCGCGCCGGCGCCGGTCATGGTGTCGGGGGATGCGGACCGGCTGTGCCAAGTTTTCATCAACATCATCGCCAACGCCATCGCCCACAACCGCCACCCCGAACCGCGGGTGCATGTCCGTTCGCGGGTGACGGCGACGGAATACCTGGTCGAGATCATGGACAACGGCGACGGCATCCCCCCGGAATACCGCGCCTCGATCTTCGACAAGTTCGTCCGGATCGGAGAGGGGGGCAACACCGGCGGCAATTTCCCGGGGCTGGGGCTGGGATTGAACATCAGCCACACCATCGTGCGCAAGCTGCAAGGCCGGATCGAGCTGGTGGACGGCGCGATGCCGGGGGCGTGTTTCCGCATCTCGCTGCCGCTTTGCCGGGCGGTCGAGGGCGCTGCCTTGGGGGTGGCGCTGCCGGGTCAGGCGGGCGCGTCCTCCTGACGGTGGCTACAGTTCTGGCGGATGCACAGCTGGCAGGACGGGCCGACCGCCAGTTGCGTGCGCGTGTCCGACAGGTCCAGCCCCTGTGCATAGACGGTGCGGTCGGCGTGGTGGATGTCGCAGGCCAGCATCACCGAAAACACCAGCGGCTGTTCGGCCCAGGTCGAGATCCGCTTGGGCACCGATTTCGCGATCATCAGGAACCGCGCGCCGTTGGGAAACTCGGCGATCTGGCGGACCACCCCGCCCGCCGCCGCCGTATGATAGATCGGCCACAGCAGGCAGCCATGCCCGCCCCCCGGCAGGCTGAGTCCCGGCAGCGGAAACCGCTTGGTCAGCCGCCCCGAGGGATCGGCGCGCAGGAAACCGAAGGGCACGCCCTCGGCGCCCGGGCGGCGCAGCGTCACCAGCCGGTGGGCCACCTGTTCGAAACTGGCGCCATGGATATGGCTGAGCAGGTCGATGTCGTAGCGGTGTTCCGCGGCGGTGGCGCTGATCCGCTCGTAAGGCATCATCATCGCCCCGGCGACATAGGACGACAGCGCCCCCCGCATCAGCTGCCGCGCCTCGTCCGACGCAGGTTCCAGCGCCGCGCAGGTCTGGTCCAGCAGTTCGGGCGCGGCCAGTTCCGCGATCTGGCGGCACATGCGGAACACCCGCGTCGCCAGCGGGGCCGAGGCCCGCAGCCACAGCACCCCGCTTTCGTGGTCGGCCCGGGCCTGTTCGGCCAGCCGCGGCGCCGGCGTGCCGGGGGTCTCGGGCGTGCCGGGGGCCTCGGGCCAGCGCCGGCAGCGCAGGCCGAAGCGGTCGGCAAGCACGGCGGCCAGCGCGGTTTCCCCGAACTCGCCCGCGACGTCCGCGCGCAGCCGGTCCGCCAGATCTTCAAGCGCCGGGAAATGGTTGTTGGCGGCGATAAATGCGTCCTCGACCTGCCGCACCGGCGAGATGGTGCGCCGCCGGATGGTGGCGCGGTCGAAATAGCCGACCAGCCCGCGCATGGTGGTGCTCAGCTCTTGCGCCTCGCGGTTGATGGCGACGGTGAAGCGGTGGCGGTCGGCCTCGCTCAGATCCTCGACGCGGGCGATGATCTCGGCGCTGGAACGCATGCCCGTCAGCCGGTTCAGCACCTCGTGCAGCATCTGCCCCAGCAGCGGGTCCGAGGCGAAGCGGTTGGTGAAGGCCTCGACCTCGGCCATGGCCTCGGCGCCCATGCGGTGCAGCCGGATCAGCGCCGCCGCCACCTCGGGGAAACGGGCCAGCAGGTCGCGGAAATCGGTCTGGCCGAAATCCAGCCCCTGCAACACCGGGTCGCGCAGCATTTCCTGCATGTTTTGCAGGGTCTTCTGTTCCTGGTTGCCGGACAGTTCGTCGATGTCCAGTTGCAGCTGTTCGGCGATGCGCAGCAGCAGCGCGCCCCCCACGTCGCGCCGGGAATTCTCGATCAGGTTCAGGTAGCTGGACGAGATGCCCACCATCCGGGCCAGCCCCGCCTGCGAGATGCCCCGGTCCAGCCGCTGCCGACGTATCCTGATGCCGACCGGCGCGCGCATGGTGCCCCCGTTGATCCCTTGCCCGAGTCAATCATTTACAACATTTCTTGTAAATCGTTTGATGGTTTACAAGAAAATCCATTGCAATCAAATTCTTATTGAGATCGTTCCATCCTTGCCCTCTTGATGCAAGCAACAATGACAAAAAGTCACATCAGGGAGGAAGGAAATGTCGAAGCTGATCATCAACCGGCGCGGACTGCTGCGCACCATGGGGGCAGGGGCGGCGGCGACGCTGGCCTCGCCGATGTTCTTCACGCGCGGGGCATGGGCCAACAATTTCTGCAACGACCCCACCGCCAGCGGCAAGATCGTGTTCGGCTTCAACGTGCCGCAGACCGGATCCTATGCCGAAGAGGGTCTGGACCAGCTCAAGGGTTACGAACTGGCGGTGAAGCACATCAACGGCGAAGGCGACGGCGGGCTGATCAACACGCTCAAGCCGCTCAGCCTCAAGGGTAACGGGGTGCTGGGGCAGAAGGTCGGCTTCGTCTCGGGCGACACCCAGACCAACACCGACGCCGCCCGCGACGGCGCCCGCCGGATGATCGAACGCGACGGGGCGATCATGGTCACCGGCTCCGTGACCTCGGGCGAGGCGATCGCCGTGCAGTCGCTGTGCCAGGAACGCGGCGTGATCTACATGGCCGGGCTGACCCATTCCAACGACACCACCGGCAAGGACAAGCGCCGCTACGGGTTCCGCCATTTCTTCAACGCCTATCAGTCGGGCGTCGCCATCGCCCCCTATCTGGCCGAAACCTATGGCCGCGACCGCCGCGCCTATCACCTGACCGCCGACTACACCTGGGGCTGGACGCAAGAGGAATCGATCAAGAACGCCACCGAGGCGCTGGGCTGGGAAACCGTCGCCACCGTGCGCACGCCCCTGGGGCTGGGCGATTATTCGCAATACCTGACCCCGGTGCTGAACTCGGGCGCGGATGTGCTGATCCTGAACCACTACGGGCACGACATGGTGAACTCGTTGCCGCAGGCGGTGCAGTTCGGGTTGCGCGACCGCCAGGCCAACGGCAAGAACTTCGAGATCGTCGTGCCGATGTTTTCCGAGCTGATGGCCGTGGGCGCGGGCGAGGCGGTCAAGGGCATCATCGGCACCTCGAACTGGCACTGGGCGCTTGAGGACGAGGGCACCAAGGCTTTCACCAAGTCCTATGGCGAGGCCTACGGCGCCCCGCCCTCGCAGTCGGCCCATACCGGCTATGTGCAGGCGATCCTTTACGCCGACGCGGTGGAGCGCGCCGGGTCCTTCTACCCGCCCGAGGTAATCAAGGCGCTGGAAGGCCATGAATTCGACGGCATGGGCAACGGCCCGACGCTGTATCGCGACAGCGATCACCAGTGCTTCAAGGAAGTTCTGGTGGTGCGCGGCAACGACGCCCCCACCAGCAAGTTCGATGTGCTGAACGTGATCGGCAAATCGTCGCGCGACGAGGTCACCTATGACCCGGCGATCTTTGGCGGCGAACTGGGGCCCTACGAACCCAACCAGTGCTGATCCGCAGGTGATCCCGGGCCGGCGCCGCGGCAGGCGCCGGCCTTGTCACGGCCAATCACAAGAAACTACGGGGGCAACCCGCAGGGGGGAAAATGAACGCGTTTCTCGCGCAGCTGCTCAACGGGCTGGACAAGGGCGGGGCTTATGCGTTGATCGCATTGGGGCTGACCCTGGTCTTTGGCACCTTGGGCGTGGTCAACTTTGCGCATGGCGCCCTGTTCATGCTGGGCTGCTTCATGGCGGTGACCTTCCGCTATCTCATCACCATCGAAAAGATCACCACCGATCCCACGCAGCTGTCGCCCTGGGGGCAGCCGCTTGAGGTGCGCGCGCCCGTCGTGCAGGACTGGCTGGGCGATTTCGGACTGTTCCTGGTCGATTACTCGGTGCCGTTCTCGATCCTGCTGACCATTCCGGCGATGCTGGTCATCGGCATCGCGATGGAGCGGGGGCTGATCAAGCATTTCTACAAGCGCACCCATGCGGAACAGATCCTGGTGACCTTTGGCCTTGCCATCGTCATTGGCGAGATCGTGAAAAGCATCTATGGCCCGAACCCCTGGCCGCAGCCGATCCCTTCGGGCCTGCGCTCGGCCGCCGACATCGGCCGCTGGCTGGGGATGGAGCCGCACACCCTGACCTATCCATGGTGGCGGATGATCTACCTGATGTTCTCGCTGGCGGTGATTGCGGGGGTGTTCGCCTTCCTGCGCTTCACCACCTTCGGGATGGTGGTCCGCGCCGGCATGGCGGACCGCGAGGCCGTGGGCCTGCTGGGCATCAACATCGACAAGCGCTTTACCGTGGTTTTCGGCCTTGCTGCCGTGGTCGCCGGGGTGGCGGGGGCGATGTACACGCCGCTGCTGCCGCCGAACTATCAGATCGGCATGGACTTCCTTGTCCTCAGCTTCGTGGTGGTCGTGGTGGGCGGCATGGGCTCGTTGCCCGGGGCGGTGCTGGCGGGGTTCCTGCTGGGCATCCTGCAAAGCTTTGCCTCGATGACCGCGGTCAAGTCGCTGATCCCCGGCATCGACCAGGTCATCATCTACCTGGTCGCGGTGGTGATCCTGCTGGTGCGTCCGCGGGGCCTGATGGGCCGGCGCGGCGTGATGGAGGGCTGAGCCGATGTTCCAACTTTCCCACAAGGACAAGGTCAAGCTGGCGATCTTTGCCGTGGTCGTGCTGACCATGCCGATCTGGCTGGCGCCGCTGGGCGCCGCCTATCCGGGGCTGATGCAGAAATTCGCGATCTACGCGATCTTCGCCATCGGCTTCAACATCCTGTTCGGGCTGACCGGCTATCTGTCCTTCGGCCACGCGGCGTTCCTGGGCGTCGGCTCTTATACCGCGGTGTGGTCGTTCAAGCTGCTGACCATGGACATCGTGCCGGCGCTGATCTTTTCGACGGTGCTGGCGGGGGTGTTCGCGCTGGTCATCGGCTTTTTCAGCCTGCGGCGGACGGGGATCTATTTCTCGATCCTGACGCTGGCCTTCGCGCAGATGTGCTACAGCCTGGCCTATTCGGTGCTGACGCCGATCACCAACGGCGAAACCGGGCTGCTGCTGGCGCGCGATGACCCACGGGTGATCGACGCGGCGCTGGGGGCCTCGACCGTGGGGGGCGCGGGGCTGCCGACGCCTTCGCTGCTGGGCAACACCGTGTCGGGGTATTTCGGCTTCTATATCTGCGCGGCGCTGCTGATCCTGGCCTTCTTCGTCTCGCAGAAGATCTTTGCCTCGCCCTTCGGGCTGGCGCTGCGGGGGATCAAGTCGAACCAGACCCGCATGATCTACACCGGCTTCGACATCCGGCCCTATATGCTGGCGGCCTTTGTCATCTCGGGGATGTTCGCCGGGCTGGCGGGCGGGCTGCTGGCGGTCACCGACCCCATCGCCGGGCCCGAGCGGATGCGCTGGACGGAATCGGGCAATATCGTGCTGATGACCATTCTTGGCGGGGTGGGCACGCTGATCGGCCCGGTGGTCGGCGCCTGGGTGATCCAGTATTTCGAGAACATCTTTTCCGCCATCAACCGCAACATGCTGAACGCTACCTTCGATTTCCTGCCTGACGGAGTGCAGGGGGTGGTGGTCTCGGTGCTGTCGAAATTCGTCGGCGAGGGCTGGCACCTGACGCTGGGCCTGCTGTTTGTGCTGATCGTGGTGTTCCTGCCCGGCGGCCTGGTCGAGGGCTTCCAGAGACTGGTGGCCCGCGTGCGGCGCAGAAAGCCGGGCAGCGGTGACGGCAAGAAAGGGTCCGGGCAATGAACGAAGCAGTTCCGAACATCGTCCTGCACGCCGCGGACGTGAACAAGAATTTCGGCGGCCTGCGTGCCCTGTCCGACATCGACCTGCAAATCGAAGAGGGCAAGACCCACGCCATCATCGGCCCCAACGGCGCCGGCAAGTCCACGCTGCTGAACGTGATCATCGGGCGCATCCCGCCCAGTTCGGGGGCGGTGGTGTTCGACGGCACCGTGCTGACCGGCAAGGCCCCGCACGAGATCAACCAGCTGGGCATTTCCCGGGTGTTCCAGACGCCCGAGATCTTTGCCGACCTTTCGGTGCTGCACAATGTCATGGCCCCGGCATTCGCCCGGCGCGACGGGGCCTTCCGGCTGAACCTGTTCCGCACCACGGCCCGCGAATCCGCGATCCGGGACGAGGCCGAAAACCTGCTGAACGATTTCGGCATGTGGGACCGGCGCGACGACCATGCCGGGGCGCTGTCGCGGGGCGACAAGCGGCGGCTGGAGCTGTGCATGTGCCTGATCCAGCATCCGCGCCTGCTGCTGCTGGACGAACCCACCGCCGGCATGTCGCGCCACGACACCAACACCACCATCGAGCTGCTGAAAAAGATCAAGCTGCGCGGCATGACCAAGGTCATCATCGAACACGACATGCACGTGGTGTTTTCGTTGGCCGACAGGATCTCGGTGCTGGCGCAGGGGCGGATCATCGCCTCGGGCCTGCCGCAGGACATCAAGGAGGATCCCAGAGTGCAGCAAGCCTATCTCGGGGGGGCGGCGGAATGAATGCGGCACCATCGACCGGCCCGGCGCCGGACGCCTTTTTCGCGCTGCGCGACGTTCATGCCTATTACGGCGAAAGCTATATCGTGCAGGGCGTCAGCCTTGAGGTGCGCAAGGGCGAGGTGCTGGCCCTGCTGGGCCGAAACGGCGCCGGCAAGACCTCGACCCTGCGCGCTATCGCCCGGACCGACGACCCGGTGGTGATGCAGGGGGAAATCTGGCTGGAAGGGCAGCCGGTCCACCACATGAAGTCGTGGCAGGCCAGCCAGGCCGGCATCCAGCTGGTCCCCGAGGACCGGCGCATCATCCCCGGCATGACGGTCGAGGAAAACCTGATCCTGTCGCAGGTCTCCCCGAACAAGGGCTGGGAAATCGCCCAGATCTACGAGCATTTCCCCCGCCTGGCCGAACGCCGCAACCAGGAAGGGATCACCCTGTCAGGGGGAGAGCAGCAGATGCTGGCCGTGGCCAGGGCGCTGGCGCGCGAGGTCAAGCTGCTGCTGCTGGACGAGCCCTACGAGGGGCTGGCCCCGGTGATCGTGCGCGAGATCGAGCATATCGTGCAGGACATCAAGGCACGCGGCATCACCACGATCATCGTGGAACAGAACGCCGTGGCGGCGCTGCGGCTGGCCGACCGGGCGGTGATCCTCGATTCGGGCGAACTGGTGTTCACCGGCTCGGCGCAGGAATTGCTGGACGACGCCGACCTGCGCAACCGCTACCTGGCGATCTAACCGGGGCGCGCGCCGGTCCGGCCGTCGGGAGGAGGGCACCATCCCAACCAGCGCCGGGCCGGCGTCGCCGTTGCATGGGTATTTGGGCCAGAAAGAAGCGGCTGGCGCCGGGCTGGGCAGGGTTCGCCTGTGCCCGGCCTTGCGGGGGAGGCCGGGCCATCTGCGGAAGTGGGCGTCGTGAGGCGCGCGGGCAATAGGGGGTGACCGGGCCACTCCTACAATGTAGCGGGGACCAGCAGCTTTGCCGGCATTCCTGCCGGCGTCCATCAGGACAGGTGTGTCAGAAAAAAAAGCGGCGCAAGGTGGGTGGCGGGGGCGGCTACCTCTCTTGTTCAATGTCCGCCCGGCTGCGCGACGCGTCCGTCGAGATGCTGTCCACGCCCAAGCCTGCATGACTCGAAATGGCGTTCGCGATTTTCCTTGCCCGAATGAGCGATTCGGTCTTATCCAAATGTCCGGATGTATGGAGGATTGGATGTCCGAGTTTTTTAACCGCCGTGCTGTCTTGCAGTCGGCACTGCTTGGATGTGCCTTGGCAGCCACGGGAGCCGTCCTGCCTGCCTGCGCGCAAGCCGGGGTCGAGATGGTGATCACCGACGAACTGGCGACGTCGCACTGGACGACCGGTGTGCTCGACCAGTTGGCCCGGATCCTGGAGGAGGCGACCGGAGGAGCGGTCAAGCCCAAGGTCTTTCACGCCGGGACGCTTTATAACGACCAGGATGCGCTGGCTGCGCTGGGGACGGGCGCGGTTCACATGGTCTGGCCGGTCGCCGTCAGGCTGGAAACCATCGCCCCCGAGGCAGGTGTGCTCAGCCTGCCGTTTGCGATTGACGACGAGATGATGGCCAGGCCTGGCGCACCCGAGGCCGTCGCCGGTTATTTGCAGAAATACATGGCGCCGCGCGGGATCCGGGTGATGGGGATTGCTCGCACCGCTGACCTGTTTTTCCTGACCCGTCACCAGCATCTTGAAAAGATGTCCGATCTTCGCGGCATGAAGATCCGTGCCACGGGCGGGCGGGTGCTGCTGGATCTGTTGGGTGCGTTCGGCGCCAGTTCGGTGGCGCTGCCGGCGCCGGAAATGGGACCGGCGCTGTCGCAGGGGGCGATCGACGGGGCGCTGACCTCGGCCGGCGGCTGGGAAATGGCGGGCACCAACGCGGTCCCTTATGGCACGCTGGTGCCAGGGCTGAACCTGGTGACCTATGCGATCCTCATGGACGACCAGTGGCTGCAATCCCTGCCCGAGGATACCCGCACCGCGATCGAGACCACCATGGCCGAGTTTGTCCACGACGACTGGGCGCGCTCGAAGGCGCTGGACCAGCAGGCGCTGGATGCAATGATCGCCAAGGGGGGCAGCTTTGCTACCATCGAAGGCGACCGGCGGCAAGAATTCGTCACCGCGGCCGAAGCGATCACTGCCGACTGGCGGGCGAAATATCCTGAAGCCTGGGAAGAATTCCAGGCCGCCACCGCGCCTTTCAAATGAGGGGCCCTGACATGCCCGAGGGGGGGGCGGCCACGTCCCTTACCTATGCCATGGGCGCGGCCTATGCGTTGGCGATCCATGGCGTGATCCTGTCCGAGGCCGAAGCGCGCTGGTTCACCGCCGAAATGGTGCGTGGTGCCGGCGCGGTGGCGCACGCCGCGGGTGACATGACACTGGCTGGCGTACGCATGGCAAGCTTCGACGCGCTGTTGCAGGGGGAGAGTGCATGAGCGACCTTCTGGGACTGACGCTATGCGAGGCCGCGGATGCGGCCCGCAGCGGACAGGTCGGCGCGGTCGAGCTGCTTGAGGCAGCTCTGGCCGCGGTCGAACGCCACGACGGCCGGATCAACGCGATCATCGCCACCGAGCCGGAACGAGCGCTGGCCGAAGCGCGGGCGCTGGATGCGCTGCCTGCGGACAGGCGCGGGATCCTGCACGGGGTGCCGCTGGCGCACAAGGACATGTTCCACCGTGCGGGCGAGGTCTCGACCTATGGCGCGATGGCGCGCAAGACGCAGCGGATGCAGGCGACCTCGCCGCTGCTGGCCCAGCTCGACGGGGCAGGGGCGGTAAGTTTCGCGCGGCTGAACATGGCGCCATATGCGATGGGGCCGACCGGACATAATCCGGACTTTGGCCGTTGCCGGAACCCGTTCGCGCCCGACAGGATTACCGGCGGCAGTTCCTCGGGGTCCGGTGCGGCGGTGGCGGCGCGCTTTGCATATGGCGCGCTGGGTTCGGACACTGGCGGTTCGGTGCGCCTGCCGGCAGCCTGTTGCGGCGTGGTCGGGCTGAAGCCCACGCAGGGGCTGCTGTCGCTGGAACAGGCGATGGGGCTATCGGAAAGCCTTGACTGCCCCGGCCCGATCGCGCGGTCCAGCCGGGACCTGGCGCGGATGATGGATGTGCTGGATCGGCCGGGCTACGAAGCGGCCGTAGAGCGGGACATCCGCGGACTGCGCCTGGGGGTGCCGACCAGCTATTACTGCGACGGGCTGCACCCCGAGGTGCAGGACAACTTCGACCGTGCCGCCGGCATTTTTCGCGACCTGGGCGTCACGCTGGTGGCGATCCCGGTGCCGGACCATGGCGCCTATGCCGATCTTGCCGATGCAATCTGGAAACCCGAGGCCGCGGCGCTGCATCTGCCGGCGCTGCAATCCGGCCCGGCAGCGTTGCCGGATCAGGCCCGCGCCCGGCTGATGCAGGGGTTGGCGACCAGTGCTGTCGATTATGTGCGCGCCCGGCGCCTGCGCAGCATTGCGTTGCACGAGATGCTGTCGGGGCCGCTGGCTGCCTGCGATGCCCTGCTGGTTCCCGCGATGCGCTGGCCGGTGCCGCTGGCTGCCCGGGTCGAGGCGGCCTTGGGGGACACGATGCGCCGCAATCTCGAGGCGCTCACTGCCTTTACGCGACCACTCAATTTCCTGGGGTTGCCCGGGCTGGTGACGCCTTCGGGGCAGGATTCGGGCGGGGTACCGCTGGCCGTCCAACTGATCGCCGCCCCCCGGCAAGAGCAGTTGCTGCTGCGGCTTGGCCATCGGTTCGAGATGGAAGCAGGGTTCAACCGGCTGCGGCCGGATTTTCCGGGATAACGGGCGAGATTGCATTGACCGGACATTCGAACTTCATTAATGTACGGACATGCGGATAATACTGCACGACTCGAAAGGTGAAGATCAGTGAAGACCATCGGACAACAGCATTATCGCGGAGAGATCGGCCGGTATTACGAGGATTTCGAGATCGGCGACGTCTATGAACATCGCCCCGGGCGAACCATCACCGAAAGCGACAACATCAATTTTTCACTGATGACGATGAACCTGCATCCGATGCATTGTGACAGCGCCTATGCGGCAAAGTCGGAATTCGGCAGGCCGTTAGTTAACAGCGGCCTGACCCTGGCAATCGTCCTGGGGATGACCGTGCCCGAGGTCTCGGGCAAGGCCATCGCCAACCTGGGGTGGAAGGAAATCGCGCTGACGGCCCCGGTTTTTCCCGGCGACACCATCTACGCGAAATCCGAGGTGCTGGATAAGCGCGAATCCAGGTCGCGCCCGAACGCGGGGATCGTGACGGTCAAGACTACCGGCATCAAGGCCGATGGCACCGTTTTCATGCGCTTCGAACGCTCGGCCCTGATCCAGAAGCGCGAGGGAAGCACTGACGAGAACGCGGGCTACTGACAGCCGCGCAGATTTCGCCGCCCGACGGAGGAGAAGGGCGGCTTTCATCGGGGGAGGACAAGATGAACGTCAAACACGCCATGGCCGCGATGCTGGCCTCGACCGTGCTGGCGCTGGCCGCGGGCACGGGCTCTGCCGCGGATCTGGTATTGCCCAGCGAGGTTGCCGCGACCCACTGGAAAACCGATTACATGAACGAATTCGCACAGATGGTCGGTGAACGGACCAGCGGTGCGGTCAGTGTCAAGGTTTTCCCCGCCGGGCAGATTTACAACGACCAGGATGCGCTGGCCGCGCTGGGAACGGGTGCGGTACACATGGTCTGGCCGGTATCGGTGCGGCTGGAAACCATTGCCCCGGCCACCGGTATCCTGAACCTGCCCTTTGCCATCACCGATGAAATGATGGGCAATGCCTGTTTTTCCAAGGGGATCACCAGCCTGATCTCTGCCCAGGTCGAGCCGCGCAACCTGCGGGTTCTGGGGCTGCTGCGCACCGCCGATCTGCTGTTCATCTTCAAGGACCGCGAGGTCCGGACCATGGACGATCTCAAAGGGGCCAAGGTCCGCGTCACCGGCGGCCGGGTGTTCCTGGAACTGATGAACAGCCTGGGGATCAGTGGGGTGTCCATGGCCGCCTCGGAAATGAGCACGGCGATGTCGCAGGGCGCAATCGACGGGGTGTTTTCGTCCCCTGCGGGCTGGGCCGAAATGATTGGCTCGACCGGCAATCAGGCTTGGTATGTGCCCGGTCTGTCGTTGTCGACCTATGCCGTGGTGGTGGACAATGGCTGGTTCGAGGCGTTGCCCCGAGACCAGCAGGCAGCCATCACCGGGGCGCTGGACGAGATCATCGCCCGCGAATGGACCGAGGCACGCGCCGCTGACGAAAAGCTGCTGGCACGGATGACCGGGGGTGGCGCCACCGTGAATATCGCCGACGATACGGAAATGGCGCGCTGGAAAGAACTGGCGGCCCGGGAAAACGAAACCTTCCGCGCCAGCCATGGCGAGGTGATGGCTGCCCTTGACGAGTTGGAGGCAAGCTGTGGCGTCTCCAACTGATCCAGCGGGGGCGGGGCCGGGCGATCCCGTACCTGACGCCGGGCCGCCGGAAAGCCTGTGGGCCATTGTCGAGCGCCGGGTGCTTCTGAATATCGCGACCGCGCTTGCGCTGCTGGCTACCTGCGTCATGCTGATGGAATCGATCAGCCGTTCGGCCCTGTCCCACAGCTATTTCTGGGCCGAGGAATCGGTGCGCTACCTGATGATCTGGGCATTCTTCCTGACGCTGGGCGCGGCCGGCCGCGCCGGCCCCAAGATCCGGACCGCGATGCGGGGCGCGCGCCAGTGAGCCCGACTGCCACAGGCCGCCCACAATGTCACCACGGCGCTGGGCGTGCTGTTTTCGGGGGTGCTGCTCTACGCCTCGATCCCGCAGGTGCTGCGTTACAGGTCGATGGGGATGCTGACGGAATCCAATCTCGATCTGCCGATGTGGGTACTGTTCCTGGCAATGCCGCTGGGGGCGATCTTGATGGGGGTCTACTACTTTGGCGCCCTGTTCGCGGCGCTGCGCGGCCATGACCCCTACCGGGTGGCCGACGCAGATCCGGAACTGCCAGCCGAGATGAAGGGGCCGCTGCTGTGATCGTCGTTGCGCTTGTCCTGACCCTGCTGCTTCTGGCGATCGGCACGCATGTCGCGGTCGCGCTGGGGCTGGTGACCGCGGTGCTGGTGCTCAGCATCGACGGCGTGCCCTCGACCGTGATTGCGCAGACCGCGTTCAAGTCGGTCAACAGCTATTCGCTGATGGCGATCCCGATGTTCGTGCTGGCCGGCAACCTGATGATGCGCGGCCGCATCGCCGAGTTGATGGTCGAACTTGTCGGCTCGATCGTCCGTGCCGTTCGCGGCGGGCTGGCCCAGACGGTGCTGATCACCAGCGTGTTCTTTGCCGCCGTGTCCGGGTCTTCGGTGGGGTCGGCGGCGGCCATCGGTTCGTCCACCGTCTCGGCGCTGCGGCGCGAGCAGTATCCGGCCCGGTTTTCCGCCGCCATCGTTGCGGTTGGCGGCACGCTGGGGCTGATGATCCCGCCGTCGCTGGGGTTCATCCTGATCGGGTCCATCGTGGGGCTGCCGGTGGACCGGCTGTTCATGGCGGGCATCCTGCCGGGGCTGATGGAGGCCGCGCTGCTGATGATCGGCGTCAGCATCATGGTCCGGCGCGGCAATTACGGGGTCAAGGCCGCGCGCCCCGACTGGAAGGGGTTCCGCACCCGCTTTCCCGCCGCTTTCCCGGCGTTGCTGATGCCGGTGCTGGTGATCGGGTCGATCTACAGCGGGTTCATGACCCCGACCGAGGTATCCGCGCTGGCGGCTGCCTATGCGGCGCTGTTGGGGCTGCTGGTCTACCGCTCGATCGGGCTGGATGATTTCTGGGCGGTCGCGCGGGAATCCGTCCTGCAAACCACGATGATCTTCGCGGTGGTCATGGGGGGCTCGCTGGTCGGGTTCGTCATGGCGCGGATGGGCGTGTCGGCCAATCTCGTGCGGCTGATTTCCGACCTGAACATGGAGCCATGGATGTTCCTGCTGGCGGTCAACCTGATCCTGCTGGTGCTGGGCATGTTCCTGGACGGGATCGCGCTGATCGTGCTGACCGCGCCGTTGCTGTTTCCGCTGGCGCAGTCGCTGGGCATCGACCCGATCCATTTCGCCGTGATCATGGTGGCGAACGTGGAAATCGCCACGCTGACCCCGCCCATCGGACTGAACCTGTTCGTCATCAGCGGCATCGCCCGCCTGCCCGTCCACGAGGTCGCCCGCGGCGTGATGCCGTTCTTCGTGGTGCGGCTGACCGGGCTGATGCTGATCACCTATATCCCCGCAATCTCGCTTGCGCTTGTCCGCTGAAAGGCCAGTCATGCTTGACGATACCACCACCCAGACCACCATCTCTCGCCAGTTGGCAGCGTTCGCGGGCACACTGGACGGAAACGTAGTTCCCCCCGAAGTCCGCGAACGGGCCCGTTACCTGATACTCGACGCGGTCGGCATCGCGCTGGCCTCGACCCAGTATGATTTTGCGCACCGCACCCTGGGCGCGCTGCGCGAATTCGGCGTGGGACCGTCCCCGGTGATCGGCCACGGCGCGCGCCTGTCGCTGCGCGACGCGGTGACCATGAACGGGTTCCTGGTCCACGGGCTTGATTACGACGACACCCATACCCGCGGCGTGATCCACGCCACCGCAAGCTGTTTCCCCACCGCGCTGGGGATGGGCGACGACCTGGGCGCCAGCGGGCATGACCTGGTCACCGCCTATATCGCGGGGATGGAGGTCGCGACGCGGCTGGGATCGGTGGCCAAGGGCGGGTTCCATCAGACCGGCTTTCACCCGACCGGGCTTATCGGCATTTTCGCCGCGACGCTGATCGCCGGGCGGATGCGCAACCTGACCGAGGACCAACTGACCTCGGCGCAGGGGATCGCGCTGTCGCTGGCCTCGGGCAGTCTTGAATTCTTGCAGGACGGCGCCTGGACCAAGCGCATCCATCCCGGCATCGCCGGCGCGCAGGGCATCACTGCCGCGGCGCTGGCCCGCAACGGTTTCGTTGGCCCGAAGGCGGCGTATGAAGGCCGCTTTGGCCTTTACGCCAGCCATCTGGGCCCGCTGGCCGACAACTGCGACCTGTCGTTGGCCACCGACGGACTGGGCGAAACATGGGAGGTCGCGAATGTCGCCGTCAAGCCGCTGCCGGCGTGCCATTTCACCCATGCCAGCGCCGACGCCGCGGTGATCCTGCGCGAAAGCCACGGGCTGACCGCCGACATGATCGACAGCATTCGCGCGTTGATCCCGGCCGAAGTGGTCAAGACCGTCTGCGAACCCGTCGCCACCAAGAAGCGCCCGCAGAACAGCTATGACGCGCAGTTCTCGATTCCCTTCGCGGTCGCCTCGGGCATCCGCCACGGCCGTTTCGGCCTGCGCGAACTGGAACCCACCGCGCTGGCCGACCCCGAAACGCTGATGCTGGCTCAAAAAGTCGATTACGAGATCGACCCGGATGCGCCTTTCCCGAAATACTACTCGGGCGAGGTGATCGTGCGACTGAAGGACGGGCGCGAACTGCGCCACCGCGAGGACATCAACCGCGGCTCGTCCGACCGGCCGCTTGGTGCGGAGGACATCACCCGCAAGTTCCGCGAAAACGCCGCGATGGCGCTGTCGGATGCCGCCCTGTCGCGGGTCGAGGACGCGGTGCTGTCGCTGGACGACATCGGCGACGCGCAGGATTTCGCCGCGCTGCTGGCGGGTAACTGAGATGCAGGAGAATACCATGACCCGGCAGGACGACGAACAGGAAACCATGATCCTGGACATGCTGGACCGCTTTCTTGAAACCGAGGTGGCGCCGCATGTCCGCAGGATGGACCACGACGACATCTACCCGGCCGAGATCGTCGAGAAGATGAAAGAGATGGGGCTGTTCGGCTGCATCATCTCGGAAGATTACGGCGGGCTGGGGTTGGCGACCTCGACCTATGCCCGGATCATCACCCGCATCGCGCGCACCTGGATGTCGCTGTCGGGGATCATCAACTCGCATCTCATCATGGCCGCGACGGTGCAGCGCCACGGCACGCAGGCGCAGAAATCGCTGTTCCTGCCGCGCTTCGCGACCGGAGAGCTGCGCGGCGGCATCGGCCTGACCGAGCCTGACGCCGGCACCGACCTGCAAGCGATCCGCACCGTGGCGCGGCGCGACGGTGAAGATTACGTCGTCAACGGGGCCAAGACCTGGATCACCAACTCGGGGCAGGGCAACTGCATCGCGCTGCTGGTCAAGACCGACCCCGAGGCACAGCCCCGCCACAAAGGGATGAGCCTGCTGCTGGCCGAAAAGGGCCCGGGGTTCCAGGTCACGCGCAAGCTGGAAAAGCTGGGCTATCGCGGCATCGACACCTGCGAGCTGCTGTTCACGGACTATCGGGTGCCTGCCGACCGCCTGATCGGTGGGATCGAAGGCCGCGGCCTGCAGCAGATCCTGTCGGGGCTGGAACTGGGCCGCATCAACGTCGCGGCCCGCGGCGTCGGCGTGGCACAGGCGGCGCTGGACGAAGCCACCGCCTATTCCCAGATCCGCAAGACCTTCGGCAAGCCGATCTGCGAACATCAGGCCATCCAGCTGAAGCTGGGCGAGATGGCGACCCGGGTCGAGGCCGCGCGCCTGCTGGTCGAAAGCGCTGCCCGCGCCTACGACCACGGCGAACGCTGCGACATGGAGGCCGGGATGGCGAAATACTTTGCCACCGAGGCGGCTCTGGAAAACGCCACCGAGGCCATGCGCATCCATGGCGGCTATGGTTATTCCAAGGAATACAACGTGGAACGGCTGTATCGCGACGCGCCCCTGCTGACCATCGGCGAAGGCACCAACGAGCTTCAGCGCATCATCATCGCGCGCCAACTGATCGAAAGGAATCCGGTATGACCTTGCCTCTGGACGGTGTCCGCATCGTCTCGATCGAGCAATACGGCGCCGGGCCGTTCGGAACGCAGCACCTGGCCGATCTGGGCGCCGATATCATCAAGGTCGAGAACCCGGCCGATGGCGGTGACGTGGGGCGGCATGTCGGCCCGCATTTCTTCGAACCGGGCGACAGCCATTTCTTCCAGTCCTTCAACCGCAACAAGCGCTCGCTGACGCTGGACCTGAAAACGCCCGAGGGGCAGCAGGTCCTGCGCAAGCTGGCTGCCCGCAGCGACGCGGTATTCAACAACCTGCGCGGCGACCTGCCGGAACGGCTGGGGGTGACCTATGACGCGCTCAAGGACGTGAACCCGGCGCTGGTCTGCGCGCATTTGTCGGCCTACGGGCGCAGCGGGCCGCGCAAGTCATGGCCGGGCTATGACTACCTGGCGCAGGCCGAGGCGGGGTATCTGTCGCTGACCGGCGAACCCGAGGGGCCGCCGGCGCGGTTTGGCATCTCGATCATCGACATGATGACCGGGACCATGGCGGCGCTGGCCACGGTGTCGGCCATCCTTGGCGCGAGGGCGACGGGGCAGGGTCGCGACATCGACACCTGCCTGTTCGAGGTCGCGCTGCACAACCTGTCCTACCTGGGCACCTGGTATATGAACGACGGCATCCGGACCGAACGTCAGCCACGCTCTGCGCACCCCTCGTTGACGCCCAGCCAGCTTTACCGCACCGGCGACGGCTGGATCTTCATCATGTGCAACAAGGAAAAGTTCTGGCCGGTTCTGGCGCAGGCCATCGGGCGGCCGGACTGGGCCGACGATCCGCGCTATGCCGATTTCAAGTCGCGGCTGGAAAACCGCGAGCAACTGACCCGTGAACTGGACGGGATCCTGTCGGCCCGCAGCACTGCGGAATGGATGGAAATCTTTGGTGGCAAGGTGCCTGCCGCGCCGGTCTATGACGTGGCGCAGGCGCTGGATAACCCGTATGTGAAGGATCAGGAATTCATCACAGAGGTCGCTCACCCGGTGCGCGGAACGATCAGAACGCTCGCCTGCCCGATCCGCGTCCCCGGCGAGACGCTGCCCGCCCGCCCTGCGCCCCGGCTGGGTGCTGATACGCTGGATATCCTGCAAAGCCTCGAACGCCCCGACGACCGGCGCATTCCGCATCGGTAGAACAAAGGCCCTGCCATGCCCTTACCTCATCCTCGACTGTCCGCCCGCCAGCCTCGCTACATGATCGTGGCGCAGGCCCTGATGCATGACATCGAGACCGGCCGGCACGGGGTGGGGTCGCTGCTGCCGACCGAGGCCGAACTGGGCCAGCAGTTCAACGTCAGCCGCCATACCGTGCGCGAGGCGATCCGGCGGCTGACCGAGCTGGGGCTGGTCTCGGCACAGGCG